>NZ_JBHTVZ010000001.1:290671-575703 GCF_042792715.1 Isoptericola sp. NPDC056618 | reverse complement strand
CCCCGGCCCCCCCCCCCCGCCCCCGGCCGCACCCCGCTGTTGCCTGCTGGGCCCCCCCCCCCGGGGGGGGCGGGGGGGGGGGCCCCCCCCCCCCCCCCGACGTTGCCGTCAGGCGCCGAGCGCCGCCGAGAGCGGGCCGCGCACGAAGTACACGAGGAAGCCCGCGGCGACCACCCACAGCAGCGGGTGGACGTCGCGCGCCCGTCCGCAGGCGAAGCGCAGCAGCACCCACGTGATGAAGCCGATCCCGATCCCGTTGGCGATGGAGTACGTCAGCGGCATCGTCACGACCGTGAGGAACACCGGCAGGGCGACGGAGAAGTCGCCCAGGTCGATCTCCTTGATCTCCCGCATCATCATCGCGCCGACCACCACGAGGGCGCCGCTGGCGACCTCGATCGGCACGACGGCGGTCAGCGGCGTGAGGAACATGGCGACCAGGAACAGGCCACCCGTCACGACCGACGCCAGGCCGGTGCGCGCCCCCTCGCCCACGCCCGCCGCCGAGTCGACGAACACGGTGTTCGACGACGACGACGTCGCGCCTCCCACGACCGCGCCCACGCCCTCGACGACCAGCGCCGACTTGATCTTCGGGAAGTTCCCGTCCTGGTCGGCGAGCCCGCCCTGCTTGGCGAGCCCCGTCATCGTGCCCATCGCGTCGAAGAAGTTCGTGAAGAACAGCGTGAACACGAGCATCGTGGCCGCGAGCGCCCCGATGCGGTCGAAGGCGCCGAAGCTGAACTGGCCCAGCAGGGACAGGTCCGGCACGGAGACCAGCGAGTCCGGCAGCGCGGGCACCGACAGGTGCCAGCCGCCCGGGTTGTCGTCGCTCGCGGGCCCGAGCCGGAGCACCGCCTCCACGACGATCGCCACGATCGTGGTCCCGACCAGGCCGATGAGCAGCCCGCCCTTGACCCCGCGGGACACGAGGATCCCCATGAGCAGCAGGCCGAGGACGAAGATCATCGTCGGCACGGTGGCGATCGACCCTCCGTCGCCGAGCTGCACCGGCGGGCCGCCCTCCGTGGGGGTGACGAAGCCGGCGTCGACGAAGCCGATGAAGGCGATGAACAGGCCGATGCCGACGGTGATGGCCGCCTTGAGCTGGCGCGGGACGGCGTTGAAGATCGCCGACCGCGCGCCCGTGACGGCGAGCAGCACGATGAGCAGACCGTTGATGAGCACGAGGCCCATCGCCTCGGGCCAGGTGACGTCGCCGACCACGGCGACGGCGAGGAACGAGTTGATCCCCAGCCCGGCCGCGAGCGCGAACGGCAGGTTCGCGACGAGGCCGAACAGGATGGTCAGCACGCCCGCGGCGAGGCCGGTGACGGCGCCCACCTGGGCCGTCGCGAGCCACCCGCCCGCGACGTCGGTGGGGGCGTTCTCGGCGCTCGTGCCGCCGAGGATCAGGGGGTTGAGGATGACGATGTACGCCATCGCGAAGAAGGTCACCAGGCCGCCACGGATCTCGCGTCCCGTGGTGGAGCCTCGTTCGGTGATCTTGAACAGCCGCTCCAGCACGCCACGGCGGGCGCCGGTGGAGGGCGTCTTGTCGTTCTCGGCGGTGTCCCGCCGGGTTCCCAGGATGGTCACGTCCTTGTGTCCTTTCCGGCCCGCGCGTCAGTAGTCGATGCGGGTCTCGAGGACGCGCCACGCGTCGAACGGCGCGACGGCGCTGCCGGTGCGCTCGTGGCGCACGGTCATCACCCCGCCGGCGGCCCGGGTCTCGGGTGCCGCGGCGAAGAAGTCGTAGAACACGGCGTCGTCGAACCCGGCGGCCGCCGCGTCGTGGCGGTCGGCGGCGAAGTAGACGGCGTCCACGCGCGCCCAGAGGGCGGACGCGAGGCACATCGGGCACGGCTCGCAGCTCGAGTAGAGGACGGCCCCCGACAGGTCGAACGTGCCGAGCTCGGCGCAGGCCCGCCGGATGGCGGTGACCTCCGCGTGCGCGGTGGGGTCGTTGTCCTGGGTGACGCGGTTGTTGCCTTCGATGACGCGGCCGTCACGGGTGACGACGACGGCTCCGAAGGGGCCGCCCGCGTTCGCCACGCTGTCGACGGCCAGGGAGACGGCCCTCTCGAGGTGGGCTGCGGCCGGACGGACGGCGGGAGCAACGGCCGTCCTGGGTGCCTGGGTGTTGATCACGGCATTGCGGTCCATGGTGAGTCTCCACGGTTCGGGCAGCGGCCCCCGGGTGCTCGGGTCCGTCGGCCCCTCGAGGTCCCGGTGGAGACCGGGCGCTCGGCGGGTCGCTGCAGGCGAGTTGTCCTTCATGCCGCCTGGTAGATAGCTGCCGGTGTCGGATCGATCTCGTCGATCACCGCGCGGGAGTCGACGTCGACGTCCGCGCGGCCCGGGCCCGCCTTAGGCATTCGCGACGCTAGCACTCGGTGACGGACACCACAAGAATTTCGGAATCACATTTCCGTATCGCGGGCGTTTCGTCGCGATGAACGCCGTCTCGCATCGTGGTCCCACATGATGGACACGGACTGTCGCGGCAGGTCCGCCTGTTCCTAGAGTGTCCACGAACCCGAGTGGCCACGACCCGCCGCGCCCGGCGCGCTCCGCGCCGCACAGATGGAGGAACCATGCCCGCACCCACCGACCCGACGCCGCGCCTCGCCGAGTACGCGCACCCCGAGCGCCTCGTGACGACGTCGTGGCTCGCCGAGAACCTCGACACCCCGGGCCTGGTGGTGGTGGAGTCCGACGAGGACGTCCTCCTCTACGAGACCGGCCACATCCCCGGGTCGGTGAAGATCGACTGGCACACCGACCTGCTGCAGCCCGTCGAGCGTGACTACCTCGACGGCGCCGGCTTCGCCGACCTGCTCGCGAGCCGCGGCATCTCCCGCGACACGACGATCGTGCTGTACGGCGACAAGAACAACTGGTGGGCCGCGTACACCGCGTGGGTCTTCACGCTGTTCGGTCACGAGGACGTCCGCCTGCTCGACGGCGGCCGCAACCTGTGGGTGGCGGAGGGTCGCGAGCTCACCACCGACGTGCCGTCCCCCGCCCGCGGCGACTACCCCGTCGTCGAGCGCGACGACTCGACCTTCCGCGCCTTCAAGGAGGACGTGCTGGACCACCTGGGCAACGGCCCCCTGGTGGACATCCGCTCCCCGCAGGAGTTCTCCGGCGAGCGCCTGCACATCCCGGACTACCCGGAGGAGGGCGTGCTGCGCGGCGGCCACATCCCGTCGGCGCGCAACGTCCCCTGGGCCACCGCGGTCGCCGAGGACGGCACCTACAAGCCGCGCGCCGAGCTCGAGGCGATCTACCAGGAGGGCGGCCTCGGCCTCACGGCGGGCGACTCCGTGATCACGTACTGCCGCATCGGCGAGCGCTCCAGCCACACGTGGTTCGCGCTGCGCTACCTGCTCGGCATCGACGACGTCCGCAACTACGACGGCTCCTGGACCGAGTGGGGCAACGCCGTGCGCGTGCCGATCGTCGCGGGCGCCGAGCCCGGCGAGGTCCCCGCGAGCGTCAAGCAGGCGCAGGCTGCCTGACCCGCCCGACCAGCCACGGCGCCGCGCTCGAGCCGGTCCGGACCCATCCGCGGTCCGGACCGGCTCGACCGGCGTCCGGCTCCCTACGAGAGACTGGGACCATGACCGACGCCGCCACCCTGCCCGAGCCGCTCGCCGAGATCCGCGAGGAGTTCCTCGCCCTGCCCGAGCGCGACCGGCTGCAGCTGCTGCTCGAGTTCTCCCGCGAGCTGCCGGGCCTGCCCCCGCGGTACGAGAGCGCGCCCGGCCTGCTCGAGGCGGTCGAGGAGTGCCAGTCCCCCGTGCGCGCGTTCGCGGAGGTCGACGGCGACGTCGTGCACTTCTACGCGACCGCCCCGCAGGAGGCGCCCACCACGCGCGGGTTCGCGTCGATCCTGGCCCAGGGGCTGTCCGGCCTCTCGGCCCAGCAGGTGCTGGACGTGCCCGACGACTTCCCGCTGATGATCGGGCTCACCCGCGCGGTCAGCCCGCTGCGGCTCAACGGCATGGCGGGCATGCTCACCCGCGCCAAGCGGCAGGTGCGCGAGCAGCTCGCCGCCGCCTGACGCACCCGCCGACGCGGGCTTCGGGCCCGTCAGAAGTCGAACAGGTCCCCGAGGAACGAGTCCTTCTTCTTGCGCTTGCGGTAGCGGGGGTCGTACCCGCGGTCGTCGTAGCGCTTGTCGTCGTACCGCTTGTCGTCGTACCTCGCGTCGTCATGGCGACGGTCGTCGTAGCGCTTGTCGTCGTAGCGACGCTCGTCGTACGACGCCGGGTAGGGCGGCCCCGGGGAGGCCGGCGCGGGCGGCACGGGCCCGCGCGCCTCGGCGGCGATCTCCGACTCGAGGGACCGTTCGATGATCTTGTCGAGCTCACCCCGGTCGAGCCACACGCCCCGGCACTGCGGGCAGTAGTCGATCTCGATGCCCTTGCGCTCGGACATCACGAGGACGGACTGGTCGTGGGGGCACTGCATGATGCGCTGCTCCTTCGTCGGCTGGTGGGGTCAACGGGTCGGACCGGCGCGAGGTTCCCTCCGTGTGCGAGAGTGTGCGCATGACGGTGCTCGTGGCCTACAACCCGTCGCCCCACGGTGAGGCGGCCGTCCGGACGGCGATCGCGGAGGCGACCCGCCGCGGGCTGCCGCTGCACGTGGTCCATCTCGCCCGGTCGGACGACCCCGTCGACGGCGACCCCCTCGACGGCATCCTTGCCGAGGCGGGCGAGAGCGTCGAGGTCCTGCCGGTCACCCGCCGGCCCTCCGGCACCGAGCCCGCGGACGCGATCCTCGACGCCGCCGAGGCGTCCGGCGCGACGCTCGTCGTCCTCGGCTCCCGCAAGCGCTCCACCGCGGGCACCTTCCTCGTCGGGACGACGACACAGCGGGTGCTGCTCGACTCCCCCGTCCCGGTGCTCGTCGTCAAGGACGCCTACGACTCCTGACCGGCTGCGACGCGTCGGGCCCTCGCCCGACCGGCGACACGCGCCGTCGTCCCCCGACGGATGACGACGGCAACGGGTTGGTGCGCGGCGTGGTTTCCTTCGCTGACTTCATCGCCGCAGCCAGCTCCTTCGTCTGGGGCCCCTTCCTGCTGATCCCGCTGCTGCTGGGCACGGGCCTGTACCTCACGATCCGGCTCAAGGGGCTGCAGTTCCGCAAGCTCGGACCCGCACTGCGCCTCGGGCTGCTCCAGCGCAAGGAGGCCTCGGCGGGCGACGGCGACGGCGAGGGCGACATCTCGCACTACCAGGCGCTGACCACCGCGCTCGCCGCCACGGTCGGCGTCGGCAACATCGCCGGCGTCGCGACCGCCATCGGCATCGGCGGCCCCGGCGCCCTGTTCTGGATGTGGGTCACCGGCCTCCTGGGCATGGCCTCCAAGTACTCGGAGGCGTTCCTCGGCTCGAAGTTCCGCGTCGTCGACGAGAAGGGCGAGCAGCGCGGCGGGCCCCAGGAGTACCTCAAGCGGGGCATCCGCGGGCCCCTGGGCAAGATCCTCGCCGTCGCGTTCGCCGTCTTCGCTGCGCTCGCCGCGTTCGGCATCGGCAACATGACGCAGACCAACACGATCGCGCAGTCCCTCGACGACACGTTCGGCGTCCCGCCGCTGGCGACGGGCATCGTCATCGTGCTCTTCGTGGGCGTCGTCCTCATCGGCGGCATCAAGCGGATCGGCGCGGTCACCGCGTCGTTCGTGCCGACGATGATCCTCTTCTACATCCTGGCCGGGCTCCTGGTGCTCGGCGCGAACGTCACCGCCATCCCCGACGCCTTCGCACTCGTGTTCACCGACGCGTTCACGGGCACCGCGGCCACGGGCGGCTTCGTCGGCTCGACCGTCGCCCTCGCGCTGCAGTACGGCGTCGCGCGCGGCCTGTTCTCCAACGAGTCGGGCCTGGGCTCGGCCGCGATCGTCGCTGCCGCGGCGAAGACGCACCACCCGGTGCGCCAGGGCCTGGTGTCCATGACGCAGACCTTCATCGACACGATCATCGTCGTGTCGTTCACCGGCCTGGTCATCATCACGTCCGGCGCGTGGACGTCGGGCGAGGAGGGTGCGGCGATGACGTCGACGGCGATGTCGTCCGGCCCGCTCGCGCAGTTCGGCGGCGCCGTGGTCGCGATCGCCGTCGTGTTCTTCGCGCTCTCCACGGTGATCGGGTGGGCGTACTACGGCGAGCGGTGCGCCACCTCGCTCTTCGGCATCAGGGTGTCGCTGCCGTACCGCGCGATCTTCACGCTCGTGTGCCTCGTGGGCGCGGTCTGGGAGCTGGACCTCGTGTGGGGCGTGGCCGACGTCCTCAACGGACTCATGGCGCTGCCGAACCTCGTCGGGCTGCTCCTGCTGTCCGGGCTCATCGCGCGGGAGACGAAGGCCTACCTCGCGAAGGACCCCGACCTCACCGACCCGCCGGCAGCGCTCGAGGACTTCGCACCGGTTCGATGAGGTCGTCGCCCGGCACGACGAACGGGCGCAGGTCGCCGCGGGCGGCGTCGACCCGCTCGACGGGGACGCGCTCCACTCCCCCGGCCTCGGTGATCCACCAGCCGAGGTTGGGGGCGAGGGCGGCGTAGCCGTCGCGCAGGACGTGCCGCAGCACGGTGTCCGCGAGGCGCACGCCGTCGCGCCACGCCCCGACGACCTCCGCCGTCACGACGTCGTGGCCCGTGGCGCCGGCCGTGAGCTCCGCCGGGGACGACGGCACCGGCAGCGCGAGGACCCGCAGGCCGCGGCGGAACACGAGGCGGCCGTCGACCGTCGCGTAGCGCGGCCGCACGCGGGTGGCCACGTTGAGGATGCGGAACGGCCACGGCGGAGCCTGGTCCAGGACCAGGGCGGCGCGCGGGGTGAGCTGACGCGCGAGACGGTGCTCGTCGAACTGCACGCCCACGGCGCGCATCTCGGCGGCCATCCACTGCAGCGCGAGGTCGGACAGGCCGCAGCGCGAGCCGCCGCCGCCGACGTCGCCGTGGGTGCCGGGGAACCACACCTGCTCCACGCGGCCTGGCGGGTCGTCGTCGGGCACGGTCCACAGGCACGGCGCGAAGGTCAGACGACGCTCGTCGATCGCGAGCGCCTGCCGGGCGGTCTGCACGGCGGGCGCGAGGGAGACGTCGTGGAAGCGGTTCTTGCGACGGGAGGGGCCCGGGACCCCGAGCGCGCCGACCGTGTCGAAGACGCCCAGGAAGCGGACCGGGACCTCGATCCCGTGCTCCGCGCGGAACGCCTTCTTCTCCGCCCGGACCTCGTCGACCTGCCGCAGCACGGCCTCCGCCCGCCGGCGGCGCCACGATCCGGGCCTGGTGCGGGCCACGGTGCGTTGCGCCCGCGCGACACGGCGCGCCGTCGGCGGCTTGAGGCGGTAGACGCGCTCCGCCTCGCACAGCAGCCCGGCGTCCTGGGCGTCCACGGTCAGCAGGCCCACCTGCGACAGCATCCCCACGACGCTGCGCGCCGTGTACGCCCCGCGGGAGTAGCCGAGGACGACGATCTCGTCACCGGGCTCGTAGTTCATGGCCAGGAACCGGTAGCCGTCCACCACGTTGCGGGTGAACCCGTAGCCGAACGCGCCGCCCAGCAGCTGGTCGACCAGGTAGCCGCGGGCGCCGACGCCCGCCACGTAGCCGACGATCTGCTCGACGTCCGGATCAGCGCTCCCTCCGGAGCGCAGCACGGACCGCGCGAGCTTCTCGATGTTGGACACCTGCGGGTTCACCGCGTGGCTCCACGTCCCGTCGCAGCACAGCACCAGTCGCTTCATCGTCGTCCCCTCCATGTACCTCGGAGGGTGGCGGGGCGACGCTGATACGCCGAGCGTTCACGTCGTCGTGCGACGTCCGTCCACCGACGGCGTCGTGGGCGGCGTCATGAAAGGGGTCAGACGACGACGCGGATGACGGCGCTGTGGTCCAGCTCGGCGTCGCCGCGCTCGACCATCCGCTGGTACCGGTCGCGGGCGACCGCCGTCAGGGTCGTGTCGACACCGAGCCGCTGCCCGACCGCGAGGCCGAACTCGAGGTCCTTGAGCTGGGTGCGGCACGCTGCGCCGTCCGCGTAGTCGCCCGAGAGGTAGCGCCGCGACTTGTCGGTGAGCACCTGCGAGCCGGCCAGCCCGGCGCCCAGCACCTCGAGGACCGTGGCGAGGTCCAGGCCGCCGGCCTGTGCGATGGCGACCGCCTCGGCCAGGGCGTTGAGCGTGCCGCCCACGACGATCTGGTTGCACGTCTTGGTGAGCGACCCCGCGCCCACCGGACCGAGGTGGCGGACGGTCGAGCCCATCGCCTCCAGCACGGGCCGGACGGCGGCCAGGTCGTGGTCCGCGCCGCCCGCCATGATGCTCAGGCTGCCCGCGACGGCGCCCTCGACGCCGCCGCTCACGGGCGCGTCCACCAGGCGGATGCCGTCCGCCGCGAGCTCCTCCGCCCACGCGGTGACCTCGACCGGGCTCACCGTGCTCATCACGACCAGCACCGGGTCGGTGGTCCCCGCTGCGCGCCAGCCCGCCCGCAGCCCGTCCGGGCGGTCGACGACGTCCCGCACCTGCGGCAGGTCCGGCAGCATCACCACGACCACCGGCCGCGCCGCGTCCGCCGGCGTCGCGGCGACCGTCGCGCGCGGCTCGCCCTCGGCGACCGCCTCCGCCCGCGCGGCGGTCCGGTTCCACAGCGCGACGTCGAACCCCGCCGCCAGCAGGTTCCGCGCCATCGGCGCCCCCATCGGCCCCGTGCCGACGAACCCGATCGACGTGCCCTGCATCCTTGCCCCCTTCGCCACGGTCGCCGGTGGTCACCACGACCCGGCACGCCCCAGGGTAGGTCGAACGAGCGCCGCCGCCCCGAGCTGTCCGGCTCGATTTCGGCTGGACCGAGGTCACTCAGGTGCGGGTATGCACCACGACGACCTCCCGCTCGCCGGCCGCACCGCGCTCGTCACCGGCGTCTCCCGGCGCAAGGGCATCGGCTACGCCGTCGCTCGCGAGCTCGCTGGGCTCGGGGCGAGCGTCTTCATCCACCACTTCGCCCCGCACGATGCTCACCAGCCCTGGGGCGGCGACGACCTCGACGAGGTGCGCGCCGGTGTACGCGGCGCGCTCCGCGGCTCGGCCCTGAGCGGCGATGCCGGCGCAGACCTTCGCGACCCCGAGCAGATCGACGCCCTCGTCGACGCCGCACGGGACCTGACCGGCACTCTCGACGTCCTCGTGTGCAACCACGCGCGTAGTGGCGGCGACGGGTCGGTCCTCGACATGTCTGCCGAGGTCCTCGACGCGTTCCGGGAGACGAACACCCGCTCGACCTTGTTCCTCACCCGACGGTTCGCGGCTGAGCACCGGAAGGACGCTCCCAGGGCTCGACCGGGGGAACGGGTGACCTGGACTGCGCCGTCGGACCCCCGCACCGCGCCCAAGGTCGTCTGGATGACCTCGGGCCAGCAACAGGGCGCGATGCGGGGTGAGGTGGCCTACGCCGCCTCCAAGGCTGCGCTCGCGGGCGTCACCGCTACCGTCGCTGCCGAACTGCAGGACCTGGGCATCGTCCTCAACACGGTCAACCCTGGCCCGGTCAACACCGGGTATCTGGACCCCGAGTCCACGGATCGTCCCCTCGAGGAGCTCGACGCGCTCCGTCGCGCCACGCCGTTCGGCCGCTGGGGCGAACCGACCGACCCTGCGGGCCTCATCGGCTGGCTCGTCTCCGCGCCCGGCTCGTGGGTCGTCGGACAGGTCCTGACGACCGACGGCGGTTTCGGCCTCCAGTAACGGCGCATCGGGCGGCCAGGGCTCAGCCCAGCCGCCGCAGGAACTCCCGGGTGCGCTGCTCCTGCGGGTCCCCGAGCACCTGCTCGGGCGTGCCCCGCTCGTGCACGCGCCCGGCGTGCAGGAAGACGACCTCGTCGGCGACCTCGCGCGCGAAGCCCATCTCGTGCGTGGCGACGAGCATCGTCGTCGGCCGCCCCGCCACGCCCTCGCTACGCAGGGACAGCAGGATTTCGAGCACCTCCCCCACCAGCTCGGGGTCGAGGGCGGACGTCACCTCGTCGAGCAGGAGCAGCTCGGGCCCGTTCACCAGCGCGCGGGCGATGGCGGCGCGCTGCTGCTGCCCGCCCGACAGCTGGTCGGGGTACGCGCGCGCCTTGTCCGCGAGGCCGACGCGCTCGAGCATCGCCAGCGCGGCCGCCTCGGCCTCGGCCCGCGGCACCTTGTGCACGACGCGCGGCGCCAGGGTCACGTTGTCGAGCACTCGCAGGTGCGGGAAGAGGTTGTACTGCTGGAACACCATCGCGAGGCGGGCGCGGACGGCGTCGGCGTCCACCCACGGGTCGGCGACGTCCTCGCCGTCGAGCAGCACCTGGCCGTCGTCGACCTCCTCGAGCAGGTCGACGACGCGCAGCAGCGTGGACTTGCCGGAGCCGGACGACCCGACCACGACGACGCACGACCCCTCGGCCACGTCGAGGTCGACGCCGTCGAGCACGACCTTGCGGTCGGCGCCGGTGCCGAAGGACTTGCGCACGTCGCGCAGCGCCAGGAGCGGCGCGCCCGGGGACGCGGTCATCGGATCGCCCCCGCGCCCGCGACGCCGCGCAGCTCGCCGCGCCAGCCCTGCCTCGCCGACCAGGCGTCGACCAGCCGGGTGAGCGGGATCGAGATCGCGATGAACAGCAGGCCCGCGACGACGTACGGCGTGAAGTTGTAGTCCCCGGTGGTGGCGATCTGGGCGGCGCGGATCGCGTCGACGGCGCCGAGGATGGAGATGAGGCCGGAGTCCTTCTGCAGCGACACGAGCATGCTGGCCACGGGCGCCGTGACGTTGCGGACCGCCTGCGGCAGCACGACGCGCCGCGCCGCCTGCCCGCGGGTCAGCCCCAGCGACCGGGCGGCGGCCACCTGCGACGGGTGCACCGCCTCGATGCCCGCCCGGAAGATCTCCGCGAGGTACGCCGTGTAGCAGACCACGATCGACAGGCCGCCGAGGAAGGCCGCGCTCACCGGCAGCCACGGCAGCCGCAGGGCGGGCAGGCCGAAGCCGACCAGCAGCAGCACGAGCAGCAGCGGCACGCCGCGGAACACGTCCACGTACCCGACGGCGAGGATCCGCAGCGGGAACAGCGCCGGCACCCGCGACGTCCGGACGACCGCGATCAGGAGTCCCACGACCAGCGCGACGACGCTCGCCACCACCCACACCCGCAGGTTGAGCCACAGCCCCGCCGCGACCTCGGGCAGCACCTCCCACGCCCGCTCCGGGGAGAAGAACGCCTCGCGCGCCCGCTCCCAGCCGGGCGCCGTCGTCACGACGTACACGACGGCCGCCACCACCAGCACGGTCGCGACGCCCGCCACCAGCAGGGCCCGGCGGTGCTGCGCCCGCCGGTACGCGGCGCGGGCGCGCGCCCGCTCCGACGGCTGCCAGCCGCCGGTCGGCGTCGTCGCGGGCCCGGTCACCGGTCGTTCACCGCGTCAGGACAGCTCGGTGATGTCGTCCGACTTGAGCCACGTGGTCCGCAGCTCGTCGAGCGTGCCGTTCTCCTCGAGCGTGTCGACGGCGGCCGAGACGCACGCGGTGAGCGACGAGCCCTTGTCGAGCACGAGACCCAGCTGCTCCGGCTGGCCCACGGGCGGCAGGGTGCCGATCACGTGCGTGTCGGGGAAGTAGACGGTCGACGCGGCGACGCCCTGGTCGACGTCCATCACCATGGCGTCGATGGTGCCCGAGCTCAGGGCGGTCATGCCGTCGCCGGCGGCGTTGAACGGTGTCACCTCGACGTCGTCGCCCCACGCGGCGTCGGCGACGGCGAGCGACGTCTGCGAGGCCGTGACGCCGATCTTCGCGCCCTCGAGGTCGGCCAGGCTCGCCGCGTCGGAGAACTCGCCCTCGTCGGCGACGATGACGCCCTGGCGGCTGGTCAGGTAGGGGCTGGAGAAGTCGACGGCGTTCTTGCGCTCGTCGGTGATCGTCGTCTGGTAGGCGGCGACGTCGAAGGTCTTCACGGCCGGGCTGATGATCTGCTCGAAGGTGACCGACGTCCACTCGACGTCGTCCTTCGCGAACCCGAGCTCGTCCGCGACGGCGTACACGAGCGCCGACTCGAAGCCCTCTCCGCTGCTGGGCTCGCCCACGTACCAGGGCTCGAAGGGGTCGCTGGCGCCCACGGTCAGCGTGCCGTCGGCGAGGGTCTGCATCCCCTCGGGCGTGCAGTCGGTCGCGCTGCCGGACGCCGCGGGCGCGCCGTCGCCGTCCTCCGACGACGAGCAGCCGGCGAACGCGAGCGTGGCGGCCGACGCGAGAGCGACCGCGAGGACAGGACGGGAGGTGCGCACGGTGGAGCCTTTCCGACGGGGGGACCGACGAGGACGGAGCGGGTCACGCCGCCGACGAGCCTATGCCGACCGCGGGTCCCTGCGGCATGGCGGTCGTCACAGAGGAACCTCGGCGCGGTTGTCGATCTTCCCCGGGTTGTCGAACTGCACGGTCCTCGCGCGTCATCCAGGTGTACGAGCAGGTGTACGACCCGCCACGAGGAAGGACGATGGGACCATGACCACGTACGTCGTACTGCTGCCCGGCGTCGAGGACGTCTGGGAGCGCGCGAGCGCCGAGGAGCGCGCCGCCGTCTACGCGAAGCACGAGGAGTTCGCCCGGCTGCTCGCCGAGCGCGGGCACCGCGTCACCGGGGGTGCCGAGCTCACGCACTCCCGCACCACCAAGCAGGTGCGCCGCGACGCCGCGGGCCGGGTCGTCGTCACCGACGGTCCGTTCGCCGAGACGGCGGAGCAGCTGTCCGGGTTCTACCTGGTCGAGTCGGACGACCTCGACGACCTGCTCCAGATCAGCGCCACCCTCGTCGGCTCGACCGGCGGCGGCGACGCCGACGGCGTCGTCGAGGTGCGCGCCGCCGTCGACCACGAGGAGGGGGACGCATGAAGGTCGTCGTCCTGCTCACGCAGCCGAACCACTACGAGATCTGGGGCGCCGCCGACGACGCGCACCGCGAGCGCTTCTACGCCCGGCTGGAGGCGTTCGACTCCGCCGTCGCGGAGCGGGGCGAGGTCCTCGCAGGCGAGGGCCTCGGCCACCCCGGCACCGCCCGCACGCTCGGCCCGGGGACGAACGGCGACCGCGCCGTCACCGACGGCCCGTACGCCGAGGCGGCCGAGCAGCTCGGCGGCTTCTACGTCGTCGACGTGCCCGACCTGGGCACGGCCCTCGAGCTCGCGCGGCTGCTCCCGGACGAGCTCACGGTCGAGCTGCGGCCGGCCGTGGCCGGGTAGGGCACCCGTGGAGGGACGCCCGTGACGGTCCTCGAGGACCTCATGCGCGACGAGTGGGGCCGGCTCCTGGCCCTGCTCGTCGCGCGGTACCGCCGCCTCGACCTGGCCGAGGACGGTCTCGCGGACGCGTTCGAGGCGGCGGCGCGCACCTGGCCGCGCGACGGCGTGCCGGCGAACGGCCCGGCCTGGCTCCTCACCGCCGCCCGGCGCCGCGTCCTCGACCGGCTCCGGTCGGAACAGGTGCTGGCGCGGTCGATGCCGCTCCTGGAGGTCGAGGCCGACCTGGCCGCCCGGGCGCAGCGGGTGATGGCGGACGCCGGTGAGCCTCTCACCGACGAGCGGCTCCGGCTGGTGCTGCTGTGCGCCCACCCGCGGCTGTCGCGCGAGGCGGCCGCGGCGCTCTCGCTGCGCCTCGTGCTCGGCGTGCCCACGGCCGACGTGGCCCGCCTGTTCCTCCAGTCCACGCCGACGATGGCGGCGCGGCTCACCCGGGCGCGCAAGAAGCTCGCGGGCGAACGGTTCGCGCTGCCGCCCGCCGACGAGGTCGCCGACCGCCTCGGCGTCGCGGCCGACGTCGCCTACCTCGCGTTCACGGCGGGCTACGCGCCCGCCAGCGGGGACGACGTCGTGCGGGCCGAGCTCGCCGGCGAGGCGGTGCGGCTCGTCCGCGTGCTGCGCGACGTCCGCCCCACCCTGGGCGGCGGGGAGGGTGACGCGGACGACGCCGTGGCGGCGCGCGACCTCGACGCGCTCCTCGCCCTGGTGCTGCTCCAGCACTCGCGCCGCGACGCCCGCGTGGACGACGGCGCCCTGGTGCTGCTGCCGGACCAGGACCGCGCCCGGTGGCACCAGGACGAGATCGCGGAGGCCCTCGAGCTGCTCACCCCGCTCGCCACCGCGCCCCCGACGCCGTACCTGCTGCAGGCCCTCGTGGCGGCCGAGCACGCGATCGCCCGCACCCCGGACGCGACCGCGTGGGACCGCATCCTCGCCCGCTACGACGAGCTCGTGACCCTGACCGACACCCCGGTGGTGCGCCTCAACCGCGCGGTCGCCGTGGCGGAGGTCTCCGGTCCGCGCGCCGGCCTCGACGCCCTCGCCGGGGTCGCGCTGCCCGGGCACCGGCTGCCTGCGCTGCGGGCGGAGCTGCTGCGGCGCGCGGGCGACCCCGACGACGCCCTGCGGGCCTACGACGCGGCGCTCGCCCTGTGCGGGCCGGGGCCCGAGCACGACCATCTGAGCCGCCGACGGGCCGAGCTCGCCTGACCGCCCGGGCGGCGGTCAGGGATGCACGTGCGCCTGGTGCCCCGTCTGCGCGGAGATGTCCTGCTCCGCCTGCTCGAGCAGCGCGTCCGCCAGGCGTCGCAGGGCCCGTGCCGCCGCGACCTCGTCCCCGATGACCGGGACCTGCAGGTCGCCCGGGTCCTTGCGCGCGTGCCCGACCCCGCGCAGCGAGCCCACGTCCGGGCCGGGCGTCAGCATCGCCTCCGCCGTCGTGCTCCCGGACGACTCCACGAGCGAGACCCGCACGTCCCACGTGAGGGCCCGGGCGGGCGACGGTCGCGGCGACCGTGCGTGCTCCGTCCCGCCGCCGTCGTGCTGCACGAGCGTGTCCGCGCCGGGGAAGACCAGCGTCTCCTCCCCCGTGTCCGACCAGCGCACCTGGTAGGGCGGCGACCCGTCCTCGTGCGGGCAGGCGATCACGACGCCGTCGCGCACCGCCCCGCCGACCACCCCGGACGCCACCACGATCCGGTCGCCCACCGTCGCTCTCATCGCCGCCTCCTCGCGTCGTCGGGTGCCCGCCGCCCCGTGCCGGCTCTTTCCATCATGCGCCCGGCGCGGGACGCTGGCACGGCGCGGTCAGTGCGAGCGCAGCGCCTTGACGAGCTCTGCCTTGCGCATCGACGAGCGCCCCTCGATGCCGATCTCCGACGCCCGCTTCCGCAGGTCGGCGACCGTCCAGTCGTCGTAGGAGCCGGACTCCCCGCCCTTGGCGCCGACCTTCTTGCGACCCCGCGCCGCGGCGGCGTTCGCGATCCGCGCGGACTTCTCCTTGCTGTTGCCCTCGTCGCGGAGCTCCTCGTAGAGCTCCTTGTCCTTGACGCTCGGCCCTGCATCTCGACGCGGCATGGTGGCTCCTCCCGATCCGGGCGCGCCCGCGCGCTGGCTTCACGCGGTGCCCACGCTCGAGACCTATCACTCACGGGCGGTGCCGGCACCCCGGCTACGACCCGGACCCGGACATGACGAAGGCCCCGACCGGATCCCGGTCGGGGCCTTCGTGGATGTCGACGACATCCCGTGGTAGCGGGGGCAGGATTTGAACCTGCGACCTCTGGGTTATGAGCCCAGCGAGCTACCGAGCTGCTCCACCCCGCGTCGACTCCCTGAACATTACGGCGTCACCGGACACGAATCAAATCGCATCGGGCGAATGGGACGGAGGTCACACCCACGTCCTCCCCCGACCAGCGCCGACGGCCGCGACGAAGGCCGCGACAAAGGCCCTGCCGACGACCCCGCGGACGACGACGGGGCCGCCGGCCCCGAAGGACCGACGACCCCGCGCCTCGCACCACCGGCCGGTCAGCCGGCGGACTCGATCTCCTTCTCCGCGGCGACGGCGTCCTCGATCGCCTTCTGGAGACGGTCCTGCGCCTCGCCGTACGCGGTGAAGTCGCCGGCCTTCAGCGCCTCGTCGCTGTCGGTCATCGCGTCGTTCGCCTCCTGGAGCGCGGAGTTCAGGCGCGACTGCGCGTCGCCCGACGGCGTGCTGCCGCCGCTCGGCTCCGTCGACGGCTCCGTGCTGGGCTCCGTGGACGGCTCGGTGCTGGGCTCCGTGGACGGCTCGGTCGCCCCGTCCTCGCCGTCGACCGGCGCGGTGGGCACCTCGGTCTCGGTCCCGCCGTCGGCGTCGCCGGCCGTCGCGCCCGAGTCGCCGCCGAAGACCTGATCCAGGGCCTCGTCGAGCGTCTCCGCGTACCCGGTCTGGTCGCCGAACGCGACCAGCACACGGCGCAGCAGCGGGTACGCCGTGCCACCGGCGGACTGGATGTACACCGGCTGCACGTAGAGCAGGCCACCGCCCACGGGCAGGGTCAGCTGGTTGCCGCGCACGACGTTCGACGAGCCGCGCTCGAGGATGTTCAGCTGCTCCGAGATCGTCGGGTTCGAGTCGAAGTTGTTCTGCACCTGGCCGGGGCCCGGCACCGTCGAGTCCCGGGGCAGCTCCAGCATCCGCAGCTTCCCGTAGCCCTCCGCCACCTCTCCCGCGGTGGACCCGGCGTCGCCGTCGGCGGCCAGGTACCCGGTGAGGATCTCGCGGTCGGTGTTACCACCCGGGATGAAGGTGCTGGTCAACGAGAACGCCGAGCTCTGCTGACCCGGCATCTGCAGCGACATGTAGTACGGAGGCTGCTTGGCCGCGTTCGAGCCGGTCGCCCCGCCGCTGGCCACCGGGTCCGCCGGGTTCGCCCAGAAGTCCTGGCCGGAGAAGAACTGTCCCGCGTCCTCGACGTGGTACTGGGTCAGCAGCGTGCGCTGGACCTTGAACATGTCCTCGGGGTAGCGGATGTGGCTCATGAGGTCGCCGGAGATCTCCGACATCGGCTTGACCGACGTCGGGAACACGTCGGACCAGGCCTTGAGGACCGGGTCCTGCGTGTCCCAGGCGTACAGGTCCACCGAGCCGTCGTAGGCGTCGACGGTCGCCTTCACCGAGTTGCGGATGTAGTTGACCTCCGGCGGCATCTCCACGGGCACGCCCTGCGCGGCGAGCGTCAGGGAGTCCGCCGTCGCCTCCTGCATGGGGCGGCTGGTCGAGTACGGGTACGCGTCCGACGTGGTGTACCCGTCGATGATCCACTTGACGCGCCCGTCGACGACCGCCGGGTACATGCCCTGGTCGAGGGTCAGCCACGGGGCGACCTTCTGCACGCGCGTCATCGGGTCACGGTCGTAGAGGATCTGCGACTCCTCGGTCACGCGGTCGGAGAACAGCATCTCCTGCGAGCCGAACTTCAGCGCGTACAGCAGCTTGCTGCCGAACGACCCGACCGACGGACCCGCCTCCACGTCCTGCGTCGGGAACGTCGTGTTGACCTGCTGGCCACCCTGCTCGTCGTCCGCCTGGTAGTCGAGCTCCCACGGCTTCGCGTCCTCCGGCGCGCCCACGATGGAGTACTCCGACGTGGACGGGCTGAAGTAGATGCGGGGCTCGTACCCCTTGTCGGTGAGCGCACCCTGCGTCGGGATGCCGCCCTCGTAGAAGGCGGGCTGTCCGTCCGGTCCGGGCTGGTTGCCGTACGCGGCGACGACGCCGTAGCCGTGGGTGAACACCGTGTGGTCGTTCACCCAGTTGCGCTGGCCGTCGCCCAGGCCGTCGAGGTTCAGCTCGCGCACCGCGATCACGGTGTCGCGGGACTCGCCGTCGATGTCGTAGCGGTCCACCGACAGGTTGTCGGCGAAGTTGTAGTACTGCTTGTTCTGCTGCAGCTGGCGGAACGACGGGCTGACGATCTGCGGGTCGAGCAGCCGCACCGACGCGGTGGTGTCCGCGTCCTCGCGCAGCGCGCCCTGCTCCGCCTCCGTGGTGGCGTCGTACGGCTGGGTCTCGATGTCGTCCAGCCCGTACGCCGCGTGCGTGGCGTCGATGTTGCGCTGGATGTAGTCGGCCTCGAGCTCCTGGGCGTTGGGGTTCACCTGGAACCGCTGCACCACGGCCGGGTAGATGCCGCCGATCGCGATCGCCGACACGACCATGAGACCGACGCCGATGGCCGGCAGGCGCCACGTGCCGCGGACCGCCGCCACGACGAACAGCAGCGCCACGAGCACCGCGACGCCCGTGAGGATCTCCTTCGACGGGATGACGGCGTGCACGTCCGAGTACGAGGCGCCGTTGTAGGTGGCAGCAGTGCTGCCGCCGTTCGTCGCCGTCAGCAGCGAGTACCGGTCGAGCCAGTAGTTGGCGCCGATCACGAGCATGAGCGCGGAACCCAGCACCGCGAGGTGCACACGGGACGCGCGGGTGGTGCGCGGGGTGCCCGCCGGCACGGGGCCGAGCCGCAGCCCGCCGTACAGGTAGTGCGTCACCAGCGCGGCGATGCCGGCGATGATCACGACCGCCATGAGGAAGCTCACGACGAATCGCAGCGCGGGCAGCGAGAAGACGTAGAACCCGAGGTCGATGCCGAACTGCGGGTCCTTCTCACCGAACGAGGAGGGGTTGATCGCCAGGAGCACGCTGCGCCACTGCGCGGACGCCGCGACGCCGGCGAAGAACCCGACGACGACCGGCCCGGCGATGGTCACGACGCGCCGCAGCGGCTCGATGGCCTCGCGGTACTGGTCCAGGGTCGCCTGCTCCGGCGTCGACGGCGCGTAGACGGGACGCACCCGGTACGCGACGGCGAACGACGAGAACACGGCGGCCGCCATCACGAGGAAGCCGATGACGAACAGGACGCCGCGGGTGATCCACTCCGTCCAGATCACGTTGCCGAAGCCGAGCGCGTCGAACCACATGATCTCGGTCCAGAACTGCGCGAGCAGGAGCAGCGCGACGACGACCGCGGCGATCACGACCAGCGTGATCGCCAAGGGGCTGCGGCGGCGCTTGGCGGGCGGGCCGCCTGGTCGTCGACGGGGTGGGGCAGCGAAGGACACGGTGCGGGCACCTCACTCGTGCTCGGGACGGACGGACGTTCTGGTGTGGAACGTCCCTGTCATCCCTCAGGTTCCCACGCTTCGCGCGCGGGTGGGCGACCGGCCCTTCACACGCCGGTCACGAGCACGTCGGAAGGTCCGTGCCCTCCCCCGCACCGATCGCCTCGATCGCGGTCCGCGCGTCGTCGAGGGTGGCCACCCGGACCACCCGCAGCCCGTCGGGGACGTGCCCGACGACCTCGTCACAGTTGTCCGCCGGGGCGAGGAACCAGTCCGCGCCGGCGTCGACCGCTCCGAAGAGCTTCTGCTGGATGCCGCCGATCGGGCCGACGAGCCCGTCGACGCTCATCGTGCCGGTGCCCGCCACGTGCGCGCCGTCCAGCTCGTCCTCGGGCGTCATCTTCGTGATGATCGCCAGCGCGAACATCGTGCCGGCGCTCGGCCCGCCGATGTCGCCCGGCCGGATGGTCACGTCGACCGGGTAGTCGTACGCCGGGTCGAGGAGCACGCCGAGCGCGGCCCGCCCGTCCCCCTCCGACGTCGTCACCGTGAGGTCCGTCGCCTCGCCGTCGCGCTCGACGCCCAGCGTGACGTCGGCGCCCGGCGTCACGTCGTCGAGGGCAGCGAGCAGGTCCTGGTGGGTCGTGACCTCGTGCCCGTCGATGCTGCGCACGACGTCCCCCGCCTCGACGACGCCGTCGGCGCCGGAGTCGGGCACGGTGCCCGCGACGGTGAGGGTGGCGGGCACCTCGTACCCCAGCTCCGTCAGCGCGGCCACGGTCGCGGCCGACTCCGACCCCGCCATCTGCGCCTGGCCGACCTCCTGCTGCTGCTCCCGCGTGGTCTGCTCGGGGAAAATCGACTCGACCGGCTGCACCGAGCGCTCGCGCGAGCCCCAGCCCCACAGCACGTCGCCGAGCAGGACGTCGCCGCCGGGCCCGCCGTAGACGGACACGGTGGTGAGCCGCAGCTCGCCCGTGACGTCGTAGGTCTCGGCGCCCTCGATCTCGACGACCGGCTTCGCCGTCGCGCTCCGGCCTCCGCTCGACGTCTCGTCCGCACCGCTCTGCACGTCCGCGCCCTGCAGCCCGAGCGTGTCCTCCGTCGGCCCCGGGGCCCGGATCGCGTAGGGCGTGGGGAGCACCAGGAGGACGGCCGCGAGGAGCGCCGTCGTCAGCAGGGAGACGCCGAGCGTCACGCTGCGGCGCGACGCGCGCGCGCCAGGGAGCGTGTCCTCGTCGGGCGACGACGGGTCGTCGGGCGCGAGGATGTCGCGGTCGAAGGTCACGGGCACATCATCGCCGACGTTCCTGGACGCTGCGCCCGGTCACAGGCACGGTCGGTAGCCCGGTCGGAGGCACGGCCGGGCCCCCGTGGGTCAGGGGAGTCCGGGAGATCTGCGCCCAGAGCGAACCGCCGGAACCCCACGACCCGGCCGGACGTCGTCGGTGGTTACGGTGAACCAGTCGGAAGACGGCCGCCGTCGCCCGACGTCCCTCCACCGCACAGCCGAGGAGCCCCGCGCATGAGCAACCTTCCCGACGACCCCGAGGGTGCCGAGGAGCGCGAGCGCATGCTGCGCTCGATGCTGGAGGGCTTCTTCGGCGACCGCACCGACGAGGTCCTCGCCCAGATGCGCGCGCAGGGCATCGACCCGGCGGCGCTCGCAGGCATGCCCGGCGCCGGCACGCCGGACCCGGCGACCATGCAGCACGTCCTCGCCCAGGTGCAGCGGCTGCTGTCCGCGTCCGGCGACGGCCCGGTGAACACCGACGTCGCGCACGACATCGCCCGGCAGGTCGCCGTCGCCGAGGGCGACCCGTCGCTCACGGGGGGCCAGGCCAAGGCCGCGACAGACGCCCTCGGCGTGGCGGAGCTGTGGCTCGACGCCGTGACCGACCTGCCGCCCGCCGGGGGGCGCGCGCACGCGTGGAGCCGCTCGGAGTGGGTCGAGGCCACCCTGCCCGCCTGGAACCGGCTGGTGGCACCCGTCGCGACGTCCGTCGCCGACGCCCTCGCCACCGTGCTGCGCGACCAGCTCCCCGGGGAGCTCGGCGACGACGCGCTGGGCATGCCGGGTCTCGCGGGCCTGCCCGCCGGCGCCCTGGGCGGCGGCGCGTTCGACCCCGCCCAGATGATGCGCCGGCTCGGGTCGGCCGTGTTCGGCATGCAGGTGGGGCAGGCCGCGGGCACCCTGTCGCGGGAGGTGTTCGGCGCCACCGACGTCGGCGTCCCGCTCCTGTCCGAGCCCGCCACCGTGCTGCTGCCGTCCAACGTCACGGCGTTCGCCGACGGGCTCGACGCGCCGCTGGAGGAGGTGCGCCACTTCCTCGCGCTGCGCGAGGCCGCGCACGCCCGGCTGTTCACGCACGTCCCCTGGCTCGCGGCGCACCTGCACGGCCTCGTCGAGCAGTACGCGCGCGGCATCACCATCGACCTGGACGTGCTCGAGCAGCAGGTCCGCGACATCGATCCCAGCGACCCCGAGGCGCTGCGCGGCGCGCTGACCGGCGGCGTCTTCGGGCTGCAGCACACCCCCGAGCAGGAGGCGACCCTGCTGCGCCTCGAGACCGCGCTCGCGCTCGTCGAGGGCTGGGTCACGGAGGTCGCCGCCACCGCGGCGCTCCCCCACCTGCCGCACACCTACCCGCTGCGCGAGATGATCCGCCGCCGCCGCGCGGCCGGCGGCCCCGCGGAGCACACCTTCGCCACGCTGGTCGGGCTCGAGCTGCGCCCGCGGCGCTCCCGCGACGCCACCGCGCTCTTCGCGCACGTCCTCGCCGAGGGCGGCCCGCAGGCCCGCGACGCCGTCTGGGAGCACCCGGACCTGCTGCCCGGCACCGCCGACCTCGACGACCCCGCCGGCTACTTCACGCGCCGTCAGGAGCAGGCGGAGGAGCAGTCCGACGTCGACGCAGCGCTGGCGCAGATCCTGGACGCCGCGGACCGGTCGGCGAAGGACGACGACGCCGAGGACGGGGACTCCCCGACCTCCTGACCCGTCGCCGGTCGGCCTGTCGGGGCCCTCGCGCCGGGCTCGTTCCGAACGCTCGTTCCGACAGGCCCGACGTCCGGCAGTCTCAGCCGGCGGCGTCGCCTCCGGGGGGCCCGGGCTGCGCGCCGCCGTCGTCCTGGACGAAGGAGACGCCCTCGAGGAACCCGCGCGCGCGGTCGGTGCGCGGGTAGCCCTCGAGCAGCTGCCAGAAGGCGGGGCCGTGCCCCGCGTGCAGCAGGTGCGCCAGCTCGTGCAGCAGCACGTAGTCGAGCACCCACTCGGGCATCCCCTGCACGCGCGTGGAGATCCGGATCGAGCCGTCGACCAGCGTGCACGACCCCCAGCGCCGGCCCTGGTGGGGCGACCAGGACACGCTGGTCGGGTGGGCGCGACCGTCCAGGTACCGCTCGGAGAGCTCTTTGGCCCGCTCGACGAGCTCGGCGTCGGACGGGCGCCGACGACGCTCCTTGTCCTCGAGCCGCGCGAGCATCTTCGCCACCCACTCGCGCTCCTGGGCACGGGAGAAGCGCGCGGGAATGGCGACGACGGTGCGCTCGCCGTCGCGGTACGCGCTGACCGTGGCGGTCCGCCGGCGGCTGCGCCGGACCTCCACCGACGTCATCATCGTGTCGTGGGCCACGGCACGACGGTACCGGGGAATCGTGAACTCTGTGTGTCAGACCTCACGAACCGGGCGGCCTCGAGGCCCGAACGACGGGCCTGTGGACGACGCCCGGACGACCTCCGACGTGCGTGCCAGGGTGACCGCATGGCAGACGCCGACAGCCCGACCACCTCGGCGGGCACCCTCCTCACGCTGCGCCCGGCGACCCCGGTCCTCGACCACGGCGCCGGCGAGGTCCAGCTCGGGACCGACCCTCGCTGGAGCCTCGTCCTGTCCGGGCTGGACGACCACGAGGCGCGGTGGCTGCGCGACGCCGGCGCGCGGCGGCACCGCTCCCTGGCCCGCGGCGCGCGGCACTGGGGCGTGAGCCCCGAGCGCCAGGAGCAGATCGTGCGCGCGCTGGCCGACGGCGGGTTCCTCGTCCGCGCCACCCCGCACGGGCCGCCCGGGGCCGCGGACGCGGCGCCGGGCTGGACCCCGGACGCCACCGTGCTGGGCGCGCTGCGCCCCGACGGCGCGGGCACGGCCACGCTCGCCGTCCGCGGCGCCGGCGTCGTCGGGGTGCGCGGCCTCGGCCGGACCGGCACCGCGCTGGCCGGCCTCCTCGCGGATGCCGGTGTC
This sequence comes from Isoptericola sp. NPDC056618, assembly GCF_042792715.1. Lineage (NCBI taxonomy): Bacteria > Bacillati > Actinomycetota > Actinomycetes > Micrococcales > Promicromonosporaceae > Isoptericola > Isoptericola sp. NPDC056618. The sequence continues at coordinate 552,515 of NZ_JBHTVZ010000001.1, read as the reverse complement.
GGCACGCTCGTGCTCGACGACCGCGACCCCGTCCAGGTGGGCGACCTGGGGCTCGGGGGCCACGCACCCGGCGACGTCGGTCGCCCGCGGGAGCAGTCCGCCGCCGCTCGGCTCGCGTCCGCGCACCCGCGGCTGCGCGTCGGCAGCGCGCTGCCGGTCACGCCGACCGGCGAGACCCGCCTGCCGGACGCCGTCGTGGTGGTGGAGGGGCACGCCGCGCGCCCGGAGCGCTACGAGCGGCTGCTCGGCGCCGGGGTCCCCCACCTCCCGGTGGTGGTGCGGGAGGCCGACGTCGTCGTCGGCCCGCTCGTGCTGCCGGGACGCTCGCCGTGCGTGGGGTGCTGCGACCGTCACGCCGCCGACGCTGACCGGCGCTGGCCGTTCGTCGCCGCGGACCTCGCGCTCCGCCCGGACGACGACGTCGCCCACGAGACCATGCTGGCGGCGACGGCCGCAGCGCTCGCGGCGGGGCAGGTGCTCGCGCTGCTCGACGGGGCGGCGCCCGCCGCCGTGGGGCGGAGCCTGGAGGTCGCGCTGCCCGAGGCCGTACCGCGGGTACGGGACGTCGCGCCGCACCCGGACTGCGGGTGCACCCGCCTGCCGGTATGAGGACAGGCCCCCGGCGAGACCGCGGAGAGCCGGCCGCACGTGGTGCGGGCGCGCTCCCCGGGGACTCGCCGGAGGCCTGTGATGGTTCCTGCCTGGTCAGCGCGCCGGGGGTCCCGGGCGCACTGCGCGGTCATGCTGCGACGGTCTCCGACTTCCGGGGCCGGCCGCGACCGCGCTTGCGGGCCACGACCTTGCCGTCGACGAAGACCTCACCACCCCAGACGCCCCAGGGCTCCTGCCGCTCGAGGGCACCGGCGAGGCAGCCTGCCTGCAGCGGGCAGCCACGGCACAGCGCCTTGGCCTCCTCGACCTGGGTGGTGTGCTCGGCGAACCAGAGCTCCGGGTCGTTGGTACGGCACGGCAGCAGCGCCGCGAACTGGCGGTCGAGCTCGGCCACCTCGGCCGGGCTCTGGGTGAGGGGTTGATGCGGGGTCCAGGGGCCGTTTCCGCCCTGGGGGATCGTGTCGAGCAGCCGCTCGTCCAACAGCTGTGCGAGACGCACGAGTTCCTCCGTCAGGTCCTGGGTGTTGATGTGAACGTCGGTGTTCAGGACCTGCGGGTGGACCTCTGGAGTCAGAGGTCCGGCTCGAACGACCTGGTGAGGTCTTCTTCCCTGAGCGGAAAGACGAAGGCCGCGGGTCCCGGGGGGACTCCGCGGCCTGGACCCGGTTCTAGACCGGATGTCTCCAGGAGGCGGAGTCGGGTGCGATGTGGAGATCGGCGTTGCCTGCTCCGAGCTTGCGCGCGCGGAACGGACGGACGGCGTCAAGCTCGCCACGGGCAGACGTGTACCCGGGCGCGCCGGCAGACGCGGTCGCCATCACGATCTGAGTCATCGTGTCCATCTTGTGCACCCACCTCCTCACTGCTCTCGGACCTCCGCCTCTCGGCAGACGCCACTCCGTCTGGGACTCTCCGAGCATAGACGGCCCCGCCCAGGCCGCCACATCTTTTTCGAGATTTTCTTCGACGAGTTTTTTCGGGCACCCGTTCGGGCCCCCGAGGACGTCGCCGCCTCCAGCGGGCCGACGACCTTCAGGTCGCCCAGGCAGCCCTCCACGGCGGCCGCGACGCCCGCGTCGTCCAGCCCGTCCGGGACCGCCCGGACCTGCAGCCCGCCGTCCCCGCGGCTGGCGTCGAAGCCCTCGTCGACGAGGCAGTCCACCTGGACCTGCTGCAGGTCCTGCACCTCGGCCTTGGTGATCAGCCCGTCCTCGAGGATCTCGGTCCCCCGGTCGGTCGTGACCCGTTCGAGCGCCTCGGTGAACCCCTCGGGCATCTCGTGCGCGCCATGACCCTCCGAGGTCCCCTGGGATCCGTGGTCGGCGTGGCCGCCGCCACGCGGGCCGCGGCCGTCAGCCGGCTCGCCGCCGCCGGCGGAGCAGGCCGCCAGCAGGACGCCCAGCACGACGCCGGCGCCCCCCGTCAGCGCCGTGCGGGCACGACGGCCGTCGGCACGGGCGCGCCGGGAACGGTGGGGCGGGAACGGTGCCGGGAACATCGGTGCCGGGACCATGGAGGACACCTCTCGTCGGGGACGGACTCCGACAATCTGGCAGCCCCGCGATCCGCCCACAAGACCTTTCGTCAGGTCCGCTCACAAATACGGGTTATGCCGTACGTACTCAGCCGACCTGCTCCGCCACGATGGCGAGGATCGTCTGCCCGTACCGGTCGATCTTCGCCGGGCCCACGCCGTTCACGCGCGCGAGCTGCGCCACCGACGTCGGCCTGAGCTCCGCGATGGCGGCAAGCGTGGAGTCGCCCAGCACCGTGAACGCCGGCTTGTCCGTCTCGCGGGCCACCGACAGCCGCCACTCGCGCAGCGCGTCGAACAGGGCGACGTCGTGCTCCCCCGTGAGCTGCTGGCGCGCCTGGCCGCGCACCGCCCGCCCCCGGCCGCGCCGGTCCGAGGGGTCGTCCGGCCACAGCCCGTCGAGGAAGCGGGTGCGCTTGCGCGTGGCCCGGCCGCCCGGGTTGCGGGACCGCGCGAACGACAGCTCCAGGTGCTCGCGGGCGCGGGTGATCCCCACGTACAGGAGGCGGCGCTCCTCGGCGACCGCCTCGTCCGTCTCGGCGAGCGAGATCGGCATGAGCCCCTCGCTCACCCCCGCGAGGAACACGGCGTCCCACTCGAGCCCCTTCGCCGCGTGCAGCGACGCCAGCGTGACGCCCTCGACGGTGGGCGCGTGCTGCGCCGAGGCCCGCTCCTCCAGCTCGCCGACGAGGGTGGCCATCGTGGCCGGCGCGTCCTGCGGGGCGGCGGCCGCGACGTCGTCGGCCAGCCCCACGAGCGCCTGCATCGCCTCCCACCGCTCGCGGGCGGCGCCCCGCGCGGCGGGCGGCTGCTCCGTCCAGCCGGCGGTGGTGAGCACGTCGCGCACCTGCTCCTGCATCGGCTGGTCCGGGTCGGCGGACCGGGCCGCGCCGCGGAGCAGAACGATCGCGTCGCGCACCTCCTTGCGCTGGAAGAACCGCTCGCCCCCGCGGACGAGATAGCTGATCCCGGCGTCCGCGAGCGCCGACTCGAACGCCGCCGACTGTGCGTTGGTGCGGTAGAGCACGGCGATCTCGCTGGGCCGCACGCCCGACGCGATGAGCCGGCCCGCGCGGGCCGCGATCCCCGTGGCCTCCGCGTCGTCGTCGTCGTAGGCCGTGAAGCTCGCGGGCGGGCCCGCCGGACGCTGCGCCACCAGCTCCAGCGCCCCGGGAACCCGGCCGCGGCGCAGCACCTGGTTCGCGAGGTGCACGACCTGCGGCGTGGAGCGGTAGTCGCGCACCAGCCGCACCACCTGGGCCTCGGAGTAGGTCCGCGTGAAGTCGAGCAGGTAGTGCGGCGTCGCGCCCGTGAAGGAGTAGATGGTCTGCGAGGGGTCGCCCACCACGCAGAGCTCCTTGCGGTCCCCGAGCCACTGGTCGAGCAGGAACTGCTGCAGGGGCGAGACGTCCTGGTACTCGTCGACGACGAAGTGGCGGTACTGCGAGCGCACCTCGTCGGCCACCTGCCGGTGGGAGTTCAGCATGTCGGCGAGCATGAGCAGGACGTCCTCGAAGTCGATGACGCCGCGCTCGGTCTTGACGTCCTCGTACGCCGTGATGAGGCGCGCGACCGTCTGGTGGTCGTAGCCCGACGGCGCGGGGCGGTCGTCGACGTGGGCCGCCTTCACGTAGTCCTCCGCCGTGACGAGCGACACCTTGGCCCACTCGACCTCGGAGGACAGGTCGCGCACGGCGACCCGGTCGACGCTGACGCCGACGCGGCGGGCGGCCTCGGCGACCGCGGGCGCCTTGTGCTCGAGGATCCGCGGCGGCGCGCCGCCCACGACGCGCGGCCAGAAGTAGCCGAGCTGGCGCAGCGCCGCCGCGTGGAACGTGCGCGCCTGCACGCCCACGACGCCCAGGTCGCGGAGCCGGGTGCGCATCTCCCCCGCCGCCCGGGCGGTGAACGTCACCGCGAGCACCGACGTCGGCTTGTAGGTGCCGTTCCGCACGCCGTAGGCGATGCGGTGCGTGATCGCGCGCGTCTTGCCCGTCCCCGCCCCCGCCAGCACGCACACCGGCCCGGTGAGGGCCAGCGCCACGTCGCGCTGCTCGGGGTCGAGGGCGTCGAGGATCGCGTCGGGATGAAGCGGGGCGCTCGGGGAGTTGGTGGTGGTCGACATCGTCTGCGATTCTCGCAGCCGTCGCCGACACCCCGCTCCCGTCGTCCCCAGCCGCCGTCACAGGAGGATCCCGATGACCGTCGTCACCCCGCAGCTCCCCGCCCCGGGCACCGTCACCATGTACTCGACCGCGTGGTGCGGGTACTGCCGACGGCTGCGCACCCAGCTCGACTCCGAGGGCATCGGGTACACGGTGGTCGACATCGAGGAGCAGCCGGGGACGGCGGAGTTCGTGGAGCAGGTCAACGACGGCAACCGCACCGTCCCGACCGTCGTCTTCCCCGACGGCACCGCCGCGACCAATCCGTCGCTGCTCGACGTGAAGGCGCGCCTGACCGCTTGACCCGCCGGCGGAGACCGCCTCAGCCGGGCAGCTCCTCCCCGTACCACTCCTCCACGAGGGCGCGGGCGATCGACGGCCGGCCCGGCAGGCCCACCTCGCCCGCGCGCACGCCCGCGACCAGCTCCTCGCGGGTGAACCAGCGCGCCGCGGTCACCTCCGCGCCGTCCACCTCGACGTCGGTCGCGACGGCCCGCGCCCGGAACCCGAGCATGAGCGACGCGGGGAACGGCCACGGCTGGCTGCCGCGGTAGACGACGTCGCCGGGCGCGTCGCCGATCACGACCGACGTCTCCTCGGCGACCTCCCGGCGCACCGCCTGCTCCAGACCCTCCCCCGGCTCCACGTAGCCGGCGAGCGTCGAGTAGCGACCCTCCGGCCAGTGCGCGGCGTGCCCCAGCAGCAGCCGGTCGGCGTCGTCGACGACCGCCATGATCACCGCCGGGTCGGTGCGGGGGTAGACCTCGACGTCCTGCGCCACGCAGCGGCGCACCCAGCCGGCCTGCTCGACGACGGTCGGCTCGCCGCACCGCGGACAGCGCTCGTGCGACGCGTGCCACGCGGCCAGGGCCACCGCCTCCGCGGCGAGCGCGTCGCCGCGCCGCCCGCCCACCTCGCGCAGCCCGGCCCACGCGTGCTCGCGTGCCAGCCGCGAGGCGGGCGCGGCCGGGGAGACGCCCTCGATCCCCACGGCATCGGCGTCCGCCTCGTCGGGCAGCACGAGGCCCAGCAGCCCCGCGCCGTCCTGCTCGCCGAGGAACAGCCAGCGGTGCCCGGGCACGTGCGCGTCGGGCCGGTCGGCCCGCTCGGGCTCGGCCGGGAGCCCGGTGACCGCCGCCACGTCGACGAGGAGCAGGTCGCCCGCGCCGTCGACGGCCACGCGGCCGCGCAGCACCAGGACGATCCGGGTGGCGGGGTCGTCCAGCAGCCGGGCCAGCAGCCCCGGCTCGGCGCGGCGCTCGGCCGCCCGGTCGTGGGTGGCGTGCGTGTAGGAGAGGTCGGGGATCGCGGAGGGGGCCGTCACGCCTCGACCGTACCTGCGGCGGTGCGCCCCGGGCGCACGGCGTGAGGACGGCGGGACGACGGCGGACACGCGCGCCGCGGTGCTCCCGGCCGGGCCCCGGCAGCGTCTACGGTGGGCGGGTGCCACGCAGTCCGCTCGCCCTCGCCGCCCTCGCGACGGCCGCCGTCCCGGGCCTGGACGCCCGCTCGGTCCGCCCCGAGGAGCTCCCGGGCGACTACGACGTCGCCGTCGTCACGGCCGACGACGGCGTCGACTGGCTCGTGCGCGCGCCCCGCACCACCATGGCCGGCGCCGCCCTCGAGGCCGAGACCGAGCTGCTCGAGGCGCTGCACCTGTACGTGGACGCGGGCGTGCTGCCCTTCACCGTGCCGCAGGTCGCCGGCTTCGCGCTGCTGCCCGAGGGCGGGCGCGCCGTGGTGCACCGACACGTGACGGGCACCGCGCTCGACCTCGAGGCCCTGCGGCCCGGACCCGGCCTCGCCGCCGACCTCGGCCGCACCCTCGCCGCGGTGCACGAACTCCCCGCGTCCGTCGTCGAGTCGTGCGGGCTGCCGTCGTACACCGCGGCCGAGTACCGCGAGCGCCGCCTGGTCGAGCTCGACGAGGCCGCCGCGACCGGCAAGGTGCCGCCCACGCTGCTGCGCCGCTGGGAGGCCGCCCTCGAGGACGTGGCCCTCTGGCGCTTCCAGCCCGTCGTCGTGCACGGGGACCTCGCCACCGACCAGATGCTCGTCACCGGCGGGCGGGTCACCGCCATCAGCGGCTGGTCCGACGCTCGCGTGGCCGACCCGGCCGACGACCTCGCCTGGCTGCTCGTCGCCGCCCCGCCGGACGCGGTCGACTCGATCATGGAGGCCTACCAGCTGCGCCGCACCGAGCTGCACGACGCGCGCCTCGTCGACCGTGCGCTCCTCGTGGGCGAGCTGGCGCTGGCCCGCTGGCTGCTGCACGGCGTCCGCCGCGGTCTGGGCGACGTCGTCGCCGACGCCGAGGCCATGCTGGCCGACCTCGACGAGGCCACCCGCGAGGACGCCCCCGCCTGACCGGCCTCACCGGCCCGCACGCGCCGGTGCGAGGTCGTGGAAACCGCGGCCTCACCACTTCGGGACGGGCCGAAACACGACCTCAACACCACGGCGACGTGGCCACAACCTGCGGCGACGAGACTCGGCGGCACACCAGCGCCTCCACTCCCGCCGAAGGGTCCGCCATGTCGTACGTGATGCCGCAGGACTTCGTCTCGCAGATGATCGCCACCGGCGAGAAGAAGCTGTTCATGTCCACCCGGGACACGCTCATCCGCTCGTTCATGGGCGGGGCCATCCTCGCCCTGGCCGCCGCGATGGCCGTGACCATCTCGACGAACACCGGGAACCCGCTGCTCGGGGCGGCCTTCTTCCCGATCGGCTTCATCATGCTCTACCTGATGGGCTTCGACCTGCTCACCGGCGTCTTCACGCTGGTGCCGTTCGCCGTCATCGCCCGCCGCCCGGGCGCCACCTGGGCCGGCATGTGGCGCAACTGGGGCCTCGTGTTCTGCGGCAACTTCGCCGGGGCGTTCACCGTGGCCGTGCTCATGGCGATCACCTTCACGTACGGGTTCTCCACGCCGCCCAACGAGATCGGGCAGGCTATCGGGCACATCGGCGAGGGGCGCACGGTCGGGTACGCCGACCACGGCGCGGCCGGGATGCTCACGCTGTTCGTGCGCGGCGTGCTGTGCAACTGGATGGTCTCCACCGGCGTCGTCGCGTTCCTCATGTCGAAGGACACGATCAGCAAGGCCGTCGTGATGTGGATGCCCGTGTTCCTGTTCTTCTACATGGGCTTCGAGCACTCCGTGGTGAACATGTTCCTGTTCCCCTCGGGCCTGCTGCTCGGCGGCGACTTCACCGTCATGGACTACCTGGTCTGGAACGAGATCCCGACCGTGCTCGGCAACCTCGTCGGCGGCCTGACGTTCGTCGGCCTGCCCCTGTACCTCACGCACTACCGCACCCGGCCCGAGCGCCGTCGTCCCGCGCCCGTCGAGACCGTCGCCGAGGAGCGCGTGGCCACGCCGGTCGGCTGAGCCGCCGCCCCACGCCGCCGTCAGACAGCACGCACCCGAACGAAGGACACCCGTGGACCCGATCATGACCAAGGCCGCCGCGGCCGAGCAGGTCGTCACCGCCCGCCTCCGCTCAGGCCTCACCTGGCAGGAGATCGCCGACACGGTCGGCGCCCCGGTCGTCTGGACGACGGCCGCCCTGCTCGGCAACCACCCGATGACGGCGGACCAGGCCTCCGCGGCGTGCGCGCTGCTCGGGCTGGGCGAGGACGTCGCCGAGGCGCTGCGGCTGCAGCCCTACCGCGTCCGCGACGAGGCCGTGCTCACCGACCCGACGATCTACCGCTTCACCGAGGCGCTGGCCGTGTACGGGCCGGCGCTCAAGGAGCTCATCCACGAGGAGTTCGGCGACGGGATCATGTCGGCGATCAACTTCCACGTGGACATCGCCCGGCGCGCCCACCCGGACGGCGACCGGGTGGTGGTGACCCTCGACGGGAAGTTCCTCGACTACCGCTGGTGAGCCCTACCGCTGGTGCGGCTCGCCCCGTACCAGCGCCTCCAGCTCGGCCTCGTCGAGCAGGCGCCGGGGGCGGACGGTCGTGCCGCTCGCGACGTAGACGAATGCGGCGGAGACCTTGTCGAGCGGCAGCCCGGTGTAGCGGGACCAGGCGAGCCGGTAGACGGCGAGCTGCACCTCACGGGCGGAGCGCACGCCCGCGTCGCGGGGTTCGTGCCCGGTCTTCCAGTCCACGACGACGACGGCCGGGGGCTCGCCCTCCGCGGGGGGCGGGGCGTCGTCGTCGGGGAAGACGGCGTCGATCCGGCTGCGCAGCATCACGCCGCCCACCGGCGTCTCGACGTCGACCTCGACCGCGAGCGGGGTGCGGGACGCCCACACGGACTCCGTGAAGCGCTGCCGCAGCGTCTCCAGGTCGACGTCGGGGGCGATCTCGCCGTCCTCGGCGCCCGGCAGGTGGTCCACGTCGACCAGGGACGACGACGTGAAGAACCGTTCGACCCACTCGTGGAAGTGCGTGCCGCGGCGGGCGTGCACGGTCGGCTCCTGCGGCACCGGCCGCCGCAGCTGGAGCGCGAAGCCGTCGCGGTCCCCGGCGAGCCGGACCAGTCCCGACGCCGACACGTGCGCCGGCAGCTCGACCTGCCGCGACCCCCGCTCCCCGCGCTCCGCGAGCAGCGTGCGGGCCAGCAGCACCAGGTCGCGCCCGGCCGCGTCGCGCAGCACGCCGGTCGCGGCGCCCTCGCCCTCGGCTCTCGCGAGGTCGGCGCGCGCCGCGTCAACCCGGGCCGCCGACGTCCGCAGGACGTCGCGCGGCGTCGGGCCTTCGGCGTCGCCGGGCCCGGGCGGGGCTCCGGCAGGGTCGGGCTCGGCGTCGTCCGCCGCTCCGTCCCCGGCGGCCTGCTCCGGAGCGGGCCAGGGCGCGGCGTGCTCCACGGCGTCGCGGGGGTTTCCCGTCGCCGGGTCGGGCTGGTCGGCCCAGCCGCCCGCGTCGACCACCCCGGCCTCGACGAGCTCCGCGAGGAACGGCGAGACGCGCCGCGGCGTGCTGCCCGTGCCCCACCAGTGCGCGGTGAGGAACAGCTCGCGGCGGGCACGCGTGAACGCGACGTAGGCGAGCCGCCGTTCCTCGGCGAGCCGGTGCGCGCCGCTGTCCGCGCGGAACTGGTCGCGCCGGGCGGCGAGGTCCTTGGTGTCGGCCGCCTCCGCCCAGGTGAACTCGGGCAGGTCGGGCGCGTCGCCGCGCAGGTGGTACGGCAGCGCGGAGACGTCGGTGAGCCAGCCGCTGTCCAGGCGACCCTGCGCCGACTCCGCCTGGCTCGGGAACACGCCGTCCACCAGCCCGGGCACCGCCACCACGTCCCACTCCAGCCCCTTCGCGGCGTGCGCGGTGATGACCTGCACGGCGTCGGGGTCGGGCTCGCGGACCGGCATGTCGAGCCCGCGCTCCTGGTCGCCGGCGACGCCGAGCCACGCGAGGAACGCGCCGAGCGTCGCGACGTCGGCCGACTGCGCGAAGCTCGCGGCGACGTCGCGGAACGCGTCGAGGTGCTCGCGCCCGCGCAGGCTCACGCCCGCGGCGGCCCCTCCACCCCCGGGGCCGGTCGCCGGGGTGAGCGTCTCCGCGAGCACCTGCGCCGTGGCGACCTCGACGTCGAGCCCGAGCGCGCGCTCGGCCGCCACCACCAGCTCGGGCAGCGAGAGGTAGGTGAGGCCCCGCAGCTCGCGCAGCAGCCGGGCGAGGGCGGCCAGCCGGCCGTGGCCCGCGGCGGACAGGACGCGGCCGTCGCGGGCGGGGCGGCCCGGCGCCGGCAGGTCGTCGAGCGCGTCGACGATCGAGCGGTGGTCCACGACGTCGCCCTCGACGACGACGGGGGCGTCGTCGTCCTCCCCCTCCGGATCCCCGTCCCGTGCCGCGGCGTGGTCGTCCGGCCGTGCGCCGTCGGCGCGGGCCAGGTCCGACGCCCACGAGCCGAGGGCGTGCAGGTCCGCGGCGCCGAGGTTGACCCGCGGCCCGGTGAGGAGCCGCAGCAGCGAGTCGCCCCGCGACGGGTCGTGCACGGCCTCGAGCAGCGCGACGACGTCCACCACCTCCGGCGTGGACAGCAGCCCGCCCAGGCCCACGACCTCGACCGGCAGCCCGCGGCGCCGCAGAGCGACCTCGACCGCCGCGAACTGCGACCGCGCCCGGCACAGCACAGCGGCCGTCACCCGGTCGGAGCCGTCCCGGCGGGTCGCGCGGCGCCAGCGCGCCGCGACGAACTCCGCCGCCGCCTCCGCCTCCTCCTCGCTCGTGGCGGCGACGTGCGCGCGCACGACGCCCGTCCCCGCGCCGGGCCGCAGGTCGAGCGGCGGGACGTCGACGCCCGTGCCGGTGTGCCGCGCGCGCTCGCGCAGCGGCGCCGCGGCGACGTTCGCGGCCGCGAGCACGGCCGCGTCGTTGCGCCACGACGTGCTCAGGTAGCGCACGGCGGCCGGCGCTCCCCCGCGCGTGCGGAACCGCTCGCCGAACCGGGCCAGCCCTGACGCCGAGGCGCCCCGCCAGCCGTAGATCGACTGGTGCGGGTCGCCCACCGCGGTCACGGCGTGCCCGCCGCCGAACAGCCCGGCGAGCAGCTCGACCTGGGCGTACGACGTGTCCTGGTACTCGTCGAGCAGCACCACCGGGAAGCGGGAGCGCTCCGTGGCCCCGACCGCCGGCACCGACCGCGCCAGCTCGGCCGCGAACGCGATCTGGTCGCCGAAGTCCAGCGAGTCCGCGACGCGCTTGCGACGCCGGTACTCCGCGACGAGGTCGAGCAGGCGGGCGCGTTCCGCCACCGAGTCGATCAGCCCCTGGATCTCCTTGGTCCGCTTCTTCTGCCGTGGGCCGAGCGGCAGCGCGTCCAGACGGGCGACGACGTCGGTCAGCGCGTCGCGCACCTCGTCCACGGGCAGCAGGTGCTCGCCGAGCTCGCCCGACAGCGCCAGGACGGCGCCGGTGACGGTGCTCACCGCCTTGTCGGTGCCGAGGTCGTCGGCCCACGACTCCACGACCTGTGCCGCGAGCTGCCACTGGTTCGCCTCGCCCAGCAGGCGCGAGCCCGGCTCGATGCCGAGCCGCAGCCCGTGGTCGGACACCAGCGACGCCGCGTACGCGTTGTAGGTCGCGACGGTCGGCCGCGCGAGCAGGTCGAGCCCCGACGTCGCTCGGCCCTGCGCGCGGGCGAGCTGCGCGAGACGGGACTGCACCCGCTGGGTGAGCTCGGCCGCCGCCTTGCGCGTGAACGTCAGCCCGAGCACCTCCTCGGGCGCCACGAGCTCGTTCGCGATGAGCCACACCACGCGCGCCGCCATCGTCTCCGTCTTGCCCGACCCGGCCCCGGCGACGACGAGCACCGGCTCCAGCGGCGCCTCGATGACGGCGACCTGCTCGTCCGTGGGCGAGGGCCGCCCGAGCAGCTCGGCGATCTCGCGGGCGGACAGCCGCGGCTCCGCGGGGGCGCGGCGCCCGGCCGTCCCGGCGCCGTCGTCGGCCGTCGAGCCGGCGACCAGCGAGCCGCCGAGCAGCGCGGCGTCGTCGAACAGCACCGCGTCCGGCGACGCGGGGCCGACGCCGGCGAGCTCCGGGAACCCGAGGTCGGCCTCGCGGCCCGGCTCGCCCAGCGCGGCCCACGTCTCGTCCGCGAACGCCCCGGCGAGGTCGTCGCGGCCGTCGCGGGGGCGGTCGTCCCGCGGGTCGGACGCGGCAGCGCCGTCGGTGCCGGTGGTGCCGTCGCCGGTCACTCGATCACGTTCCTTCCCTCGGGCTGCACGGGGCACGACCGGCGCACGGGGCACATGGGGCACAGGTCGTTCTCGTGCGCGGTGAAGCGGCCCGCCGCCATCGTGTCGGCGGCGCTCTCCACGAGGGCCCGCGCCCAGCTCGACCCGTCCTCGCCGACCTGGAGCGCGGGCTGGTCGCGCAGCGTCGGCGCCACGGTCGGCGTCCCCACGTACACGAGCCGCGCCCCCGCGCTGGGCGTGCCGGGCGGCAGGTCGAGCGCGCCCTCGGACACCGCGAGCTGGTACGCCCCGAGCTGCGGGTGCTCGGTGGCCTTCGCGCGGGCGGGCGCGCTGCGGCCGGTCTTGAGGTCGGCCACCGTCACGCCGTCGTCGCCCGCGTCCTCGACGCGGTCGATCTTGCCGCGCAGGCGAGCCCGCCCCACGGTGAGCTCGAAGGCCGGCTCCACCAGCAGCGGGTCGCCCGCCTCGCCGTAGTAGGCGGCGAGGCGCTCGATCATCTGCTCGGCGCGGTTCCGCAGCTGGCGCGACGGCCAGCCGTCGGGCAGCGCGAGCTCCGGCCAGCGCCGGTCCAGCTCGGCGCGCAGCTCGCTGAGCGACGCCTTCGGCAGGTCCTCCGCGATCGCGTGGACCAGCGTGCCGAGCGTCTGGTGCGTGGCGTCGGGTGCCGTGGCCCCCGCCGACTCGAACGCCCACTTCAGCGCGCACGTGCTCACCGTCTCCACCTTGGACGGCGAGACCGTCACGACGTCTTCCGGCCCCCACAGCGGCGCGTCGCTGGAGGTCGCGGCCACGCCGTACCAGGTGCGCGGGTCGGCCTCGGCGATCCCCGCGTCCACCAGGTCGGCGAGCAGCGCGGCGGCCACGTCGACCGGTCCGTCGTCGTCGGCGCGGCCGCCCGCACGGACGAGCGTCGCGCGCGCCTCGGCCACCACGCCGCGCAGGTCGAGCGGCGGGCCCACGGTCACGCGGCGCGGGTCGGGCCCCTCGGCGCCCGCCCGGTCGCCGTCGGGCGGCTCGACCAGGTCGAGGAACACCGACGGCGCGTCCTCGGCGTCCTCGACCGCCGTCACGACCAGCCGGCGCCGCGCCCGCGACGTCGCGACCGCGAACGCCCGCAGCTCGTCCGCGAGCACCTGGCGGCGGGCCTCCGGGCCCATGCCGTGCGCGTCGTCGGAGCGCCCGGCGAGCAGCTCCACGAGCGCCTGCGAGCCGAGGAGCGAGTCGCGCAGCCGCAGGTCCGGCCACACGCCGTCCTGCACGCCCACGACCACGACGACGTCCCACTCGCGCCCCGCCGCGCCCGCGGGGGTGAGCGCCTCGACGGCGTGCGCGCCCACCGCGGACGCCGCGAGCGAGTCGGCGGGCAGGTCCTGCGACGCGAGGTAGTCGACGAACGCGGCGACGGGGGCGCCGGGCATGCGGTCCACGTACGTCTCGGCGGCGCGGAACAGGGCCAGGACGGCGTCCAGGTCGCGGTCCGCGCGCGCCCCGGCGGGGCCGCCCGCCAGCGCCTGGTCGCGCCACCGGTCCGCGAGCCCGGTGGCCGCCCACACCGCCCACAGCACGGTCTGCGCGGTGGCGCCCGGCTCGCTCGCCGCCGCCCGGCCCGAGGCCAGCACCCGCGCGACGGCGAGGGGGCCGCGCCGCACCGGCGTCGGCAGCGTCTCCGCGCGCGCCGGGTCGTCCAGCACCTCGACCAGCAGCGCGTCCGACGACCGTCCGCCGCCGCCCGACAGCTCCTCCGCCCGCAGCGCACGCCGCAGGCGGCGCAGCGCCACCGCGTCGAGCCCGCCCACCGGGGACGTCAGCAGCAGCGCCGCCGTCTCGGCGTCGAGGGCGGAGCCCACGCCGGGCTCCCCGAGCTCCTCCGCGAGCAGCCGGTCCACGCCGCCGCCGGCCGCGCACACGCGCAGCGCCGCCAGGAGGGGCGACGCCGCCGGCTCGTCGCGCAGGGGCAGGTCCGAGCCGAGCAGCGCCACCGGCACCGACGCCGCGACCAGGTCGCGCCGCAGCGAGGCCAGCCGGTCGCCGCTGCGCGCCACGACCGCCATCCGCTCCCACGGCGTGCCGTGCAGCAGGTGCTCCGCGCGCAGCTCGCGCGCCACGAACGCGGCCTCCTGCGCCGGCCCGGCCAGCACCGCGACCTGCACGCCCGACGGCCCCTCCGGCGCGGGTCCGTCCCCCGCGCCGGGCGACGCCGCAGCCCCCGACCCGTCCTCGCCGTCCGCCCCCGACCCGTCCTCGCCGTCCGCGCCCGGGCCGCCGTCGTCGTCGCCCACCGGACCGGCGTCGGGCCACGGGACGGCGCCGCGGTGCAGGGCGCCGGAGACGGTCGCGATGCGCGACGTCACGGCCCGCGTCACCGCCCGCAGCCCCTCCGGCTGCCGCCACGCGGTGCCCAGCACCACGGTGCGCGCGTCGAACGCCCCCACGACGCCGACGCGCGCGGGCGCGGCGGCACGCCCCACCAGACCCGGGGACGCGCCGCGGAAGCCCTGCACCGCGGAGTCCGGGTCCGCCAGGAGCACGAGCCGGGCCCCGGCGTCGTGCAGCACGTGCAGCAGCCGCGCCGTGGCGACGGTCGCCTCCTGGTAGTCGTCCACGACGACGAGGTCCCAGGACGGGCGCGGCACGTCCGGCAGCTCGTCGTCCCAGCCCGCGAGGGCGTGCGCCGCCTCGTCGATCACGCCCGCCGGGTCGTACCGGGCGCCCGCGTCAGGGGTGCCGAGGCGCAGCGTCGTGACGTCCAGGTACTCCTCGTAGAGCTGCGCGGCGAGCACCCACTCGGGGCGGTCGTGCCGGCGGCCCAGCTCGTCGAGGTCCACCGGGCCGAGCCCGCGCTCCGCGGCGCGCATGAGCAGGTCGCGCAGCTCCTGCCGCAGCCCGCGCAGGCCGAGCGACTCCTCGGGCAGCCCCGGCGGCAGCGCGAGGTCGGTCCCCTCCCCGGACAGGTGCCCCTCGAGCAGCTCGGCCAGCACCAGGTCCTGCTCCGGCCCGGAGACGAGCGTCGGCGCGGCGTCACCGTGCGCCGCCGCCCGCGACCGCAGCACCGCGAACGCCGCCGACGCGGGCGTGCGCACCATCGGGGCACCGACCGTGCGGCCCGCGCGCGCGGTCACCTCGTCGCGCAGCCGTGCGGCCGACCGGCGCGACGCCGCGAGCACCAGCACGCGCGACGGGTCGACGCCGCGCACTCCGTCGCGGCCCGTCATGGCCCGCACCGCCACCGTCGTCGCGACCGTCGTCCGACCCGTGCCCGGCGCCCCGACCACGAGCGTGACGTCGCCGCCGAGCGCCGTCTCCACGGCCGCCTCCTGCGTGGCGTCCAGCGCGCCGCCGGCGCTCGCGACGGCGGCGGGCTCCGGCGCCACGAGGCGCACGGCGGTGGAGGGGGCTGACGTCACGGGACCGATTCGACCATGCCCCACCGACAGCCCCACCGACCGCCCCACCGACCGCTCGCCCGACCCGACCGCCCCGCCCGCGCGACGAGCAGTTTCACCCTCCGCTGACAAACGCCGTCCGGGCCGGTCGTGGCGCGCGGCCGTGGCTAGGATCGACGAGACGTCCGGGATGACCGGGAACGACGGACGGCCGGAAGACGGCCGACAGACGCGCGCCGGCACGACCGGCGCGGCTCGCGAAGGAGACAACGTGGAGATCACGATCGGTGTGCAGAACCTGGCCCGCGAGCTGGTCGTCGAGACCGACCAGACGGCGGAGGACGTGACCACCGCGGTGCGCAGCGCGATCGCCGACGGGGGGCTCCTGGAGCTCACCGACTCGCGGGGGCGCACCATCCTCGTGCCGACCGCCACGATCGGCTACGTCGAGGTGGGCGCCACCGAGCAGGCCCGGGTGGGCTTCGGCGCCCTCTGACGGCGCGGCGCCGGTCGGCGTCAGGCGGCGAGGCCGAGCCGGTCCATCCTGCGCGTGTGCTCGGCGGTGAGCCGCGAGACGAGCCACGCCTGCGCGGACGCGCCGCCGTCGTCGGCGGCCGCCCACGCGCGAGAGGCCAGCGCGGCCAGCGGCGGGTGCGCCGCGAGCAGCACCGGGACGAGGCCCAGCGCCTCGCCGACGACGCGGCGCCCCCACAGCGCCAGGCGCGAGGCGAGCACACCGTCCGCCGCGGCGGCCCCCGCCAGCACGGCGGTCACGGGGTCGTCGGGGCGGGGCTCGCCGACGGCGGCCACGAAGGCCGCCGCGCCGTCGGGCAGGCCCGCGGCGAGCTCCCGGCACAGGTCCTGCGCGACGCCGAGCCCCACGATGCTCTTGAGCAGGCCCTCGGCCCAGCCCGACGGCGTCGTGCGGGCGTCGAAGTCGGCCAGCGCACCGTCGAACGGGGCCATCGCCGCGGCCGCGCCGCCGCCCCACGAGCCGTCGGGCTCCGGGGCGTCGACGAGATCGAGCAGCCGCTCCTGCCGGCCCAGCGCCTCCCCCGCCGCCGTCGCCAGCGTCTGGCGGGCGGGCAGGTCGGGGGCGTCCACCGACCGGGCCGCGAGCAGCCCGAACGCGGCCAGCTCCGTGTAGGCCGCGAGCCCGACCAGCGTCGTCAGGGCGGGGTCCGGGGTGCTCTGCTGCTCGCTCACGCGCCTCAGGATAGAGGCGACCGGCCACGTCACACCCTGATCCGGCACCCGTCGCGTACCATGGGCATGTACTTCGGTTGCCCGGTCGTCACGCCATGGGTCTCAATCCACTGACTCGACCGCAGCGGCCCGGCGGGATCCCTGCCGAGCCTGAGCGACGTTCTTCCGCGATCGGCTGCCGACCACCTCGGCGCTCCTTGCGACCCGAACACGGCCCGTCGCCGGATCTCCGGCCCGATCGGGAGCCCGGTTCGCGCGCGCCGACGAGCAGACGAAGGTACCCGTGACCACGACCGAACCCGCCGCCACCGCGGCCCCCACGGCGCCCGCCACCGGCGAGCCCGACTACTCCACCCCCGCCGCCATCCAGGCGCAGGACGTCTCCTTCGCGGACTTCGGGGTGCGCCCCGAGATCGTCGAGGCCCTGCGCGAGTCCGGCATCACCCACCCGTTCCCCATCCAGGCGATGACGCTGCCGGTGGCCCTGCAGGGTCACGACATCATCGGCCAGGCCAAGACCGGTACGGGCAAGACCCTCGGCTTCGGCGTGCCCCTGCTGCACCGGGTCGTCGCGCCCGGCGAGGCCGGGTACGACGAGCTGCCCGCCCCCGGCAAGCCGCAGGCGATCGTCGTCGCGCCGACCCGCGAGCTCGCGGTGCAGGTCGCGAACGACCTCGCCACCGCCTCGAAGAAGCGCTCCGTGCGGATCGCGCAGATCTACGGCGGGCGCGCGTACGAGCCGCAGATCGAGATGCTCAACAGCGGCGTGGAGGTCGTCGTCGGCACGCCGGGCCGCATGGTCGACCTGCTCAACCAGGGCCACCTCAACCTCACCCGCGCGGCCACGGTCGTGCTGGACGAGGCCGACGAGATGCTCGACCTGGGCTTCCTGCCCGACGTCGAGAAGATCCTCGCCCGCACGCCCGCGGTGCGGCACACCATGCTGTTCAGCGCGACGATGCCCGGCCCGGTCGTCTCGATGGCCCGCCGCTACATGTCGCAGCCCACGCACATCCGCGCGGCCGAGCCGGACGACGACGGCGCGACCGTGAAGAACACGCGCCAGGTCGTCTACCGCGCGCACGCGCTGGACAAGGTCGAGGTGCTCGCCCGCCTGCTGCAGGCCGAGGGCCGCGGCCGGACCATCGTGTTCGCCCGGACCAAGCGCACCGCGGCGAAGGTGTCCGACGAGCTGCGCGACCGCGGCTTCGCGGCCGGCGCCATCCACGGCGACCTCGGCCAGGGCGCGCGCGAGCAGGCCCTGCGCGCGTTCCGGCACGGCCACATCGACGTCCTCGTCGCGACGGACGTCGCGGCGCGCGGCATCGACGTCGACGACGTCACGCACGTCGTCAACTACCAGTGCCCCGAGGACGAGCGCACCTACCTGCACCGCATCGGCCGCACCGGCCGCGCGGGCAAGCAGGGCACCGCGGTGACGTTCGTCGACTGGGACGACGTGCCCCGGTGGCAGCTCATCGACCGCACGCTGAACCTCGGGTTCCCGGAGCCGGTCGAGACGTACTCGAGCTCGCCGCACCTCTTCTCCGACCTGGGCATCCCCGAGGGCACCAAGGGCCGCCTGCCGAAGAGCAAGCAGCAGCTGGGCGGCCTGGAGGCCGAAGAGCTCGAGGACCTCGGCGAGACGGGCAAGCGCACCAGCTCCTCCGGCGGCCAGCGCGACGGCCACCGCGGCGGCCGTGACGGCGGTCGTGACGGTCGTCGCGACGGCGGCTCGCGCGGCGGTCGTGGCGGCTCCCGCTCCGGCCAGGGCTCGGGCTCGGGCTCGCGCTCCGGGCAGGGCTCGGCGGACGGCGCGGGCGAGCGCTCCGAGGCGGCGGCGTCCGGTGCGGGCGAGCAGCGCGACGGCGAGCAGCGCCGTCGTCGCAGCCGCAACCGCCGTCGCACCCGCGGCGGCCGCCCGGTCGAGGGCGGGTCCTCCGCCCCGCAGGCCCCGTCTGAGGGCTGACCCTCCCGCCACTGCCCCCGGCGCGCGTCGAGCGTGCTGACTTGCTCCTCACACCCGTCGTCGGAGGAGCAAGTCAGCACGCTCGATGCATGTCCGGGGCATGTCCGGGGCGGGTCGTAGCGTGGCCGGCATGCGCCTGACGTTCTCCGCCTCGCTGTGGCAGTGGCAGGTCCGCACGGACTCGTGGTGGTTCGTCACGGTGCCGCCGGAGGAGTCCGACACCCTGGCCGACCTTCCCCTGCCGCCGCGCGGCTTCGGATCGATCAAGGTCACCGTCACCGTCGGCGCCACGACCTGGTCGACGTCGGTGTTCCCCAGTGACGAGCAGCGGGGCTACGTGCTGCCGATGAAGAAGGCGGTACGCGTGGCCGAGGGCCTCGGGCCGGGCGCGACCGTGCGCGTCACGCTCGAGCCCGTGGGCCTCTGAGAGCTCTTGCCTCTGGGAAAGAGAGGTTCAGCGGACGATCTCGTCCCGCCCGGCGAACCAGGCCGCGACGCCCTGGACGAGCGACGCCGCGACGAGCAGCACCAGCGGCGCGGTCCACGAGCCGGTGGCGTCGTGCGCGACGCCGAGGCCGAGCGGGCCGCAGGCGGCCAGCACGTAGCCCGCACTCTGCGCCATGCCCGACAGCTCGGACGTGCGCGCGGCGTTCTCGGTGCGCAGGGCCATGAGGG
Organism: Isoptericola sp. NPDC056618; assembly: GCF_042792715.1. Lineage (NCBI taxonomy): Bacteria > Bacillati > Actinomycetota > Actinomycetes > Micrococcales > Promicromonosporaceae > Isoptericola > Isoptericola sp. NPDC056618. Next base: position 533,312 of record NZ_JBHTVZ010000001.1, on the reverse strand, counting down.
TCAGCGCCAGGCTGATGCCGCCGCCCTGGCCGAGGCCGAGCAGCACGACCCACAGCACGGCGGCGTCGGGCGCGAGGATCAGGCCGACCAGGCCGGTGGTGATGAGCGCGACGATGACGACGCCGATCCCCCGCTGCCGCCGCATGCGGCCCGCGAGCACGGGCGTGACGAACGAGCCGACGATGCCGAGCAGGTTGGTCAGCGCGAGCAGCCAGCCCCCCACCGCGACGCTCCGGCCCGCGGCGACGAAGATCTCCGGCAGCCACGCGTTCACGGCGTAGAACGACAGCGACTGCGTGCCCATGAGCACGGTGACCGCCCAGGCCAGCGGGCTGCGCCACACCGACCGCACGGCGTCGGCGGGGGTGGCGCCCGGGGGCCGGAGGGTGGCGACCACGCCGGTCGAGCGCAGCGCGTGCGGCGCCCAGACGACGGCGCCGACCACGGCGAGCAGCCCCCACGACGCGAGCGCGGCGCGCCAGTCCATGCCGGTGGCCGTGGCGATCGGCACCGTGAGGCCGGCGGCGAGCGCCGCGCCGCCCGACAGGGCCATGGAGTACAACCCGGTCATCAGGCCGACCCGGTCGGCGAAGTCGCGCTTGATCAGGGCGGGCAGCAGCACGTTGCCGAGCCCGATCGCGGAGCCCACGGCGAGCGTGCCCACCAGCAGCGGGGCGATCCCGGGCACGAGCCGCAGCGCGAAGCCGAGGCACAGCAGCACGAGGCTGCCGAACAGGGCGCGCTCCAGGCCGACCCGGCGCGCCAGCCCGGGCGCCACGGGGGCGAGGAGCCCGAAGCAGAGGACGGGCAGCGTCGTGAGGACGCCGCCGGCGGTGGCGCTGAGCCCTTCCTCCGCGAGGATCTCGCCCAGCAGGGGCGAGACGGCGACGACGCCGGGGCGGAGGTTGAGCGCAGCGAGGACGATGGCGACGACGGCCCCCGCTCCGAGCGGGCGGCGGAGGCTCACGCGTCCACCTCCGCCGTCGTGCCGGACGCCGGCCCCGTCGTGGCGTCCGCCTGGGCGACGAGGTGGGCGTGGACGGCGGCCATCGTGGCCTCGACCGCGCGCTCGGCGGCGTCGGGGTCCCCGGCGGCGACGGCGTCGACGACCTCGCGGTGGCCGGGCACGTCGCGGTGGTGCCGGCCGTGCGCGTCGGTGGCGAGGGTGCGGACGAGCACGTGGTCGATGCCGTCGTAGAGCTCGGCGAGCAGGGTGTTCCCGGCGGAGCGCACCAGCTCGGCGTGGAAGGCGACGTCGGCGACCCGGAAGTCGTCCTCGCCGCCCTCGCGGGCGGCGGCCTCCTGCCGGTCGAGCGCCGTCCGCAGCGCGGCGAGGGCGCCGTCGTCGTGCCCGCCCGCGGCGACCCGGCCGGCGGCGACCCGCGCGGCCCCGCGCTCGAGGACGGCGCGCACCTCGAGCACCTGCAGCGCGTCGGAGGTGCGCGCGCGGCGCCCGATGGCGGCGTCCAGGCCGCTGGCGGCGCGCACGTAGGTGCCGTCGCCGCGCCGCGGCTCGAGGATGCCCGCGTGCTCCAGCGCACGCACGGCCTCGCGCACGGTGTTGCGCCCGACGCCGAGCTGGGTGACGAGCTCGGGCTCGGCGGGGATGCGGGACCCGACGGGCCACTCCCCCCGCTCGACGAGGTCGGTCAGGTGCTCGACGACGAGCTCGGAGACCTTGCGGGGCGGGGAGATCGGCGACGTCATGGGCGCGGCCGGGGGCACGACGGGATCGGACACCGAAAGACCCTAACATCCCATGTTTGTGGTGGCGGGGTCCCGGCAGCCGGCCGTACCCCGGGCGCTACTGCGCCATCTTGACGAACTCGGTGACCGCCGTGGCGATCTGCTGCACCGCGATCGCGGCGAGCAGCAGGCCCGCGATGCGGGTCACCAGCGTGACGCCCGACTCCCGCAGCACCCGGTGGATGACGTTCGCGAACCGCATCGACAGGTACAGGCACACGTGCACCAGCACGATCGCCACCGCGATGGCGATCAGCTGAGGAGCACCGCCGTCGTCCGACACCCGGGTCTGCTGGACGAACACCATCGTCGCGACGATCGCGCCCGGCCCCGCCAGCAGCGGCGTGCCCAACGGCACGAGCGCCACGTTGACGCCCTTGTTGCCCGACGGCGACGGCTCCTCCATCTTGCCCGTGAGCAGCTCCATCGCGATGAGGAGCAGCAGCAGCCCGCCGGAGGCCTGGAGCGCCGGCAGCGTGATGCCCATGTAGTGCAGCACCTGCTGGCCGAACAGGGCGAAGACCACGATGACGCCGAACGCGACGAGGATCGCCTGCCGCGCGGCGCGGTTGCGCTGCTTGGCCCCCATCGCCGACGTCAGGCCCAGGAACACGGGCACCGTGCCGGGCGGGTCCATGATGACGAACAGGGTGACGAACACCTCGGTGAACAGCGCGGTGTCCAGCACCGCGCTCACGGGCGGATCACGTCCAGCAGACCTCTTTCCTCGATCCGAGCGAGCACCTCGGGAGCGGTCGTGCGCTCCCCGATGCGGTTGAGCTTCCCCGTGCCGTGGTAGTCGCTGGAGCCAGTGACGAGCAGCCCCAGCTCCCCCGCCAGGCCGCGCAGCCGGTCGCGGGTGGCCGCGTCGTGGTCGCGGTGGTCCACCTCGAGCCCGGCGAGGCCCGCCGCGGCGAGCGATGCGATCGTCTCCTCGCTCACCGTGCGACCGCGCGCCCCGGCGCCCGGGTGCGCCATCACGGGCACGCCGCCCGCGCCGAGCACCGCCCGCACCGCGGCGTCCGTGTCCGGGGCGTAGTGCGGCACGTAGTAGCGCGCGCCCGGGTGCAGCATCGTGGCGAACGCCTCGTCCCGCGACGCCACGACGCCCGCCGCGACCAGCGCGTCCGCGAGGTGCGGGCGGCCCACCGTCGCGTCGTCGCCCGTCTGCGCGACGACGTCGTCCCACGTCAGCGGGAAGTCCTCCGCGAGGCGCTCGGTCATGCGCCGGGCCCGCGTGAGGCGGTCGTCGCGGGTGCGGTCGCACTCGGCCAGCAGGACGGCGTCCTCCGGGTCGTGCAGGTAGGACAGCAGGTGCACGCTGATGCTGCCGCCCTCGGTCGTGACACGCGTGGAGATCTCGGTGCCCCGCACCAACGCCACGCCGGTCGTCACGACGGCGTCCGCGGCCTCGGCCCAGCCGGCGGTGGTGTCGTGGTCGGTGAGGGCGACGACGTCCAGCCCGGCACCGGCCGCCGCCTCGAGCACGCCGCGCGGAGAGTCCGTGCCGTCGGAGGCCCGCGAGTGGGTGTGGAGGTCGATCCGGGGCGGCGTCACGATCACCGATTCTAGGGAGCGCCGCGGGCCCGCACGCCCGAAACGGCCTCCGCGCGGTGCGACGTCGGACACTCCCGCCGCACCGGCCCCGTGAAGGAATGGGCACAACCTCTCCACCCCGCCCGCCGCCGCCTCCCCCCACACGCCCCGACCGGCAGGGCACCATCGTTCGCGATGAACCTCCTCAGCGCCGACGCCACCCCCGCCCCCGCCGTGCCCGCCGCGCTCGGCACCGCCCTCGGCGCCGACCCCGCACCGCAGCGGGCCGGGATCGTCTTCGTGCACGGGATGCGCACGTCGTCGGCCATCTGGGAGCGGCAGGTGGAGCACGTGCGCGACGCCGGGCACGACGCCGTCGCCGTCGACCTGCCCGCGCACGGCGCCCTGCACCGCGAGCGGTTCTCCATGCCCCGCGCGTTCGAGGTGCTCGACGAGGCGGCCGGGTCGTTCGGCGCCGGCCGGCCCGTCGTGGTGGTGGGGCTCTCGCTCGGGGGGTACACGTCGCTCGCATGGGCAGCACACCAGGCGACGGCCGCCGCCGGGTCGCCGCTCGCCGGCGTCGTCGCGGCGGGCTGCTCGTCCGACCCCAAGGGCAAGCCCGTGGCGCTGTTCCGCGACGTCGCGCACCTCGCCGTCACCGGCACGACGGCGGTGCGCCGCGGCCTGCGCGACGCCGGCGTCGCCTGGCGCTCGGCGATCACCGGCGGACGGTCGCGCGCGGGCGGGCTCGAGGTCGCGGCGCTCCTGGGCGACGCCGTCCCGCGGCCGGGCTGGGACATCGTCACCGACGCGCTCACGCACCTCGCCGGCCGCTCGTCGGTGGCCAGCACGCGGGCCCTGCGCGTGCCCGTGTGGTTCGTCAACGGCGCGCGGGACCGGATGCGGCTCGAGGAGTCGCGGCACGTGGCGGCCGCCGAGCGCGGCGCGCTCGTCGTGGTCCCGGACGCCGGCCACGACGTCAACTCCGACGCCCCCGCCGCCTTCAACCAGGTGCTCACGCGGGCGCTGCACGACTTCGCACGCGCCTGACCGACCCCGTCTGCGACGGCCGGCCCGGGCCCTCCGCGCGGGTGGGACACTGGGGACCATGACCGACACCACCCCCGTCGACGAGACCTCGCCCACCGCCCCCGCGAGCAGCGAGGACCGCGGCAGCAACCGTTCCCAGCGCCCCGTCTCGGAGGCGTTCAAGTCGTTCATCACCTCGCAGTGGGGCGAGCGCGCCGACCTCGGCGTCGAGCCCGGCGAGGCCGTGCCGTACACGGCCGAGCGCCGCGCGACGCTGTCCGCCCGCTTCCCGGGCGCCCGCCTCGTGGTCCCCGCCGGGCCGCTCAAGGTGCGCTCCAACGACACCGACTACCGGTTCCGCCCGCACTCCGCGTTCGCGCACCTCACCGGCCTCGGCACCGACCAGGAGCCCGACGCCGTGCTCGTGCTCCACCCCGTGGCCGACGGCGAGGGCGACCCCGACGGCAGCGGCAACGGCACCCACCACCACGCCGTGCTGTACGTGCGCCCGCTCGCGGCCCGCGACACCGAGGAGTTCTACGCCGACTCCCGCTACGGCGAGTTCTGGGTGGGCGCGCGGCCGTCGCTCGACGACGTCACGACGCTCACCGGCGTCGAGGCCCGCCACGTCGACGAGCTGCGCGACGCGCTGGCCAAGGACGTCGGCGCCGACGGCGTGCGCGTGCTGGTCGTGACCGGTGCGGACGAGAACATCGAGACGCTCGTCGAGGCCATCCGCGAGGAGGCCGGGGTCGAGGCGGGGGCGGACGACGAGTCCCTCGTCGAGGCCACGTCGGAGATCCGCCTGGTGAAGGACGCGCTCGAGCTGGAGCACCTGCGCGAGGCCGTGGCCCGCACCATCGAGGGCTTCGAGCAGGTCGTGCCGGCGCTGCCCAAGGCCGTCGCGCACCGCCGCGGCGAGCGCGTCATCGAGACGACGTTCGACGCGCACGCCCGCCTCGAGGGCAACACCGTCGGCTACGAGACCATCGCCGCCGCCGGCGAGCACGCCACCACGCTGCACTGGATCACCAACGACGGCGTGGTCCGCACCGGCGACCTCGTGCTGCTCGACGCCGGCGTCGAGGTCGACTCCCTCTACACCGCCGACATCACGCGCACCCTGCCCGTGGACGGCGAGTTCACCGACGTGCAGCGCCGCATCTACACCGCGGTGCTCGACGCCGCCGACGCCGCGTTCGCCGTCGCGAAGCCCGGCACGAAGTTCCGCGACATCCACGCCGCCGCGATGGAGGTCATCGCCGCCCGCCTCGAGGAGTGGGGCCTGCTGCCCGACGGCGTCACCGCCGAGGTGTCCCTCTCCGCCGAGGGCCAGCAGCACCGCCGCTGGATGGTGCACGGCACCAGCCACCACCTCGGCCTGGACGTGCACGACTGCGCGCAGGCGCGCCGCGAGCTCTACCTGGACGGCGTGCTCGAGCCCGGCATGGTCTTCACCATCGAGCCGGGGCTGTACTTCAAGGCCGACGACCTCGCCGTGCCCGAGGAGTACCGCGGCATCGGCGTGCGCATCGAGGACGACGTGCTGGTCACCGCCGACGGCAACGAGAACCTGTCCGCCGCCCTCCCCCGCCGTCCCGAGGACGTCGAGGCCTGGATGGCGCGCCTGCGCGGCTGATCCCGCTCGTCCGTTCGGCACTGCGTGGATCTCTTCGGCACGTGAGCATGCCGAAGAGATCCACCTGCTGCCGAACAGACGACGCCCGTCCACAGGCCGCCGCCGGAAGGCGGGACGCTGCGGCACGCTCGTCCGCATGATCGACGACGAGCCGGTGATTCTCGCAGGCGAGCTCCAGCGCCACGTGCTGGATCAGGCGCGGCGCGCCGGTGAGCTCGAGCGGCTGCGTCGCGGCGCATACCGAACGGTCGAGAAGCCCCGCGACGAGCACCGGTTCCAGACGGCACGACGGCGTGCCCGTGCGCTCGCCGCGGCCGCTCACCGCCAGCTCGACGCGGACCACGTCTTCAGCCACGAGACCGCTGCCGTGCTCCACGGTCTCCGGCTGTGGCGCGTCCCCGCCGTGACGCACGTCGTGCAGGCGTACCGCCGATCAGGGGGCGCCGCGGCGGACCTCGAGCGGCACCTCAGCACCGTGCCCTCCGCACACCGCGTGGACCAGGACGGCCTGCCCGTCACGGCCCTCGCGCGCACGGTGGCGGACTGTGCCCGATCGATGCATCCCCTCGAAGGCCTGGTGATCGCCGACCACGCCCTCGCACGGGGCGTCGACCTCGACGAGTGCCGTGCCGCGCTCGGGGTCACGCGCCGGCGCAACGGCACCCGCCGGGCGAGGTGGGTCCTGGACCATGCGGACGCCGGCGCCGACTCCGCCTGGGAGACCTGGCTCCGGTACGTGGCGCTCCGGTCACGGCCTGCCCCGCCCGATCACGCAGGCGCCGATCACCACCGCACGCGGCGTCTTCCACTGCGACCTCGGCTGGCCGGACTGGTCCGTGTACGCGGAGTTCGACGGACTGGTGAAGTACCGCGACGGCGGCGTGCGGCCCGGCCACCACGCCGCCCAGGAGCTCCTGCGGGAGAAGGAGCGCTTCGATGCCATCCGTGCGACCGGCGTCAACCCCGTCCGGGTGACCGCCGTCGGGAGCTCCCGCGTCGGTGAGCTCACGCGAGCACTGACCGCGCGCTTCCCGGAGGCGCTCCGACGGACGCTGCGGCAGCATCCGCTGCTGCCGCCGCCCCCGTGAGCGCGGATCTGTTCGGCACCGCGTTGATCTCTTCGGCAGGCCGACGTGCCGACCAGATCAAGGCGCTGCCGAACAGATCCGGGCAGGGCGTTTCAGGGCTGCGGCGGGCGGTACGGGTCGTCGTGCTCCGGCGCCTTCGGCTGCTCCGGGTCGCCCTCCTGCGGCTGCCGGGGCTCCGGCTGGTGGGTGCCTGGTGGGGGGCCCTGCGGCTCCGGTTCCTGCGGAGCAGGGCTCTGGGGCGCGGGGCTCTGGGGCTCCGGCGAGGGGCCCTGCTCCCCGGCGGGCCGCATCGCGCCGTACCGCGGGGCCCCGCTGGGGGTGGTCCAGCGGGGATCGGGCGTGCGCGGCGCGGCGGGAGCCACGGGCGCGGCCGGCGCGCCGACGGCGGGCGACCCCACCGGCGGGGTGGCGGTGGCCGCACCACGACGCGCCTTGCCGAGCCCGCCGGGGGACTCCCGGAGCATGGACCGGGCCTCGCCGGCCTGCTCGGCGGCGCAGAGGATGGCGTAGGTCGACGCGACGATCTGCGACGACGAGGTGAAGTCGCGACGCCCGCCGGTCAGCGCGTAGGACAGCACCGAGAACAGCAGGCCGAAGCCGGCACCCAGGCCGATGCCGACGAGCAGCACGCCGCCCATGCCGGCGCCGCCGAAGAGGCTGAGCAGCAGGCCGACGAAGAAGCCGAACCACGCACCCGACAGGGCGCCCGCGAGCGCGACCCGACCGTACGAGAGCCGCCCGGTGACGCGCTCGACCATGCGCAGGTCGGTGCCAACGATGGTGACGTGCTCGACGGCGAACTTGTGGTCCGACAGGTAGTCGACGGCCTGCTGGGCCTCGAGGTACGTGTCGTACGCGGCGACCTCGTCGCCCGCCGGGAGGGTCGGGACGCGGGGCACGGCGTTCGGGCGGCTGAAGCTCATTCGCCCAGTCTGGCCCAGTCGCGGGCCCTGCACCACCACACCACCCGCGCCGCACGCCCGCTACCAGGACCGACGGGCCCGCCCCGCGTAGGCTGACCGACGTGAGCGCGGCAACCAGGGTCTTCATGGCACGCCTCGCCGGCACCCAGGTCTTCGACCCGATCGGTGACGAGGTGGGGCGCGTGCGCGACGCCGTCGTGCTGGTCCGCGCCAAGGGCGCGCCCCGCGCGGTGGGGCTGGTCGTCGAGGTCCCCGGCCGGCGACGCGTCTTCCTCCCGCTGACGCGGGTCACCGCGATCGACGCGGGCCAGGTGATCTCCACCGGCCTGCTCAACATGCGCCGGTTCGAGCAGCGCGCCATGGAGTCGCTGGTGCTGGGCGAGCTGCTGGACCGCACCGTGCGTTTCACGGACGGCTCCGGCGAGGCCACGGTCGAGGACCTGTCCATCACGCGCCAGCGCACGGGCGACTGGCTGGTGGACCAGCTCTTCGTGCGCCGCAAGCAGCCCGCCCGCGGGCTGTCGCTGCGCCGGCGCGGGGAGACGCTCGTCGTCCCGGTGGGCGCCGTCACCGGGCTGGCCGGCTCCACCGAGGAGCAGGGGGCCACGAAGCTGCTGGAGGCGTACGAGGACCTCCGCCCGGCGGACCTGGCGGACGTGCTGCACGAGCTGGGCGACACCCGGCGCCTCGAGGTGGCGAGCGCGCTCGACGACGAGCGTCTGGCCGACGTGCTCGAGGAGCTGCCGGAGGACGACCAGGTCGCCATCGTGTCCCGCCTGGACTCCGACCGAGCCGCGGACGTCCTCGAGGCCATGCAGCCCGACGACGCCGCCGACCTGCTCAACGAGCTGCCCGACGAGCAGGCCGCCCGCCTCCTGGAGCTCATGGAGCCGGAGGAGGCGAAGGACGTGCGTCGCCTGCTGTCCTACGACGAGGACACGGCCGGCGGCCTCATGACCACCGAGCCGGTGATCCTCGGCCCGGAGACGTCGATCGCGACCGCGCTGGCGCAGATCCGCAAGCAGGACCTGCCGCCGGCGCTGGCGTCGATGGTGTTCGTGGTGCGGCCGCCGCTGGAGACGCCCACGGGACGCTTCCTCGGCGTCGCGCACTTCCAGCGGCTCCTGCGCGAGCCCCCGCACGCGTCGGTCGGGTCGGTGCTGGACACGGACACGGAGTGGCTCACGCCGGACGCCCCGGTGGGCCGGGTGACCCGCCTGCTCGCGGCCTACGACCTGCTCGCGCTGCCCGTCCTCGACAGCGAGAAGCGGCTGCTGGGCGCGGTCTCCGTGGACGACGTGCTCGACCACATCCTCCCGGACGACTGGCGCGAGCACGTCGACGAGAACCTCGAGGAGGTGCCGCGTGGCTGACCGCCTCGACCAGCCGAAGGAGGCCCGCCGCACCCTCATCCCCCGGCCGCAGATGGACCAGGACGCGGTGGGCCGCGCCACGGAGGGCATCGCCCGCTTCCTGGGCACGCCGCGCTTCCTCATCTATCTGACGGTGTTCTGCGCGCTGTGGCTGGCGTGGAACTCCTGGGGCCCGGAGTCGCTGCGGTTCGACTCCGCGTCGAACGGCTTCACCGCGCTGACCCTCATGCTGTCGCTGCAGGCGAGCTACGCCGCGCCGCTCATCCTGCTCGCGCAGAACCGGCAGGACGACCGCGACCGCGTCACCGCGGAGCAGGACCGGCAGCGCGCGGAGCGCAACCTCGCCGACACGGAGTACCTGGCCCGGGAGATGGCGGCGCTGCGGATCGCGCTGGGCGAGGTCGCGACACGCGACTTCGTCCGCTCCGAGATCCGGAACCTGCTCGAGGAGCTCGACGAGAAGGAGCCGGGACGCGGCAGGGACGCCTCGTCCTGACGCGGGGCGACGCCCTCACTGCATGGCGTCGACGGCGGCGGCGCGGAGCGCCTCGACGGCCGCGGCGTCGCCGGTGACCCGGAGCGACTCGGCCGTGCCTCGCCCCCACAGCCACAGGTCGAGGTCGGCGGCGGTGCCCGCGACGACGGCCGCGGGCTCGCCGTCCGGGTGGACCAGGCGCCCGCCGGGCACGTCGTACTCCCGCCCGGACTCCGGCCCGGTCCCCCGCACGCGCCCGAGCTCCACGTCCCAGCGACGGGGTGCCTCGCCCGGGGCGTCCACGACGACGGCGACGACGCCGCCCGCCGGCGTGAACGTCGTCCAGTCCGGATGGCCGCCGAGCAGGACGTCGAGCACCTCGTCCACGCCGTCGGCCGCGATCTCGGGATCGAGCGGCGTGACCCCGCGGCCCGCCGCCTGCTCGGCGTCGACGCGGTGCACGAGAGCCTCGTGCAGCTGGCGGCGGGTCACCCACCCGACGGTGTGACCGTCGGGGTGCCAGGACCAGCACGGCTCGCGCGGGTCGCGGCCCGCGAGCGCCGCGACGAGGTGTGCCGCCGCGTCGTGCAGCAGCGCGGCGAGGGCGGCGTCGCCGGCGGGCCGCTCGGGCGGGACGACGTCGCCGGCCGGCAGGCCGGTCCCCGGTTCGCGGCCCACCACGGACGCCCAGAAGGACTGCACCGACGCGACATGGAAGCCGAGGTCGTCGGCGGTCCACCCCGGACAGGCCGGCACCTCGGCGTCGGCGGGGGCGGCATGCACGGCCGCCACGAGCAGAACCGAGTCCCGGGCCAGGGAGGCGATCGCATCCATGCAGGTCAACGTAGCCCCGGGCACCCCGCGCCGCGCGGCGCCGTGCCGTCCGCACGGCCCGGTATCCTCCCGTTCGCGGGGCTCGGACAGCGGCCGGAGGAGGCGACGGGGTGGCGCGACAGGTGGTGCTGGTCAACGGGCTGCCCGGGTCGGGCAAGACGGCGCTGGCGGGCCCGCTCGCCGCGCGCCTCGGCGCGCCGTGGCTGAGCAAGGACGCCGTCAAGGAGGCCCTGGCCGACGCGGTGGGGCCGGGCGCGCGGTCCCTGGCCGGGGCCTCCTCCGTCGTCGGGGCATCCGTCGTCGGGGCGGCGGCGATGGAGGCGGTGTGGCGCCTGGCCGCGGCGCCGCTGCCGCGCGTCGTCGTCGAGTCGTGGTGGTTCCGGCCGCGCGACCTGGACCACGCGCTGCGCGGGCTCGCGACCGCGGGCGCGGACGCCGTCGTCGAGGTGTGGTGCGACGTGCCGCCCGGCGTCGCGCGCGGACGCTACGAGTCCCGCCCGGACCGCCACCCGGTGCACGCCGACGACCGGGACCTGACGGCCGAGTGGGCGGCCTGGTCCGCCGGGGCCGCGCCCCTCGCGCTCGGCCCGGTGGTGCGGCAGGACACGACCCGCCCGGTGGACGTCGGCGCGCTGGCCCTCCGGGTCACGACGGCGCTGTCCGGCCGTGACCGACGACGCACCGGCGCCGCCGCCCGCCACGCCTAGGATCGAGGCATGACCACCGGCTCCCCCGACGGCCTCGCACCGCTGACCGACCGCGTCCGCACCGCCCTGACGTCGGTGGTCGACCCGGAGATCCGCCGGCCCATCACGGACCTGGGCATGGTCCGCTCGGTGGACGTGCACGACGACGGCCGCGTCACGGTGGGCGTGGACCTCACGGTGGCCGGCTGCCCCATGAAGGGCACGCTGGTGCGCGACGTCACCGCCGCGGTCGAGGCGCTCGAGGACGTGACCGGCGTGGACGTGCAGCTCGGCGTCATGACCCCGGAGCAGCGGCAGTCGCTGCGCTCGCAGCTGCGCGGAGGCGCGGGCGACCCCGTGATCCCGTTCGCCCAGCCCGGCTCGCTCACCAAGGTGTACGCGATCGCGTCCGGCAAGGGCGGCGTGGGCAAGTCGAGCGTGACGGCGAACCTCGCGGCCGCGATGGCGGCCGACGGGCTGAACGTCGGCGTCGTGGACGCCGACATCTACGGCTTCTCGATCCCCCGCATGCTCGGCGTGGACCGCCAGCCCACCCGCGTGGACTCGATGCTGCTGCCCCCGATCGAGCACGGCGTGAAGGTCGTGTCGATCGGCATGTTCGTGCCGGAGGGGCAGCCGGTCGTGTGGCGCGGGCCGATGCTGCACCGCGCGCTGGAGCAGTTCCTCGCGGACGTGTTCTGGGGCGACTTGGACGTGCTGCTGCTCGACCTGCCGCCCGGCACCGGCGACATCGCCATCTCGGTGGCGCAGCTGCTGCCCGGCAGCGAGATCGTCGTCGTGACGACGCCGCAGGCCGCTGCGGCGGAGGTCGCGGAGCGCGCCGGGTCGATCGCCACCCAGACGTCGCAGGGCGTCGTCGGCGTGGTGGAGAACATGTCGTGGCTCGAGCAGCCGGACGGGTCGCGGCTCGAGGTGTTCGGCTCCGGCGGCGGCCAGCGGGTCGCGGACCGGCTGGGCGCCACGCTCGGCACGCCGGTGCCGCTGCTGGGCCAGGTGCCGCTCGACGTCGCGGTCCGCGCGGCCGGCGACGAGGGCACGCCCGTGGTGCTCAGCGACCCGGACTCCGCCGGGGCGCGCGTGCTGCGCGACGTCGCCCGCTCCCTGGCCGCCAGGTCCCGCGGCCTCGCGGGCATGCGGCTGAACCTCAGCCCCGTCCAGGGCTGACGCACGGTAGCCTCGCCCGGGCGCCCCGCCGGCGCCACCCCCGGCCCACCCCTGCGAAGGAGCTGTCCCCCGCCATGAGCACGCCCGAGTGGCTCGAGTCCTGGTCCGACGACGAGGGGGCCCGCCGCGTCCGCGACCTGTTCGCCCGGGTCTTCGGCAACGACGGCGCGCCCGACGGCGTCTGGTCCGCCCCGGGCCGGGTCAACCTCATCGGCGAGCACACCGACTACAACGGCGGCCTCGCGCTGCCGACCGCGCTGCCGCACCGCACGTACGTCGCGCTGCGGCACCGGGACGACGACGTCGTGCGCCTCGGCTCGGCGCAGGCGCCCGGCGAGCTCTGGACGACGCGGCTGGCCGACGTCGCGCCGGGCGCGGTGACGGGCTGGGGCGCGTACGTCGCGGGCGTCGCGTGGGCGCTCGCGCAGGACGGCCACCTGGTGCGCGGCTTCGACGCCGTCGTCGACTCGTGCGTGCCGTTCGGCGCGGGGCTGTCGTCGTCGGCCGCGCTGGAGTGCGCCGTCGCCGTGGCCCTCGACGAGACGGGCGAGCTCGGGCTCACGGCGGACGACGCGGGCCGCGCGGCCCTCGTCACGGCCTGCGTGCGCGCGGAGAACGAGATCGCCGGCGCCCCGACGGGCGGCATGGACCAGGCCGCGTCGCTGCGCGCCACCGCGGGGCACGCGCTGCTCGTCGACTCGCGGCCCGGCCTGTCCGCGCTGAAGTCCGGCACGCCCGTGCCGTTCGACCTGGCGGCCGCGGGCCTCACGCTGCTCGTCGTGGACACCCGCGCGGAGCACGCGCTCGTCGACGGCCAGTACGCCGAGCGTCGGGCGACCTGCGAGCGCGCGGCCGTGCTGCTCGGCGTCGGGACGCTGCGTGACGTCGACCCGGCCCGTCTGGACGAGACGCTCGCCGCGCTCGCGCCGCACGACCCCGACGGCGTCCTGGCGCGCCGGGTGCGGCACGTGGTCACCGAGATCGACCGCACGGCGCGGTTCCGCGACCTCGTCGCGGCGGGGCGTGCGGACGAGGTCGGGCCGCTGATGGTCGCGTCCCACGCGTCGCTGCGGGACGACTACGAGGTCTCCGCCCGCGAGCTGGACCTCGTCGTCGACGCCGCGCTGGCCGCGGGCGCGCTCGGCGCGCGCATGACGGGCGGCGGCTTCGGCGGCTCGGCGATCGCGCTGGTGCGCGCGGACGCCGTCGACACGGTCGCCGCGGCCGTGCAGGACGCGTTCGACGCCGCCGGGCTGCGGGAGCCGGGATTCCTCCTCGCGCCGCCGTCGGCGCCGGCGGGCCGCACCGCCTGACCGGGCCGCCTGACCGCGCGCGACCTGCGGCTCCTCCCCCCGGATGCCGGTGACGCGGGCGCCTGCCTACGGTGCGGGGGCGCGGCGGCACGACGTCGCCGGGCTCGATCGTTCGAGGAGGAGCGATGGCAGCACGCACCACGATGCGCCGCGTCGGAGCGGCGGCGCTCACGGCAGTGGTCGCCGCAGGGACGGCCGTCGGCGCGACGGCCGGCGCTGACGACCGCGGGCGCGGCGGGCACGACGGACGGCACGACAGGGACCGGGCGCGGAACGTCATCGTGCTCCAGGGCGACGGCATGGGCCTGGCGGCCCGGGAGCTGATCCGCCTGGCGACCATGGGCAAGGACGGCCACCTCGTCATGGACTCGCTCGACGAGGCCGGCTGGACCGCGACCGACTCCGCCGACCCCGAGGACGCGGTGACCGACTCGGCCGCCGGCGCGACCGCCTTCGCCACCGGGGTGCGGACGTTCAACGGCGCCGTGGGCGTCGACGTCGACGGCAACCCGGTCCCCACCCTGCTCGAGGACGCGAGGCGCGCCGGCAAGGCCACCGGCCTCGTCTCGACGGCGCAGGTCACCGACGCCAGCCCCGCAGCGTTCGGGGCGCACGTCACCGACAGGTACGACCAGAGCGAGATCGCGCGGCAGTACCTGGAGGAGTCCCGCCCCGACGTCCTGCTGGGCGGGGGCGAGGACTTCTGGTACCCCGAGGGCGAGCCCGGGGCGTGGCCCGACAACCCCGCCGAGGACCCGGAGGAGCAGAGCAAGGGCACGAAGGGCAACCTCGTCGAGCGGGCGCAGGAGCTCGGGTACACGTACGTGAGCGACGCCGACGGCCTCGCCGACGCGGACGGCCGCAAGCTGCTCGGACTGTTCGCGAACGAGGAGATGTTCCAGCAGGCGAACGAGGGCGAGGGCGACGTCTACTCCCCCGAGGTGCCGCTGGTCGACATGGCCGCCAAGGCGCTCGACGTGCTCCAGCGCGACCGCGACGGCTTCTTCCTGTTCCTCGAGGAGGAGGCGATCGACGAGTTCGCGCACCAGAGCAACGCGACGCGCACCATCGAGGCGGGCCGGTCCCTCGACGAGACCGTCGCGCTCGCCCTCGACTTCCAGAAGAAGCACCGCGACACGCTGGTGCTCGTCGTCGGCGACCATGCCACGGGCGGTCTCGCGATCGAGAACGTCGACCCCGAGGACGAGTCGGGCGAGGGCGCGACCGCCGAGGACGGCCCCTTCCCGATCCCCGGCACCGACCTGGAGTTCACCGTCGACTGGACCACCGGCGGGCACACCGGCGAGGCCACGCCGATCACGGCGCAGGGGCCGGGCGCCGAGCTCCTGTCCGGGCCGCAGCTCAACACCGACGTGCACGACGCCGTGCAGCGGGCGATGTTCCCCCGCGGCCACCGCTGACCCGTTGTGGGTGGGATCGTGGCCCCCCTCCGGCGTCGAGACGGGCCACCATCCCACCCACGACGACAGGGGTCGGTCGGAGGTCGGTCAGAGGTCGTAGGTGGCGACGACGGCGGCGTGGTCGGACCAGCGCTCCTCGTAGGTCGGGGCGCGGTCGACCTCGACCTTGACGGCGCGCGGGGCCAGCGCGGCGTTGGCGAGCTGGTAGTCGATGCGCCACCCGCGGTCGTTGACGTACGACTGCCCGCGCCACGACCACCAGGTGTAGGGCCCGGGGCCCTCACCCCCGTGCGCGCGGCCGAGGTCGGCCCAGCCGAGCTCGTCGAGCCACCGGTCGACGTACGCCCGCTCCTGCGGCAGGAAGCCCGCGTTCTTGAGGTTGCCCTTCCAGTTCGCGATGTCGACGTTCCGGTGGGCGATGTTGAGGTCGCCGGCGACGACCGCGGGGCGCTCGGCCGCGGCGAGCTCTGCGAGGCGCGCCGTGACCTTGTCGAGGTGCGCGTACTTGGCCGTCATCGTGTGCTCCTTGCCCGGGGTGTTCGTCCCCGAGTGCAGGTAGGCGGAGACGACGGTGAGCAGCCCGCTGTGGGGCAGCTCGACGTCCGCCTCGACCCAGCGGCCCGTGTCCACGGGAGGCTCGGGCTCGCCGTCCGGGCCGTGGGCGGCGAGGCCCATGCGAACCGCGTGCAGCGGCAGCCGGGACGCGACGGCCACGCCCGCGCGGCCCTTGAGGTCGCTCGGCAGGTGCGCGACGTGCCAGCCCTCGAGGTACTCGTGGACGAGCTCGTCGGGGGCCCGCACCTCCTGCAGCAGCAGGATGTCGGGGGTGCGGGCGGCGATCCAGGCGTCCATGTTGCGGCGGAAGGCGGCACGGATGCCGTTGACGTTGGCGGTGGCGACGGTCAGCACGCGGCAATTTGATCACACGACGCCATCGACCTCAGGTCGCGTCCGCAACCTCATCACACCGCGCCGACACCCCCGTGGCCCGCAGGGGTCGGGTGCGTCACTCCCCGCGGTAGGCGGCCTCCAGCCCGGCGACGTCGATCTTGCCCATCTTCAGCATCGCGTTCATGGTGCGCAGGTTCGCCTCCGTCGAGTAGTCGCCGGACAGCTCCTCGAGCTGCTTCGGGATCACCTGCCAGGAGATGCCGAACCTGTCCTTGCACCAGCCGCAGGGCCCGGGCTCGCCGCCGTCGGACGTGAGCACCTCCCAGTACCGGTCCACCTCCTCCTGCGAGTCCACGCGCAGGTAGAAGCTGAACGCCTCGTTCAACGTGAACTCCGGGCCGGCGTTCAGGCCCGTCACAGGAAGCCCGGCTACCGTGAACTCGACGACGAACGGTTCGCCGGCCGCCGCCCCCGGCACCCCCTCGGGCGACGTGAGGACCGACTCCACCGACGACCCCGGGATGTGCTCGGCGTAGAAGGCCGCCGCCTCGTGCGCGCGGTTGTTCCCGAACCACAGGTGCGTGCGTGCGGTCACCATGGCCGCTCCCTCCTGACGGGCACCGTCCCCTCGCGGCCGGTGCAGCACCCTTCCGACCCGCGGGCGATCCGGAACTCATCGGTGCCGGCGCGTACCCGGCATCCCGCTCGACGAAGGTAGAGACATGCCGCTTCCCGTCAGCCCCGAGATCCTGGTCGTGCTGGGCACCCGCCCGGAGGCCATCAAGCTGTTCCCGCTGATCCAGCGCCTGCGGGACCACCCGCGCCTGCGCCCGGTCGTCGTCACGACCGGGCAGCACAAGGAGCTCGTGGACTACGTGCTGCAGGAGGCCCGGTGCGAGATCGCGGGGGACCTCGGCGTGGGCCGCCCGGGGCTGACGCTGAACCAGCTCTCGTCGTCGGTGATCGCCGGGCTGGACGAGTTCGTCGCCGACCGGTACGGACCGCCGCCCGAGCGGATGACCGGGCGCATCCGCGAGGACCACTACCCTGCGGCCTGCATCGTGCACGGCGACACCTCCAGCGCTGCGGCGGCCGCCGTCGCCGCGTTCCACCTGCGCATCCCGGTGGTCCACGTCGAGGCCGGGCTGCGGACCGGCACGACGCTCTCGCCCTTCCCCGAGGAGCTCAACCGCCAGCTCGTCGCACGGATCGCCTCCTTCCACGCTGCCCCCACGCGCAGCAACGTGCAGAACCTCGTGCGCGAGGGCGTCGACATCGGGCGCACGTTCGTCACCGGCAACACCGGGATCGACGCGCTGCAGTGGGCCGCCGCGCGCGAGGTGCCCTACGCGCGGCCCGAGCTGGCGTGGCTGGAGGACGACGCGACGTCGCGCGTCGTCACCGTCACCGCGCACCGCCGCGAGAACTGGGGCGAGGGCATCCGGAGCATCGCGCGGGCGGTGCACCGGCTGGCCGACGCGCACCCGGACGTCCGCTTCGTCGTGCCGGTGCACCCGAACCCCAGGGTCGCGCAGACCGTGCGCGACGAGCTCGGCGACGTCGACGCCGTGACGCTCACCGCGCCGATGGAGTACCACACGTTCGCCCGTCTGCTGGCGCGCTCGACCCTGGTGATCACCGACTCCGGGGGCATCCAGGAGGAGGCGCCGGCGCTCGGCGTCCCGGTGCTCGTCGCCCGCACCACCACCGAACGCACCGAGGGCGTCGAGGCGGGCACCCTCGAGCTCGTCGGCACCGACGCCGACACGATCGTCGACGCCGCCACCCGGGTGCTCACCGACCCCGCGGCGCACGCCGCGTTCTCCCGGCAGCCCAACCCGTACGGGGACGGGCGCGCCGCCGAGCGCATCGTCGACGCCCTGGAGCACCTGGTCTTCAACTCTCCCGTGCCCCACACGTCCGGCCCCGGCTTCGTGCGCGCCCAGGTGCTGGAGTGGGCCGGGTTCCACCGCAGCGACGCCGTCGACGGTCCGGAGTTCGTGCGAGAGCCCAGCCCCGTGGACCGCGTGCCGCAGGACCTCGAGGACGTCGTCATCGCCCCGAGGTCGACGGTCGACCCGTACGACGCACCGCCGCGCACGTCGTCCGGCTCCTCCTCGCCCCACAGGGCCGCCGAGTGACCGGCCTGGCGACGACGGCCGCGACGACCGTGGCCACGACGGCGCCGTGGTGGGACCCGTACCGCGGCATGCCGGTGGGCGTGCAGGTGCTCATGTGGTTCCTGCTCGGCCTGACGCTGGTCACGTTCTGCGTGATCGTCTGGCTCGTCGTCCGCGCGTGGTTCGAGCGCCGGCGCCAGCGCGAGGCCGTCGAGTCCGCGCACGAGGAGGACTACCTGTGGGTCTTCGTCGTGCCCGCGCTCAACGAGGAGGTGACGATCGCCGACAGCGTGGGCCGGCTCGTCGCCGTCGAGGCGACCCACAAGGCGATCGTCGTCATCGACGACGGGTCGGACGACCGCACGCCCGAGGTCCTCGCCGGGCTGCGGGCCCGGGTGCCCGAGCTCCAGGTGCTGCGCCGCGAGCTGCCGGACGCCCGCGTGGGCAAGTCCGCGGGCCTCGACGACGCCTGGGAGTTCGTCCACGACGAGGTCCTCACCGGGCGGTACGCCCGCTGGCCGACGACGCGCGTCGTCGTCGGCGTCGTGGACGCCGACGGGCGCATCCCCGCCGACGCGCCGCGGGCGCTGGCCGGCGCGTTCACCGACGAACGGGTGGGCGGCGTGCAGGCGCTGGTGCGCATCTACAACCGTCGACACTACCTCACCTGGGGCCAGGACGTGGAGTTCGGCGTCATGGCGTACGTCTACCAGCTCGGGCGGTCGACGTGGGGCACGGCGAACATGGGCGGCAACGGGCAGTACGTGCGGCTCGCGGCGCTGGACGACGTCGTCGTCACGGAGAAGCTGCCGCCGGGGATCGAGCGCGGCCCGTGGCGCGACCGCCTCACCGAGGACCAGGACATCGGCGTGCGGCTGATCCGTGCCGGCTGGCGCGGCCGCCAGACGGTCCTGACCACCGTCGACCAGCAGGGCGTGACGAGCATGCGCCGCCTGTTCAAGCAGCGCGTGCGCTGGGCGCAGGGGAACTGGCAGGCGTTCGGCCTGCTGCGGGGCGCGCTGCGGGCGCCGGTGTCGGTCGGGGCCCGCGTCGACCACCTCGCCTACCTGCTGATGCCGCTGCTGCAGCTCCTCATGGGGCTCGGCCTGGTGCTGTCGCTGGTGTTC
This sequence comes from Isoptericola sp. NPDC056618, assembly GCF_042792715.1. NCBI lineage: Bacteria > Bacillati > Actinomycetota > Actinomycetes > Micrococcales > Promicromonosporaceae > Isoptericola > Isoptericola sp. NPDC056618. The sequence goes on along the minus strand of NZ_JBHTVZ010000001.1, from coordinate 513,926 downwards.
TGGCTGTTCGGCGACGTCCCGTTCCACTCCGGGTGGTGGCCGTCGCTGGTGTTCTTCGCGACGATCGCCCTGGTGCCGAGCTTCCTGTCCCTGCTCATGACCGACGAGCCGGGGCGCCACCCGTTGCTGCGGGCGGTGTTCGGGCTGATCCCGTACATGCTCTACACGTGGCTGCTGTGGCCGGTCGTCACGGTGGCGCTGGTCCGCGAGCTCGCCGGGCGGCGCACGTGGACCAAGACCGACCGCGAGCCGCTCGACGCCAACCTGCCCGACGACGTCGAGCAGGCGGCCGGGCCGGCCACGGCGGGCTGAGTGTCGGGCTGAGCGTCACGACGCCGCGAGGCGCGCCTTCTCGTGCTCGACGTCGAACGTCGCGGCGGGCCACTGCGGGTCGATGTCCTCGAGCGCGCCCAGCAGCAGCGCCTGCACGGCGAGGCGGGCGTACCACTTGGCGTTCGCGGGGACGACGTACCAGGGCGCGTGGTCGGTGGAGGTGCGCTCGAAGACGGTCTGGAAGGCCTCCATGTAGCGGGGCCACTGCAGGCGCTCGTCGACGTCGCCGGGGTTGTACTTCCAGTGCTTGTCGGGGCGCTCCAGGCGCTCGCCGAGCCGCGCCTTCTGCTCCTCGGGCGAGATGTGCAGCATCACCTTGACGATGCGGGTGCCGCGCGCCGCGAGCTCGGACTCGAACGCGTTGATCGCGCCGTACCGCCGCTCGATCTCCTCCGGGGGCGCGAGCTCGCGCACCCTCCCGATGAGCACGTCCTCGTAGTGCGAGCGGTCGAAGACGCCGATGTAGCCAGCCTCGGGGACCTCCTTCTCGACGCGCCAGAGGAAGTCGTGCGCCAGCTCCTGCGGCGTCGGCTTCTTGAACGCCACGAGGTGCACGCCCTGCGGGTCCGTGGCGCCGATGACGTGCCGCACGATGCCGCCCTTGCCCGCGGAATCCATCGCCTGCAGGACGAGCAGCACCGCTGGCGCGGACGGGTCCTCGCGGCTCTGGGCGTACAGGCGCTCCTGCAGCTCGTCGAGCTCGTGCTCGCCGGCGAGCAGGTCGGCCGCGCCGTCCTTCTTCTTCCCGTCGTACCCGGGCTTCGCGCCCGGGTCGACGTCCGCGAGGCGGAACCCCGGACCTACCCTCAGGAGCTCGCCCGGCTCGCCCGACCACCCACGCTGGCTTCTCGCGACCATGCGCACATCATGGCGGACGCGGCCGGGCCCGTCGCCCCAGAGGGACGACGGGCCCGGGCGTCCGTGCGGAGGTGCGGGTCAGCCCACCTGGCGCTCCGCGGTGTCCACGACGTTCGCCAGCAGCATGGCGCGCGTCATCGGCCCGACGCCGCCCGGGTTCGGCGAGTACCAGGACGCGACCTCGCGCGCGGCCGGGTCGATGTCGCCCACCACGCGCGACTTTCCTGTCTCCGGGTCGGTCTCCCGCGAGACGCCGACGTCGACGAGCACCGCGCCCGGCTTGACCATGTCCGCCGTGACGATCCCCTTGACGCCGGCCGCCGCCACGACGACGTCGGCCCGCTTGACGAGTGCTGGCAGGTCGGTGGTGCCCGTGTGGGTGAGTGTGACCGTCGCGTTGACGGCGCGCCGCGTGAGCAGCAGGCCGATCGAGCGGCCGACGGTCACGCCGCGGCCCACCACGACGACCTCCTTGCCCTGGAGGTCGACGTCGTGCCGCAGCAGCAGGTCGATGATGCCGCGGGGCGTGCAGGGCAGCGGGGAGGTGACCTCCTCGTTGACGCGCAGCACGAGGCGCCCGAGGTTGGTCGGGTGCAGGCCGTCGGCGTCCTTGTCCGGGTCGATCAGCTCGAGCACGCGGTTGGTGTCGACACCCTTCGGCAGCGGGAGCTGCACGATGAACCCGGTGCACGCCGGGTCCTCGTTGAGCCGCCGCACGGCCGCCTCGATCTCGTCCTGCGTGGCGGTGGCGGGAAGGTCCTCGCGGATCGACTCGATGCCGACCTCTGCGCAGTCCCGGTGCTTGCCGGCGACGTACCACTGCGAGCCCGGGTCCTCGCCCACGAGCAGAGTGCCGAGCCCCGGCACGACGCCGCGCTCGCGCAGAGCGGTCACCCGCTCGCGCAGCTCGGCCTTGATCGTGGCCGCGGTGGCCTTGCCGTCCAGGACCTGCGCGGTCACTGGGCCAGCCCGGGGTAGAGCGGGAAGTCGGCCGTGAGCTTCGCGACGCGCGCCGCGAGCGCGTCGACGTCGGCCGAGGCGCCGTCCCGCAGGGCGACGGCGATGATGTCGGCGACCTCGGTGAACTCGGCGTCGCCGAACCCGCGGGTGGCGAGCGCCGGCGTGCCGATGCGCAGGCCGGAGGTGACGCGCGGCGGGCGCGGGTCGAACGGCACGGCGTTGCGGTTCACGGTGATGCCGGCGTCGTGCAGGAGGTCCTCGGCCTGCTGGCCGTCGAGCGAGGAGTTCCGCAGGTCGACGAGCACCAGGTGCACGTCGGTGCCGCCGGTGAGGACGGACACGCCCTGCTCGGCGACGTCCGCCTGCGACAGCCGCTCGGCGATGATCTGCGCGCCGCGCAGCGTGCGCTCCTGGCGGTCCTTGAACTCGTCGGTGCCGGCGACCTTGAACGCCACGGCCTTGGCCGCGATCACGTGCATGAGCGGGCCGCCCTGCTGGCCCGGGAACACCGCCGAGTTGATCTTCTTGGCGTGCTCCTCCTTGCTCAGGATGAAGCCGGACCGGGGCCCGCCGATGGTCTTGTGCACCGTGGAGGACACGACGTCGGCGTGCGGCACGGGGCTCGGGTGCAGGCCCGCGGCCACGAGGCCGGCGAAGTGCGCCATGTCGACCCAGAGCTTGGCGCCGACCTCGTCCGCGACGTCGCGGAACGCCGCGAAGTCGAGGTGGCGGGGGTAGGCGGACCAGCCGGCGATGATGACGTCCGGGCGGTGCTCGAGGGCGCGCTTGCGGACCTCGTCCATCTCGATCCGGTACGACTGCGGGTCCACGCCGTAGGCGCCGACGTCGTAGAGCTTGCCGGAGAAGTTGATCTTCATGCCGTGCGTGAGGTGGCCGCCGTGGGCCAGCTCGAGGCCGAGGATCTTGTCGCCCGCGTTGATGAGGGCGTGCAGCACGGCCGCGTTGGCCTGCGCGCCGGAGTGCGGCTGCACGTTGGCGGCCTCGGCGCCGAACAGGTCCTTGGCTCGGGCGATCGCGAGGTTCTCCGCGATGTCGACCTGCTCGCAGCCGCCGTAGTAGCGGCGGCCCGGGTAGCCCTCGGCGTACTTGTTGGTCAGGACGCTGCCCTGCGCCTGCAGGACGGCGCGCGGCACGAAGTTCTCGCTCGCGATCATCTCGAGGGTGTCGCGCTGACGGGTCAGCTCGCCCTCGAGGACGGCGGCGATCTCGGGGTCGAGCTCCGCCAGGGGGGCGTTGAACGTGGGATCGGGAGTGCTCATCAGGCGTTCTCCAGCTGTGTCGGACGGACGTGTCGGACGACGACCGGGCCCAGGCGAACGACCCGTCGTCTGCACAGCGCGTCGCTCCCCGGTGGTGATCCACCTGTACGCCAGTCGCGACCCTCGCGATCCTAGCCGATCGACCCGCCCCGGGTCCCGGGCGACCACGGCGTCGCGCCTCCCTCGCCGAGCCCGTGCTCGCCCGCGACCCCGAGGATTCTCGCGACTCCGTCTTCATCGTTGCAGAGGCGTGACCTGGGCCACTTGACCACGCCGCCCGAGCCGTGCCACATTGGGCGCCGTCGATGGTTCTTCATCGATGTAAACCGCATCGGGGCGACGCCGCGCCGGAGCGGCCCGGATCTCCCCGAGAGGACCCCGTGATGAGGAAGTCACGACTGATCGCCGGCATCGCCACCGCCCTGGTGGCCGCCAGCACCCTCGCCGCCTGCGGCTCCGGCGGCGGGAGCGGCACCGACGACGGCACGCTCACGTTCATGTTCCGCGGTGGCGACGACGAGAAGAAGGCCTACCAGGAGGCCATCGACCGCTTCACCGAGGACACCGGTGTGAAGGTCAAGATGATCGTCACCTCGGCGGACCAGTACGCCCAGAAGCTCCAGGCCGCCGTCGCGGGCAACAAGGTGCCCGACGTCTTCTACATCGAGCAGGCCAGCCTGCAGTCCTACGTGAGCTCGGGCGTCCTCATGGACATCACGGACCAGGTCGCCGAGCAGGGGGTCGACCTCGACAACATCTGGCCGTACGGCGTCGACTCCTACCGGTTCGACGGCACGACCCAGGGCACCCCCGAGGGCAAGCTCTACGGGCTGCCGAAGGACATCGGCCCGTTCGCGTTCGGCTACAACGCCGACCTGCTCGAGAAGGCCGGCGTCGAACGGCCCGACCCGGACGAGCCCCTCACCTGGGACGAGTGGCTGAAGATCTGCGAGAAGCTCACCCAGGACACCGACGGCGACGGCGAGACCGACCAGTGGGGCACCGGCCTCAACGTGCAGTGGAACTCGCAGGCCTTCGTGTGGAGCAACGGCGGAGACTGGACCAACGAGGACCACACGCAGGTCACCGTCGACACCCCGGAGTTCGCCGAGGCGATCCAGTTCATCGCCGACCTCACCGCCGACGGCGTCACCCCCAACCCCGAGCAGGCCCAGACGCTCGACACCTACCAGCGCTTCATGGCCGGCGAGATCGGCTTCTTCCCCGTCGGCCCGTGGGACATGAGCGCCTACAACGACCTCGACTTCGAGTACGACCTCATGCCCTGGCCCGTCGGCAAGACCGGCGAGCCTGCCACCTGGGTCGGCTCGCTCGGCATCGGCGTCTCGAACACCACGGACCTGCCCGAGGACGCGGTGAAGCTGGCCACCTACCTGTCCACCGACGAGGCCGCGCAGCAGACGCTCGTCGACGCCAACGTCCAGATCCCGAACCGGATCGACACGGCCAAGGAGTGGGCGGCCGAGGCCGAGAAGGACGACGCGGTCGAGCCGAAGAACCGCCAGGAGTTCCTCGACATCGCCGAGGACTACGGGCGCGAGATGCCGGCGTCGTTCACCTACGGCGCCGAGTGGTACGACGAGCTCTGGGTCGGCATCCAGCCGGTGCTGGACGGCAAGCAGAAGGCCGCCGACTACCTCGCCGAGGTGCAGCCGCGCATGCAGGAGCTGCTCGACCAGTCGAACGCCCAGGCGGAGCAGGCGGCGGCAGCAGGCTCCGCGCCCTGATCCGGCCCTGACCTGGTCCCGGGGGGGGGGGGGGGGCCCCCCCCCCCCCCCCCCCCCCCCCCCCCCCCCCCCCCCCCCCCCCCCCCCCCGCCGCCCCCCCCCCCCCCCCGCGGCTCGGTACGACTTCTCAGCGCCGTGCGCCGGTGCTCAGTCGGCGTCCTTCTCGAAGGCGGCGGGGCGCACCTGGACGGCACGGACCCGGTCGACGTCGAGCTTCTCGGACCGGTCGAACCGGTAGATGCCGTTCTGCTCCTGGAACACGTCGGTGAGCTGGGTGTAGCAGTAGCCGAACATCAGCGGGTCGTCGAGCAGCGCGTCCGTCAGGCCGGCGAAGCGCACGTGGAACTCTTCCTCGTCCGCCACGCGCTGGCCGTACCCCCACGACTCGCTGCGGTCGTCGCCCGCGGCGCGCGCGGCCTCCTCCGGGTTCCACCAGATGCCGCCGTACTCGCTGCAGAAGTACGGCTGGCCCTTGTAGGGCAGCGAGATGGGCTCCCCGTCGTAGCTGTTCGCCCACGGCTCGTCGGTCGTCAGCCCCGCCATGTCGCGGGCGAACCTCTCCGGGTCCTGCTCGTAGTGGTGGGAGTCCCAGACGTCGGTCTCGAGCACCCGGTGCGAGTAGCCGCTCGCGTCGAGCACGGGGCGCGACGGGTCGGCGAGCTTGGTCGCGAGGAACATCGCGCGCGTGACGTCGTCGAGCTGGGTGATCCGGTCGTGCAGCAGCTGGTGGGTCTCGTTCAGCGGGCACCAGCCGATGATCGACGGGTGCGAGAAGTCCCGCTCGAGGGCCTCCAGCCACTCGGCGACGTACGACGTCGTCGGCTTCTGGTGGTCGTCACGACGGCCGAAGTCGCCGGAGCCCCAGTCGCCGAACTCGCCCCACACCAGGTAGCCGAGGCGGTCGGCGTGGAACAGGTAGCGCTCCTCGAAGACCTTCTGGTGCAGGCGCGCGCCGTTGAATCCGGCCTCGAGGCCGAGCTCGACGTCGCGCAGGAGCGCGGCGTCGCTCGGGGCGGTCATGAGCGACTCGGGCCAGTAGCCCTGGTCGAGCACGAGGCGCTGGAACACGGGCTCCCCGTTGATGCGGACCGCCTTGCCCTCGATCGCCACGGACCGCAGGCCCGCGTACGAGCGGACGGCGTCGACGACGTCGCCCGCGGCGTCGTGCAGCTCGACCTCGACGCCGTACAGGTGCGGGTCCTGCGTGGACCACGGCCGCACGCGGTCGGCGGGGACCACGACGCGCACCGACGGCGCGAGGTCGAGGTCCGCGCGCGTCGTCTCGGTCGCGACGACGCCGTCGGCGTCGCTCACGGTGACGACCACGTGGTGGCCGCGGCGGTTCTGCGTGAGCGGCACGCGCACGTCCAGCGCTCCGGCGGCGAGGTCGGGCGTGATGCGCGGGCGGCGCAGGCTGGCGCCCGGCACCGGCTCCATCCACACCGTCTGCCAGATACCCGTGGTGCGCGTGTAGTGGCAGTCCTTGTTGGCGTACAGGCCGGACTGCTTGCCGCGGGCCTGCGGGATGCCGCGGTGGTCGCGGGCGCGCACGACGACGGTCACCGTCTCGCCCGGCGCCGCGACGCCGAACAGGTCAGCGGTGAACGGCGTGAACCCGCCGCGGTGGCGGGCCACCTCGACGTCGTCCACCCAGACCGTCGCGTCCTGGTCGACGGCGCCGAAGTGCAGCAGCACGTGCGTGTCGTCGCCGGCGACCTCGGTCCAGTCCGCCGGGACGGTCACCTCGCGGCGGTACCAGACCGCCTCCAGGAAGTCGGTGTTCTCGACGCCGGAGAGCTCGGACTCCGGGGCGAACGGGACGGTGATCGAGCCGGTCAGCGGCCGTTCGCGCAGGCCGCGCTCCAGGCCGGAGTCGCCGGGGTCGATCTCGAACCCCCACTCCCCGTTGAGGTTCAACCAGCGGTCACGCACCACCTGCGGGCGCGGATACTCCGGCCGCGGCACGGCCGCGCCGACGGGGGCGGAGGGAGGGTCGAGGCGATCGAGGACGGACATCGTGGTGCTCCGTTGCATGGACGACAGTTCCGCGAGAGATTCAACCTTCCCGGCAGCCAGAATGCAACGTTGAATCAGAAATTTCCTCCTGGCCGAGGACGGTCAGGCGCTCCGACTGCTCTCCCGCACCAGCAGCCGGTGCGCCACGACGACGTCGACGTCCCGTTCGCCGTCGCTGCCGGCAGCCCCCTCCACCTGCGCGATCACCCGGTCCACGGCGGTCTCGGCGATGGCCTGCAGGTCCGGCGCGACCGTGGTCAGCGACGGGTTCGAGTACCGGCCGTCCTCGGTGTTGTCCCAGCCCGTGACGGCCACGTCCTCGGGCACCCGCACCCCGTTGAGCCGGAGCGCGTAGAGCGCACCCAGCGCCAGCTCGTCGTTGGCGCACACGAGACCGTCCACCTGGTCGATGCGCGGCAGCAGCGACTCGACCGCCCGCATGCCGTCGGGGCGCGAGAACTGCGCCACGGGCACGATCCACCTCGGGTCCACCTCCAGCTCCCGCGCGGCGTGGGCCTCCTGGAAGCCCTGGAGCCGCGGGGTGCCCGAACGGTCCGCCACGGACTCCGCACCGACGAAGGCGAGGCGGTTCCGGCCCGTCGCGAGCAGGTGCTCGGTGACCTCCCGCGCGGCGCGGACGTTGTCGATGCTCACGTGGTCGGTGCGCCAGCGGCGGTCATGACCAGGGTCGTCGCGCTCGCCGAGCAGCACCATCGGCGTCTCCCCGCGCACCTCGGCGATCTCCGCCGGGCCGAGGGCGAGGGGCGAGAAGATGATCCCGTCGATCGCCTGGACCCGGAACCCGCGCGCCACCTGGAGCTCCGCGTCCCGGTCGGTGCGCGTCTCCTCGATGAGCACCCGGTACCCCCGAGCGCCGGCCACGTCGATGACGATGTGCGCCAGGAGCGAGAAGTAGGGCGAGTGGGCCCACGGGACCGCGAGCGCCAGCGTGTTCGTGCGCCCCTGCCGCAGCTGTCGGCCCGCGAGGTTCGGGCGGTACCCGAGCTCGACGATCATGGCCTCGACCTTGGCGCGCGTCTCCTCGCCGACCCGGCCGGTGCCGTTGACGACGTTCGAGACCGTCTTCCAGGAGACGCCGACGGCCGCCGCCACGTCCTTGATCCCGACCCGGCCGGACCCGCGGCCCGCCCCCGGGCGCCCGGGCGCGCCCGAGGACACCGTCGCCCCGGGCACCGTCGTCGTGTCGCGCTCGTCCTGTGCTGCCATCCACCGACCCTTTCTCGCCCGACAAGGGGGCGTCGTCGCCACCGTGTCAGCGGACCTCTTGACGGTCCGCGCCGCCTAGTCCATCGTGGTCCCACGTTGGAGCGCAACGTTGCACTCAGGAGGGTCGATGAAGACCAAGCTGCGTACGTCCGGGGGTATGTCAGGGCCGTGGCCCAGCCGCGCCCAGGGCCGGTTCCCCCGTCGGTCGGGTTCGAGCGGCACGGGGGACGACGTCGGGCTGAGCAGGCGCGGCCTGCTCCAGGCGGCCCTCGTCGGCGCGGGCGGTATCGCCCTGGGCGGTGCGCTGTCCGGGTGCGCGACCCCGTCGGCGTCCGGGTCGGGCCGCACGTCCGTCATGATCTGGGACCTGTTCTCGGGCGGTGACGGCGCCCTGATGCAGGAGATGGTGGGCGCGGTGGCCCAGGCCAACGGCGACATCTCCGTGGACTCCACGACGCTCGCGTGGGGCGCGCCGTACTACACGAAGCTCGCCATGGCGTCGTCCGGCGGACGCCCGCCGGAGGCCGCGGTGATGCACATGTCCCGGCTGGCGGGCTACGCGCCCGGCGGCCTGCTCGAGCCCTTCGATCTCGACGCGCTGGCCGAGCTCGGCATCACCCAGGACGACTTCGCGCCCGCCGTGTGGGAGAAGGCGCAGTTCGACGGCCAGCTGTACGCGCTGCCGCTCGACACGCACCCCTACATCACGTTCAACAACCCGGCGATCGCCGGGGACGCGGGCCTGCTCGACGGCGACGGCCTGCTGTCGATCGCACCCGGCCCGGACGCCTTCCTCGACGCCGGCCGTGCGATGGCGGAGGTCACCGGCGAGACCGGCGTCTCGTGGGGCTACCTCCGCGACCCGGCAGGCTGCTGGCGCATGTTCTGGGGGCTGTACAGCCAGAACGGCGGCGAGTACGACCTCACGCCGGGCAAGCCGGCCGAGATCGACGAGCGGGCGGCGACGGAGGTCTTCGAGTTCCTCCAGTCGATGGTCGACGGCACGGTGGCGGCCACGAACCAGGACGGCGGCGCCGCGTCCGGGCGGTTCATGTCGAAGCGCACGGGGCTGATGTTCGCCGGCGAGTGGGACCTGCCGATGTTCCGCGACGCCATCCCCGACGTCGGCGGCACGCCGTTCCCGACGATCTTCGGCCAGCCGGCCAACTACGCCGACTCGCACTCCTTCGTCCTGCCGAGGCAGGCGCACGCGGACCCCGCCAAGCGGGAGGCCACGTACCGCGTGCTGGCCGGACTCCTCAAGGAGGGGCTCACCTGGGCGTCCGCCGGGCACATCCCGGCGTACCAGCCGGTCGTGCAGACGGCGGAGTATCAGGAGCTCACCCCGCAGCGCGACTACGCGCCCGCGGCCGAGATCGCCGTCTTCGACCCCGACGCCTGGTTCACGGGCGGCGGCAGCGACTTCCAGACCCGGATGGGCGACTCGATGACCGACACCCTGTCCGGCAAGGCGTCCCCGAAGACCGCCGTCGACCGCATGCTCAGCGAGATGAACCGCTTCCTCGCGCAGCCGAGCCCCGCCTGAGAAGAGAGAGGACGACGATGACCGCCTCCAGCACGTCACTGAGCGCCCCGGTCGCGCGCCCCTCCCGGCGCAGCGCAGGGCCCCGCACCGCCGGCACGACCCGGTCCACGCGCACGTCGTTGCGCGCCCGCGACCGGTCCGGCTACCTGTTCGTCGCGCCGTTCGCGGCGGCGACCGGGCTCTTCCTCCTGTGGCCGACGATCTACGGCCTGTGGATGAGCTTCACCGACCAGAGCCTCACCGCCACGGGGAGCTCCTTCATCGGCTTCGACAACTACGTCGAGGCGTTCAGCGACCCGCAGGTGTGGACGACCCTGTGGCACACCGTGTGGTTCACGGTGCTCAGCACCGTGCCGCTCATCGTGGTCGCGCTTGTCATGGCCCTGCTGGTGCACACCGGCCTGCCCGGCCAGTGGGTGTGGCGGATGTCGTTCTTCGCCCCGTTCCTGCTGACCAGCGCCGTCGTGTCGTCCCTGGCGAGCTGGCTCTTCCAGCCGGAGATCGGCCTGCTCGACGTGTGGCTCGCCAAGCTCGGCCTCGGGCCGATCGGCTGGCTCACCGACGAGAACGTCGCCATGTTCTCCATCGCGCTCGTCACCGTGTGGTGGACCGTCGGGTTCAACTTCCTCCTCTACCTGGCCGCGCTGCAGGGCATCCCCCAGCAGCAGTACGAGGCGGCGACGATCGACGGCGCCGGTGGCTGGCGACGCCTCTTCGCCATCACCCTGCCGCAGCTGAAGACCATCACCGGGGTGATCGTCGTGCTGCAGCTGCTCGCGTCGCTCAAGGTGTTCGACCAGATCTACCTGCTCACCGCGGGCGGTCCGAACGGCAGCACGCGGCCCATCCTCGAGTACGTCTACGACACGGGCTTCACGAACTATCGGCTCGGGTACGCCTCGGCCATCTCCTACGTGTTCTTCGCCCTGATCCTCGTGTTCACGCTGGTCCGGCTCCTGCCGACGAAGAAGGAGGTCTGACATGGCCGTCACCGAGCACGCCCCGGGGTCCGTCTCCACGCTGGTCGCCGCACGCCGGTCGGCCGCGCAGCAGGCGAGGGCCGAGAACCGCACCCTCACCAAGCTCACGATCGGGCCGTCCCCGTGGGTGCGGGCCGCCGCGCTCGCCGCGCTCGTCGTCATGGCGGTGTTGTGGCTGCTCCCGCTCGCGTGGGGCGCCGTCACCAGCTTCAAGCACGAGGCCGAGGCCGCGCTGCCCGCGTCGTGGTGGCCCACGCAGGGCTGGACCCTCGACGCCTACCGGCAGGTGCTCGGCAACAGCGAGCTGCTGGGCTGGATGTGGAACAGCCTGGTCGTCGCCGTCCTCGTGACCGCGCTGACCGTCCTGATCTCGGCGATGGCGGCGTTCGCCTTCTCGCAGACGCTCTTCAAGGGCCGTGGCCTGCTGCAGTTCCTCACGGTCGCGTCGATCATGATGCCCGGCCAGATCCTCATCGTGCCGCTCTTCAAGCAGATGCAGGCGATGGGCCTGGTCGACACCTTCGCCGGCATCGTGCTGCCGCAGGTGGTGGCCCCGGTGATGGTGTTCATCCTCAAGCGCTTCTTCGACGCCATCCCCGCCGAGCTCCTCGATGCCGCGCGCATCGACGGCGCCGGGACGTGGCGACTCTTCTGGACGATCGTGCTGCCGCTGTCGAAGTCGATCCTCGTGGCCGTCGCGATCTTCGTGTTCATCGGCGCGTGGAACAACTTCCTGTGGCCGTTCATCGTCACGACCGACCCGCAGTTCATGACCCTGCCGGTGGGGCTGTCGACCGTGAAGAACGCCTACGGCGTCCAGTACGCGCAGAACATGGCGTCGGCGATGATCGCCGCCCTGCCGCTGCTCGTCGTGTTCATGCTCTTCCAGCGCCGCATCGTGCAGGGCGTGGCGACGACGGGCATGGGAGGCCAGTAGCAGGGACGATCGGGACATGCCCGACGCGCACGCCCCCGCCACGCAGCACCCCGTCGACAGGCCGACGCAGCGACCGCACGTCGCCGCGGTGGTCGAGGACTGGTGGTGCACCGTGGCGGGGGCGTTCCTGCGCCGTCACGGCTGGGTGCCACGCCTGGTCCCGTTCACCGGGTACGGCTCGCCACGACGGGTCCGCGTGCTGGCCCGCGTGCTGCTGGTGCCGCCGTCACACGCCTCGGGGCCCCTGGCGGCGCTGCGGCACGCCCAACGCCGCGGCGCGTGGGCCTATCTGACGCTGCCGGCCCCTCGGGAGGCGGTGCGGGTCACGCTGGGCGGCGTGTCCGTCGACGTGACGACCGACCGGGCCGGGTACGTGGACGTCGAGGTGACGCTGCCGGACGACGCGCTCCTGGCACCCGGGCGGCACGAGGCGACGCTCACGGCCGTCCGCACGGCGGCCACCTCGGCCGCCGCCGTGGACGTCGTGGGCGACGCCACGACGTTCGGCGTCGTGAGCGACATCGACGACACGACGATGATCACCGCGGTCCCCCGCCCCCTCCTCGCGGCCTGGAACACCTTCGTCCGCCGCCCGAGCGCCCGCCGCCCCGTGCCGGGGATGCCCGAGCTGTACCGGCGGATCGCCGCGGACCACCCGGACGCGCCGTTCGTCTATCTCTCCAACGGCGCGTGGAACACCGCCGACACGCTGGCCGGGTTCCTCGACCGGCACGGCTTCCCGCCCGGCCCGCTGCTGCTCACCGACTGGGGGCCGACACAGACGGGCTGGTTCCGCAGCGGCCCGCAGCACAAGGGCGACAGCCTCGACCGGCTCATGGCCACGTTCCCCCGGGTGCGCTGGCTGCTGGTGGGCGACGCCGGCCAGCTCGACGAGGACGTGTACGTCCGCGCGTCCGCTCGCTGGCCCGGACGGGTCGTCGCGATCGCCATCCGACGGGTGGAGCGCGCCCGGCTCCGGCCCACGCACGGCCGGCCCGACCCCGGCACCAAGCTGGTGCACGGTGCCGACGGCACGGAGCTCGGCGCCCACCTGGCCGACGTGCTCCGCTGAGGTGCCCTGCCCGGTGCTCATGGACGCGGTCCCGCGGGCGACGCGAGCACGGGAAGACTGGGGCCTGTGATCTCGACCGTCCTCGTCGCCCACCCGTGGCTGTCCCCGGCGGCGCTGGTCGTCCTGGCGGTCGCGGGATGGCTCGCCGGGCCGTGGCTCGCGGACCGACCACGGCTGGCCGCCGTCCTGGCCGCGTTGTCCCTCGTACCGGTCGCGCTGCTGACGTTGGCACCCGTCGATCGGGAGCTGTTCGCGCGGTGCACCGTGGGCTGGGCGCTGCCGACGCCGGGCCGGGTCGAGCTGATGGCGAACGTCGTCCTGTTCGTCCCGCCGGCCTACCTGGCGGCCGTCGCGCTCCGCCGGCCTGCGCTCGCGCTGCTCGCGGGGTCGGCCATGTCCGCGACGATCGAGGTGGTCCAGGCGCTGGTCCCGGCGATCGGCCGGTCCTGCGACACGAACGACTGGCTGTCGAACACGATCGGGGCCGCGGGCGGCGCGCTCCTCGCCGCGGTCGCGCTCCGCCGGTGGCGACGACGGCCTCAGGCCCGACCGATCGGCACGAACCCCGACTCGTAGGCGCGGACGACCGCCTGGGTGCGGTCGCGCACGGCGAGCTTGGCGAGCACGTTGCCCACGTGCGTGCGCACGGTCTCGACCCCGAGGTACAGCTCGCGGGCGATCTCCGCGTTCGACAGCCCGGCGGCGACGAGGCGCAGCACCTCCGCCTCGCGCTCGGTGAGACCGACGGACTGGAGCCGGTCGGCCTGGGAGGTGTCCGGTCCATGGGCGGCGACGAGGCGCCTGATGGCGTCCGGGAACAGCAGGGAGTCCCCCCGGGCCACGACGCGCACCGCGTGCACCACCTCCTCCGGGCGGGCCCGCTTGAGCAGGAAGCCCTGGGCGCCGGCGTGCAGCGCGTCGAGCACGTAGTCGTCGTTCTCGAACGTGGTCAGCACCAGCACACGCGGCGCCGGGGCGTCCGGCCGCCCCGACGCGACGACGGCGCGCGTGGCCGCGATCCCGTCCACCTTCGGCATCCGCACGTCCATGAGCACGACGTCGGGCCGGGCCTGGGCCACCACCTGCGGCACCTCGGACCCGTCGCCCGCCTCCCCCACGACCTCCAGGCCGGGCTCCGCGTCGAGGATCACGCGCAGACCCGCACGCACCAGCGGCTCGTCGTCGACGAGGACGACACGGACGACAGCGCCGACGCTCTCGGGTGGGGTCACCCGCACGATCCTGCCGCATCCTGCCGGCGGCGCCCGGGCAAGCGGCTCACCCGAGGGGGAACCGGGCCCGGACGACCCACACGCCGCTGACACCTGGTCCCGCCTCGAGCTCGCCGCGCAGCAGGCGGACGCGCTCGGCCATGCCGTGCAGACCACGGCCCCCGCCGGACGACGGCGGGGCGGACGACGGCACGTCGGGCAGCGGGTTCGTCACCTCGACGTCGAGGGCGGCGTCGACGACGGACACCCGGACGGTCACGGGCCGGCCCGGGGCGTGCCGGACGGCGTTGGTCAGCGCCTCCTGCACGACGCGGTAGGCCTCGTGCGACGTCGCGCGAGGCAGCGTGGCCGCCGCGCCGTCGGCGACGTCGAGCCGTACGTCCGCCCCCGCGTGCCGCGCGTCGTCGACCAGGGCGGGCAGGTCGTCCAGCGACCGGGCGGGGGCGCGCCGCGCGGCGTCGGAGGAGGTCGACGCCGCGTCGTCGCCCGCGCGCAGCAGGCCCAGCACGTGGTCGAGGTCCGCCATCGCGGTCCGGCCGGCCTCCTCGATGGCGGCGAGCGACCGGCGGGCGGCGTCCGGGTCCGTCTCGACCTGGCGGGCGGCGGCTGCCGCCTGGAGCGTGGTGACCGTCAGCGCGTGCCCCACGGAGTCGTGCAGCTCACGGGCGAGGCGGCCCCGCTCGGCGAGCCGGTCCGCACGCGCCTCGAGCTCCGCGATCCGCGCGGTCGGGTCCGGGCCGAGCAGAGGCTCGGCCGACTGCCGCAGCAGCCGTCGGGCGAGCGCCGTGCCGTACGGGAGCGCGACGAGCGCGAGCAGGGCGAGCACCAGCCAGCCGACGGGGTTGCCGGCGAGCGCGGGTCCCATCTGCACGAGGAACGCCCGGTCGATGCCGAACGCGGACAGCACCAGCTGCGTCGCGAGAGGCACCGCGACCAGCAGCCCCACGGTGACGAGCGCGCCGAGCGCGAGGTGCAGCGCGAACCAGGCGGCACCCCGCCAGCGCGTCGCGACGGTGGGCGCCCCGACCGGGTCGGGCAGGGTGCGCGCGTCGACGTCGAGGAACGTGCGCACGGCGGCGATCTCGAGCGCCCGCACGGGCGCGAGGAACGGCGGCGAGCCGACGATGACCGCGGTGACCAGCGCCAGCACGCCGACGGCGACCCGCGGCGTCGCCGGGTCGGCGAACATCTGCACGAACCCCGCGGCGAGCGCGAAGTACGCCCCCGCCAGCACGCCGCCGATGACGAGGTACACGCCCGCCCGCACCGTGGACGCGCTGGTCAGGGGCGTCAGCGCCCAGCGCAGCGTGCGCCGTCCGCTCCCCGTCGTCGCCGTCATGCCCGCCAGTCTGCCCACCGGCCCAGCCCTGCGCCTCCCCCGGCCGGGGGACCCACGACGACCGGCGAGGTCACGGCAGGGAGCAGCCTCGACGACGCCGAAGGCACGACGCACCTGCCACGCTCGCACGGCAGGCACCACGAGGCCGGCGTCCCGTGGTCGTGGCTCAGCGGGGCGGTCCGTCGTGATCGTCCATCTGGACGATCACTCGCGGACGGCTGGGGCGCAGGATCCGGACGATCGCGACGACGCCGCGCCAACCGAGCATCGTCACGGCGAGGAACCCGAACGACACGATCTGGAACGTGGGGAACACGCCGCGGTCGGCGAGGACGCGAAGGACGACACCGAGCGCCCAGGTGCATCCCCACACCACGACGCCCGTCGGCCAGAGGCGCCACGGGGACCGCCAGGCGCGAGACACGCACCATCCGACTGCCGCGGCGACGAGGAACGGCCATGTCGCGGACAGCGGGCCCACGGGATCTGCGCGAGGAGCAGGACCCGCGACACCGCCCACCGCGAGCCCCAGCACGCAGACGGCGTCGGCGAACGCTGCGAGCGCGATCGTCCCGGTGCGCGCCCCGCGCACCGCCCGGCCTCCAGTCGGTCGTGCTGAGCGACGGGCGTCACCGTCGGGCGCGGAGCGCATCCTTCGACGGTACCGCGCGACGTCGCTACGGCTTGCGGGCGCTCACGATCATGTGGGTGCCGAGGAACCGGCGGCGCCAGGTGACGTCGTCGAACCCGAGGCGCCAGAGGATCGACGCGACCTGCTCGGGGGACATGAACCCGAGGGTGGTCTCCTCGAGGTAGGTGTACGACGTCTTGTCGCGCGCCACGAGCTGCCCGAGCAGCGGGATCACGACCTTCACCCCGAGCGCCACCGGGTACTTCAGCAGGCCGCGCGGCGGGCAGGTCTCCAGCAGCGCGAGACGGCCGCCGGGCCGGAGCACCCGCAGCTGCTCGGCGAGCACGCGCTCGGCGTCCTCGACGTTGCGCAGCAGGTAGCCGTGCGTGACGGCGTCGAACGACTCGTCGTCGTAGGGCAGGGCGTTGGCGTCGGCGAACTGCCAGCTCACGGCGTCGGCGCCAGGCTTGGCGCGGGCGCCCTCCAGCATCCCCTCGGAGAAGTCGACGCCGTGGATCGTCGCGCCGGGGTACTGGCGTGCCGCCTCGAGGGCGATGACGCCGGTGCCGGTCGCGATGTCGAGCAGCGAGCCGCCGGCGGGCAGCTGCGCCCGGCGTGTGACGTCGCGGCACCAGGCCGCGTGCCGCCCCAGCGTCATGAGGCGGTTCATCCGGTCGTAGTAGCCGGGGACCGTGTCGAAGAGGCGCTGCACCTCCTCGCCGTGCGGCGAGGGAGAGGTCACGCGGCGAGCTCCTGGCCGCTCATCTTGTGGATGGACGACATCACGTGGTCGGTCAGCTCACGACGCACCTGGGCCGGGCGGGCACCGGCCGTGAGCTGGCGCGACGGGTCGATCGGGGCGCCGAAGTGCACCTGGATGCCGCGCGTCGGGCGCGGGAGCCGCTTACCGACGGGCTGCACCTTGTCGGTGCCGCGCAGGGCCACGGGGACGACGGGCGCCGAGCCGGCGAGCGCCAGCCAGGCGACGCCGGTGTGCCCCTGGTGCAGCTTGCCGTCGCGGGAGCGCGTGCCTTCGGGGTAGATGCCGAAGGCGCCGCCGCGCTTGAGCACGACGAGCGCGTCGTCGAGCGACCGCTGCCCGGCGCGCGGGTCCTCGCGGTCGACCGGGATGTGGCCCATCGTGGTGAAGAACCAGCGCGAGACCCGGCCCTTGAGGCCCCGGCCCGTCCAGTACTCCGCCTTGGCGATGAAGGTGACGTGCCGGGGCACGACGAGCGGGATGATGATCGAGTCGATGAACGACAGGTGGTTGCTCGCGAGGATCACCGGGCCGCGCCGCGGGATGTTGTGCAGTCCCGTCACCTGGGGGCGCAGGAGCACGTACACCAGGAGCGACAGGACGAGGCGCAGGAACCGATAGGTCACCGCACCATTGTGCCCCCTGCTCCGCCGGCCCCGGCCGAGGCCACCCCCGCGGGCGTGTGATCAGGGCGTTCGCGCCGCCTCGGCGGCGAGGAGCGACGCGGCGGCGCGGCGCGCCTCGCGCGCGACGGCGGCGTCGTGCGTGATGGCGGCCGTGGTCTGGGCGCCCTCGGC
The DNA here is from genome assembly GCF_042792715.1 of Isoptericola sp. NPDC056618. Lineage (NCBI taxonomy): Bacteria > Bacillati > Actinomycetota > Actinomycetes > Micrococcales > Promicromonosporaceae > Isoptericola > Isoptericola sp. NPDC056618. The sequence continues at coordinate 496,210 of NZ_JBHTVZ010000001.1, read as the reverse complement.
GAGCAGCACGACCTGCAGCGCGACGGCGTCGGGCAGGCCGGCCTCGCGCACGAGGCCCAGCACGTGCTCCCGGAAGGCCTCCTTGTGCCCGCGCACGGCCTCCGCGATGCGGGGCGACGTCGCGCCGAGCTCGCCGAACGAGTTGATGAACGCGCACCCCCGGAACCCGTCCTCCCGGAACCACGCGTCGAGGAAGTCGAAGACGCTGAGGATCCGGTCGCGCGGCGTGGCCGCGCCGGCGGCCGCGCGCTCCACGCCCTCCGTCCACTGCCTGGTCCGCAGCGCGAGGACGGCGACCACCAGGTCCTCCTTCGACTGGAAGAGCCCGTAGATCCGCTTGAGCGACACCCCTGCCTCGGCGCGCACGGCGTCCATGCCCACGGCCTGCACGCCGCGCGCGTAGAACAGCCGGTCGGCGGCGGCGACCACGGAGTCCCGCGCTGCCTGCTCGTCGAGCATCGTTCACCCTCTCGTCGCCGTCCCTCCCCTTGCGGAGAGAACCATCGTTCTCTACTGTAGCGAACAGCGGGAGAACGATCGTTCTCCCCTCCTTCGGAAGGGGCATCACCATGGGCTACATCACCGTCGGGCAGGAGAACAGCACGGACGTCGAGCTCTACTACGAGGACCAGGGCTCCGGGCAGCCGGTCGTCCTCGTGCACGGGTACCCGCTCGACGGGCACAGCTGGGAGCTGCAGACCCGCGAGCTCCTCGCCGCCGGGTACCGCGTGATCACCTACGACCGCCGCGGGTTCGGCGCGTCCAGCAAGGTCGGCTCGGGGTACGACTACGACACGTTCGCGAAGGACCTCGACACCGTCCTGACGACGCTCGACCTACGCGACGTCATCCTCGTCGGCTTCTCGATGGGCACCGGCGAGCTCGCCCGGTACGTGCGCAACCACGGCCACGAGCGCGTCGCCAAGCTCGCGTTCCTCGCCTCGCTGGAGCCGTTCCTCGTGCAGCGCGACGACAACCCCGAGGGCGTGCCGCAGTCCGTCTTCGACGGCATCGTCGACGCGGCCCGCGGTGACCGCTACGCCTGGTTCACCCAGTTCTACAAGGACTTCTACAACCTCGACGAGAACCTCGGCACGCGGATCTCCGAGGAGGTCGTGCGGGCGAACTGGAGCACGGCCGTGGGCTCGGCGCCCGTCGCCGCGTACGCCGTCGTCCCCACGTGGATCGAGGACTTCCGGCCCGACGTCGAGGCGGTCCGCGCCGCGGGCCTGCCCACGCTGATCCTGCACGGCACGAAGGACAACATCCTGCCGATCGACGCCTCCGGCCGGCGCTTCCACGCCGCCGTGCCGGACGCCGAGTACGTCGAGGTCGAGGGCGCGCCGCACGGCCTGCTGTGGACGCACGCGGACGAGGTCAACGCGGCGCTGCTCGCGTTCGTCCAGCGCTGAGCCCGACCCCGCGAGCGCTCAGCTCGCGGTGAGCAGGTAGTCGTCGGCGTCGTCGTCCCACGCGAGGGCGACGGCGCCGGCGGCCGCGGCGCCCTTCGCGAACTGCAGGAACCCGCGGTAGCCGAGCGCCTTCTCCGAGAAGTCGGGGCGGCGCTTGCGCACCTCGTTCTTCAGCCCGGACAGCGGCGCGCTGCCGCCGGCGTCGCGCACCACCTGGCGCAGCAGCTCGAACGCGCCCTCGGTGTCCTGCTGCGCGGGCAGCGCCACCTCCGGGTCGCCGGCCGACGGGCCGTCCGACAGCACGACGAAGTCGCGGTCGGCCAGGAAGCGCAGGAACTCGCCGAACGTGCGGAAGCCGTAGTCCGACTCGCTGAACGTGGGGTCCTTGCGCACCAGCGTGCGCTTGAGCATCGACGCCGTGACGGAGCCGCTGGTGGAGGCCTGCAGGTCGGCGAGCGTCTGCGCCACCCGGACCTCCATCGTCGCGTCCTCGCCCGCGGGCGCCGCGTCCTCCTGCTCGAGGTCCGTCTCGACCACGGACTCGACGGGCTCGGCCGCGGGCTCGACGGCGGCCTCGGCCGCGGGCGCCTTCTTGCGACGGCGGGTCCCCGACGTCGCGCCGGACGTCGCGGGCGCGGGCTCCTCGGCGGGAGCGGGGGTCTCCGCCGCCTCCGCCGGGGCCTCGACCGGGGCGGGGGTCTTGGCCCGGCCACCGCGGCCGCCGCCGGACCGGCCGGTCCCCTTGCCGCCGCGCCCGGACCGCTTGGGCGCGGACGCCTCGGACTCGTCGGGCACGTCGACGCCCTCGAGCCGGTCGTAGAAGAGGAACTCGTCGCACGCGGGCGGCAGCAGGCGGGACGTGGAGTTCTCCACGCCGACGCCGATGACCTTCTTGTCGAGCTCGCGCAACTTGTGGACGAGGGGGGAGAAGTCGGAGTCGCCCGTGCACATGACGAACGTGGTGATGTACTCGCGCTCGAACGCCATCTCGATGGCGTCCACCACCATCTTGATGTCGGCGGCGTTCTTGCGGGACGCGCCCATGCGCTGCGTCATCTCGATGAGCTCGACCTGGTGGCGGGTCAGCATCCGCCGGTCCTCGTCGAAGTACGACCAGTCCGCGTAGGCGCGGCGCACCACGACCCGGCCGCGCACCGCGAGCGCGTCCGCGATCGGCTTGAAGTCGAACTGCATGCCGCCCAGGTGGTCGCGGGCGCCGAGCGCCAGGTTCTCGTAGTCGAGGAAGACGGCGAGGCGCTCTTCGGTGTCCATGCACGTCAGGCTACGGCGTCGCGTGCTCCACCGCGGGCCCGGGGGCCGGTTACCACGGCCGTCACCGCACCGTCCAGGTTCCGGGCGTTCCGTCACCCTTTCTTCACCCCCTATCCTGTGTCGGGTCCCGACGACGCGACGCCTTGGAGGCTCACCTTGTCAGCAGATCCCGGAGCCACCACGGCGACGGACGACATCGTCCCCGACCCTGCGCTCCCCCCGACGGCCGTCCCGGCCGAGGACCTCAAGCCCCGCTGGACGCCCGCGAAGATCGCGCTCTGGGCGGCGATCGCGCTGCTCGGCGGCGTCGCGTGGGTGATGATCGCGCTGGTCCGCGGCGAGACGATCAACGCGATCTGGTTCGTCTTCGCGTCGGTGTGCACGTACCTCATCGGGTACCGCTTCTACTCGAAGGTCATCGAGCGGTACATCACGCGCCCCGACGACCGGCGCGCCACCCCCGCCGAGACGCAGGAGGACGGCAAGGACTTCGTCCCCACCGACCGCCGCGTGCTGTTCGGCCACCACTTCGCCGCCATCGCCGGCGCCGGCCCGCTGGTGGGCCCGGTCCTCGCCGCGCAGATGGGGTACCTGCCCGGCACCATCTGGATCATCGTCGGCGTGGTGCTCGCGGGCGCCGTGCAGGACTACACGGTGCTGTTCTTCTCCATGCGCCGCGGCGGCCGCACCATCGGCCAGATGGCGCGCGAGGAGCTCGGGCGGATCGGCGGCGTCGCCGCGATCGTCGCGTCCCTGCTCATCATGATCATCATCGTGGCGATCCTGGCCCTCGTGGTCGTCAACGCCCTCGGCGAGAGCCCGTGGGGCGTGTTCAGCGTCTCGATGACGATCCCGATCGCGCTGTTCATGGGCGTCTACCTGCGGTTCCTGCGCCCGGGCAAGATCACCGAGGTCTCCCTCATCGGCTTCGTCCTGCTGCTCGCCGCGATCATCGGCGGCGGCATGGTCGCCGACACGGCGTGGGGCGCGGACGTGTTCACCCTCGACCGCACCACGATCGCCGTCGGCGTCATCGTCTACGGCTTCGTGGCCGCCGTCCTGCCGGTGTGGCTGCTGCTCGCCCCGCGCGACTACCTGTCCACCTTCATGAAGGTGGGCGTCATCGTGGTCCTCGCGGGCGCCGTCGTCATCGTGCGCCCCGAGATCTCGGTGCCCGCGATCAGCGAGTTCGCCGGCTCCGAGACCGGCCCGGTCGTGGCCGGCAACCTGTGGCCGTTCCTCTTCGTGACGATCGCGTGCGGCGCCCTGTCCGGCTTCCACGCGCTCATCTCGTCGGGCACGACGCCGAAGCTCGTGGAGAAGGAGCGCCAGACGCGCTTCATCGGCTACGGCGGCATGCTCATGGAGTCGTTCGTCGCGATCATGGCGCTGGTCGCCGCGATCTCGATCGACCGGGGCGTGTACTTCGCGATGAACTCGTCGGCCGCGGCCACGGGCGGCACCATCGAGGGCGCGGTCGCGTTCGTGAACTCGCTCGGCCTCGCCGGCGTCAACCTCACGCCCGACACCCTGAGCACCCTGGCCAGCCAGGTGGGCGAGCCGTCGATCGTGTCCCGCACCGGCGGCGCGCCGACGCTCGCGCTCGGCCTGGCGACGATCATGCACCAGCTCGTCGGCGGCACCGCGATGATGGGCTTCTGGTACCACTTCGCGATCATGTTCGAGGCGCTGTTCATCCTCACCGCCGTCGACGCCGGCACCCGCGTGGCCCGCTTCATGCTGCAGGACACCATCGGGAACATGGCCCCGCGGTTCAAGGACGTGAGCTGGCGACCAGGGGTCTGGGTCTGCACCGCGATCATGGTCGCGGGCTGGGGCACGATCCTCTATCTCGGCGTCACCGACCCGCTCGGCGGCATCAACACGTTCTTCCCGCTGTTCGGCATCGCGAACCAGCTGCTCGCGGCGATCGCCCTCGCCGTCGTGCTCGCCATCGTCGCCAAGCGCGGCCGCGCCTACTGGGCGTGGCTGTGGATCGTGGCCGTGCCGCTCGCCTTCACGGCGCTCATCACCATCTGGGCGTCGTTCGAGAAGATCTTCTCGGACGTGCCCCAGGTCGGGTACTGGGCGCAGCACCGGGCGTTCCAGGACGCGCTCGCCGCCGGGGAGACGTCGTTCGGCACCGCCCCCGACGTCGCGGCGATGGAGGCCGTGGTCCGCAACACCTTCGTGCAGGGCACCCTGTCGATCGTGTTCGTGGTGCTGTCGATCGTCGTGATCCTCGCGTCGGTGGTCGTGACGATCAAGGCGTTCCGCGACGGCGGCGGCGAGAACCACGAGGACGCGCCCGTCGCGTCCCGGCGGTTCGCCCCGGCGAACCTCTTCGCGACGGCCGAGGAGAAGCGGATCGAGAAGGAGTGGGTCGACGCCGGACTGCGGGAGACCAGCGGTGCCGGGCACCACTGACGCCCGCACCGTCGGCGCCACCGCGCGCGACGCCGCCCGGGCACTGGCCCGGGCGGCGTCGGCGGGGTGGACGAACCTGCGCTGGTACGTGCGGCAGGTGATGGGCGAGGGCGCCTACGCGACGTACGTGGCGCACGAGCGGGCGGCCCACCCCGACCGGGAGCCGATGGGCGAGCGCGAGTTCTGGCGCGAGCACTACGCGGCCCAGGACCGCAACCCCGGCTCGCGCTGCTGCTGAGCGGGCGGGCGCGACGGCGCCCGCCGCGCCAGGATGGGCGCGTGCGCGCGATCGTGTTCGAATCCCACGGCGGCCCCGAGGTGCTGCATCTCGCCGACGCCCCCGACCCTCAGGCCGGGCCCGGCCAGGTGCGCGTGCGCGTCGAGGCCGCGGCCGTCAACGGCTGGGACGTGAAGTCCCGCGCCGGCACGACCGGCGGCCCGCCGCCGACGTCGCCCGTCGTGCCGGGCCTGGAGGTGGCGGGGGTCGTCGACCAGGTCGGCCCACCCGCCGGGGAGGGCCTGACCGGCGTCGCGCCCGGCGACCGCGTGGTCGGGTTCGCCGTCGGCGGCGGGTACGCGGAGCTCGCCCTCACGTCGGTCTTCGCGCGCGTGCCCGACGGGCTCGCCGCGACCGACGCCGTCACGGTCCCCGTCGCGGCCGAGACCGCGACCCGCGTGCTGCGCCTCCTCGACGTCCGGCCGGGCGAGACGCTGCTCGTGCACGGGGCGTCCGGGTCGGTGGGCGCGCTGGTCGTCCAGCTCGCCGTCCGCCGCGGCGCCCGCGTGATCGGCACGGCGTCGCCGCGGAACCAGGACAGGGTCGCCGCGCTCGGCGCGACGCCCACCACCTACGGCGCCGGGCTCGTGGAACGGGTGCGCGCCCTCGCCCCCGACGGCGTGGACGCCGTCCTCGACACCACCGGCGCGGGCGTGCTCCCCGACTCGATCGCGCTGCGCGGCGGCACGGACCGGATCGTCACCATCGCCGACGACGCCGCGGCGGACCTCGGGGTCCAGGCCAGCTGGCGGTCCGAGCGCGACGCCGGCGAGCTCGCCGAGGCCGTCGACGCCCTGGCCCGCGGCGAGCTGGCGACCACCGTCGGCGCCGTGCTGCCCCTGGCCGACGCCCCGCGGGCGCACGAGCTGGTCGAGAGCGGGCGCGCGGGCGGCAAGGTCGTCCTGGTGCCCTGAGCAGGGCGTTCCCGCCCGATCCGCATCGGCGATCGTCTCAGCAGGCGGTCTCATCCTCGCCCGTATCGCGGATGCTGCGTACGATCGCGTGACAAGCCATCCAGAGCGGCCGAGAGTCCTGGCTCGACGACGCCGCAGCAACCCGTTCTCCGACGGAAGCCTCCCGAGGACGAAGGTGCTCACGCCAGGATCGATGGAGTGACGCATGGTCGCAGAGGCATCCCTTTCGCCCACCCCGGCAGCTCAGCCGGCAGTTCACCCGGCGCTGCCGGCACGCCCGACGGTCTCGTTCGAGCTCATGCCGCCGCGCCGGCCGGACGCCGCCCCCAAGTTCTGGGAGACGGCGCGCCGGCTGGTGGCCGCGCGCCCGGACTTCGTGTCCGTGACCTACGGCGCGGGCGGCGGTGACCGGGCGACCGCACGCCAGGTCGTGTCCACCCTGCTCGCGGGCACGCCCGTCCTGCCCGTGGCCCACCTGACCTGCGTGGGCGCGCACCGGGAGGACGTCTCCGCCGTCATCGACGACTTCCTCGACGCCGGCACCCGCGCGTTCCTCGCCCTGCGGGGCGACCCGCCGAAGGACCAGCCGGACTGGGCGCCGCCCGCCGACGGCGTCGCGTCGTCGATCGAGCTCGTGCACCTGCTGCGCGAGGTCGAGGCCCGGCGCTGCGCGACCGACCCCGGGGCCGCGCTGCGCGGCGCCGCCCGCCCGATGACGATCGCCGTCGCGACGTTCGTCGACGGCAACGTGCAGGCGGGCACCACCCGGGCCCAGGAGGTCCGGCGCCTCAAGGAGAAGCAGGACGCGGGGGCGAGCTTCGCCATCACGCAGCTCTTCTACGAGGCCGGCTCCTACACCGACTTCGTCGCCGAGGCCCGCGCGGCCGGAGTGACGATCCCGATCCTCGCCGGGCAGCTGCCCACGACCGAGCCGCGCCGGCTCCGTCGCGTCGAGGAGCTCACCGGCGTCCGCGCGCCCCGGCACCTGCTGGACGCGCTCGACGCCCTGCCGGACCCGGAGGCCCAGCACGCCTACGGGACCGCGCGCGCCGTGGAGCTCGCACAGCGCGTGCTCGACGCGGGCGCACCCGGCATCCACGTGTACACGTTCAACAAGTACCGTCCCGCTCTGGACCTGCTCGAGGGTGTCCACCTCGGCGGACCGGCGCCGGCCGACGCCATGTCGGACGGCGCGGACCTGGCCAGAAGGCCGTGGGTACCGAGCATCCCGACCCAGGCTCCCGCCGTCTGACGCGCGGAGCCCGAACTCTGGAGTGCTCATGTCCACCACACCGACAAGCCCCACCCCCGCCACGGCATTTCCCGGTGGCACGATCCTCGGCTACCCGCGCATCGGGCGCCGCCGCGAGCTCAAGAAGGCCGTGGAGTCGTTCTGGGCCGGGCGCACCGACGCCGTCGACCTGGAGGTCGCGGCCGGCACGCTGCGCCGCGAGACGGCCCGCCGTCTCGTCGACCTCGGCCTGAACCCCGACGACGGCTCCGTGCCCGGGTCGTTCTCCTACTACGACCAGGTGCTCGACGTCGTCGCGCTGCTGGGCGCCGTTCCCGAGCGGTTCCGCGACCTGCTCGACGACGAGGACGGCTCGCTCGAGCTCGACGGCTACTTCACCGTGGCCCGGGGCCGCGGCGAGGACGCCCCGCTCGAGATGACCAAGTGGTTCGACACGAACTACCACTACCTCGTGCCGGAGATCAGCGAGACGACGCCGGTCTCGTTCGCCGACCACCGCATCGTGCGCGAGTACGCCGAGGCCAAGGAGGCCGGCGTCACGACGCGCCCGGTGCTCGTGGGCCCGGTGACGTTCCTCGCCCTGTCGAAGGCGGCCGACGAGGCGGGCGACGGGTTCCACCCGCTCGACCGGCTCGACGACGTCGTCGCCGCGTACGCCGACCTGCTGCGCGCGCTGGCCGCCGTCGGCGTGCCGTGGGTGCAGCTCGACGAGCCCGCGCTCGTCACGGACTCCCTCGACGTGCCCGCGGAGCGCCTGCACGCGGCGATCGCCTCGGCGTACCGCACCCTGGCGACCGACCTCGCGACGGCCACCGACGACACCGCCTCTGAGGACGCGGCGGGCGAGAGGCCCGCGATCCTCGTGACGGCGCCGTTCGGCGGCCTGCACGAGGACGCCCTCGCGCTCCTCGCCGCGACCGACGTCGACGCGATCGCGATCGACCTGGTCAAGGGCGCCGTGCCGGCCGGCCTGGTGCCGGGCCTCGAGGGCAAGACCCTCGTCGCGGGCGTGATCGACGGGCACAACGTCTGGCGGGCCGACCTGGCCGCCAAGCTCGACGTCGTCGAGTCGCTGCGGGGCCTCGGCGCCGGGGCCCTCACCGTCGGCACGTCGACGTCGCTGCTGCACGTGCCGCACGACGTCGAGGACGAGGTCTTCGACGTCACGGCCGCGGGCACCACGCTCGACCCGCGCCTGCGCGACTGGCTCGCGTTCGCCGACCAGAAGGTGGGCGAGGTCGCGACCCTGGCCGTGGCCCTCGCGGACGGCCGGCAGTCCGTCGCGGACGCGCTCGACGCGTCCTCCGCGGCCGTGGCCTCGCGCGCGACGGCGGCGGGCGTCGTCGTGCCCGCGGTGCGCGACCGGGCCGCGGCACTCACCGACGCCGACTTCGCCCGCGGCCCGTACGCGGAGCGGGCGGCCGCGCAGGCCGCGCGGCTCGACCTGCCCCCGCTGCCCACGACGACGATCGGCTCGTTCCCGCAGACCCCGGAGATCCGCAAGGCCCGGGCCGCGTGGACCCAGGGCGAGCTGTCCGACGCCGACTACTCCGCCGCGATGCGGGAGGAGATCGGGCGCGTCGTGACGCTGCAGGAGGAGCTGGGCCTCGACGTGCTGGTGCACGGCGAGCCCGAGCGCAACGACATGGTGCAGTACTTCGCCGAGCAGCTCGACGGCTTCGCGGTGACGGCGAACGGCTGGGTGCAGTCGTACGGGTCGCGCTGCGTGCGCCCGCCGATCCTCTGGGGTGACGTGCAGCGCCCGGCGCCGATCACGGTCGAGTGGTCCGCGTACACGGCGTCGCTCACCGAGAAGCCGGTCAAGGGCATGCTCACCGGCCCGTTGACGATCCTCGCGTGGTCGTTCGTCCGCGACGACCAGCCGCTCGGCGACACCGCCAACCAGGTGGGCCTGGCGCTGCGCGACGAGATCGCGGACCTCGAGGCGGCGGGGATCGGCATCGTGCAGGTGGACGAGCCCGCCCTGCGCGAGCTGCTGCCGCTGCGCCGCGCGGACCAGGACGAGTACCTGCGCTGGTCGGTCGGCTCGTTCCGGCTCGCGACGTCGGGCGTCGCGCCGGCCACGCAGGTGCACACCCACCTGTGCTACTCGGAGTTCGGCGAGGTGATCGGCGCGATCGACGGCCTCGACGCGGACGTCACCTCCGTGGAGGCCGCCCGCTCGCGGATGGAGATCGTGCCGGAGCTCGCCGACGCCGGGTACTCCCGCGGCATCGGGCCGGGCGTCTACGACATCCACTCCCCGCGCGTGCCGTCGTCCGACGAGGTCACCGAGCTGCTGGCGCTCGCCGTCAAGGCGATCGACCCCGCGCTGGTGTGGGTCAACCCGGACTGCGGGCTCAAGACCCGCCGGTACGCGGAGGTCGAGCCGGCACTGGCGCACCTGGTCGCCGCCGCCCGCGAGGTCCGCTCGACCCTCTGACCGGCGCCGTCGCCCGGGTGACGCAATAGACGTCGACCCGGGCGACGGTCCCGTGCCACCATGGAAGGGCCGGTCGTGCCCTCGGGGCGCGAGCGGACCACGACTTTTCCACGAGCGAGGAGACAGCGATGCCGGGCGTCGCAGGGAGCGGGGTGGGCCACCAGGCCTGCTCGGGCGGTCCCGCCTGCCCCGGCACCGCCTCCGTCTGAGCCCCGAGGGGGCCGGCAGGTGAGGCGGTGCGGGGCTTCGTCCTGCCCACCCCCGCTCACCTGAAAGCCGATCCCCCATGACCCCGCTCACCGAGCAGCAGCTCCGCGCCTCCCTCGTCAACGCCACCCGCAGCGAGCGCCAGCGCATGATCGTCCCCGACCTCGCCGAGGTCGACTGGGACCGCCTCGACTACCTGGGCTGGCGCGACCGCAAGCAGCCCCTCTCCGCGTACGTCGTCATGACGCTCGACGACGAGCCGGACGCCGAGCCCGTCGGCGTCCTCCTGCGTGCCGCCGAGCGCACCGGCCCGCGCCGCGCCGCCATGTGCGCGTGGTGCGAGGACGTCGTCGAGACCCGCGACGTGCAGCTCTTCGTCGCCAAGCGCGGCGGCGCCGCCGGCCGCAAGGGCGACACCATCGGCACGCTCGTCTGCGGCGACTTCCGCTGCTCCCGCAACGCGCGCCGTCGTCCCACCCTCGCCGAAGCGGGGCGCGACGACCCCGGCGTCCGCGAGGCGATCGTCGAGCGGCGCGTCGCCGCCCTGCGCGAGCACACCCGCAAGTTCCTCGACGAGGTGCGCCGCACCGTCTGACCGGTGCGGGCCCCGGCGTTCGCCGACGGCGATCACCAGGATCTGGCACTCTCCTTCGGCGAGTGCTAAAACACCAGGTGTAGCCACGGCGGACGCCGGAGGGCCCGGCCCGCCGTCTCGCGACCGAGGCCGCGGGCGCGGCCTCATGACGAGGAGGTGATGCGCGATGGCTACCTACCGAGACCCGTTCCAGGAGATGGACCGGCTGTTCGGCTCGCTCGCCCTGAACGGTCGGAGCGCTCCAGGCATGCCGATGGACCTGTTCCGCGAGGGCGACCACTTCGTCCTGGCGGTCGACCTGCCCGGGATCGACCCCGGCAGCATCGACGTCTCCTGCGAGGACCGGACGCTGACGATCCGGGCAGAGCGCACGCCGCGCTCCGCCGAAGGGCAGTGGCTGCTGCGGGAGCGCGCCACCGGTACCGTCGCCCGGCAGCTCACGCTCGGTCGCGGGCTGGCGCTGGACCAGATCTCGGCGTCCTATGCCGACGGAGTGCTCACGCTGACCATCCCCGTCGCCGAGGACGCCAAGCCCCGCCGCATCGAGGTGACCCACTCCGCCGCCCCCACGGCGATCGAGGCCGGCTCCTGACCACGCGCGGCGGGCCCGGCGCCCGGCGCACCGGGCCCGCCGCGCGTCAGCGGTAGAAGCCCTCGCGGAGGTTGATGTCGTGCTCGACCCACGCCTTGAGCGCGGCGAGCATGCCGGTCCAGCCCTCGCAGTTGCCGAACGCGCTCGTGGCGCCGCCGGCCGTGAGGGCCCAGGACGACTCGGTGATGGTGACGAGGGTGCGGGTGTCGTCGTCGAGCGGCTCGAGCTCGAACGTGGTCGTGGTCGACCCCGACCCGTCGGCGGTGTCCTTGCCCTCCCACCGGATGACGATCCGGCGGGGCGGCGCGGCCTCCACCACCGTGACGGGGAAGCGGCCGGGGAAGTCGGCGAAGTCCCAGGACACGTCGGCCCCGGGCTCCAGGCGCCCGCGGGCGCCGCCGGTCGTGAAGTACTGCGACAGCTGTGCGGGGTCCGCGATGGCCTCGTAGACGTCACGGCAGGGTCGCGAGACGCGGCCCGAGACCGTGAAGGTGAGCTCGGAGAGTGCCTGCTTCTCGTTCATGTTGTATTTTTATCACATGAACTCTTCGGCGCCCAGGGATGACGACGACCCCGCCGACGACGACGCCGTGTTCAAGGCCCTCGCGGCACCGGTGCGCCGGCGCATGCTGGACGCGCTCAAGGAGTCCACCCGCACCACCGGCGAGCTGTGCGCGCTGTTCCCCCGGCTCGACCGCACCACCGTGCTGCAGCACCTGCGCGTGCTCGAGCGGGCGGAGCTCGTCACCGGCCGGAAGGTCGGGCGCGAGCGCCACCTCGCGCTCGCGCCGCTGCCCATCAAGCGCCTCCACGACCGGTGGATCGGCGAGTACGCGCGCGCCGCCGTCGACCTGCTCGGGCGGCTGGACGACGACGCCTGACCGGCGCGTGACCCCCGCGAGCTCGCGTCAGGTCGCGGCGGGCAGCACCAGCGTCGCGGCGCTCACGACGCCCACGACGGCCGCGGCGACCGCCCCGGCCGCCTCCCGGACCGCGCTCCCGCGCCACCACGTGGCCGCCAGCTCGCGCATCCGGGCGTCGGCCTCGCGGCGGCGGTCGCGCGGGACGCGGGGCCGGAGCCAGCCGGAGCCCTCGGCGAGCGTGAGGAGCGCAGCGGTGCGGTCGCCGGGTGCGGCGCCGTCGAGCAGGACGCCGTGCACGCGACGGCGCAGTGCGGCGACGGCCGGCCCGTCCACCGTGCGCCACCGGGTGCTCCGGAGCACGCCCCAGACGGCCCGGTCCTCGCGCCGGAGCAGGCCCTGGGCGACGAGCCCGTCCAGCAGCGGCCGCTCGACGCGGCGCGCCAGCACGTCGACGAGCTCCGTCGCGCGCCGGGGCGTCGAGGCCGCGACGTCGAGGACGTCGTCGAGCTCCCGGCGCCCGGTCGGCGCGCGGTCGAGGACCAGGACCGGTCCGTCGTCGCCCGGCGCCGGGGGCAGCGCGACCCGGCCCGCGATCACCAGCTCGACGAGGAGCGCGCCGGCGAGCCGGTAGGGGGCGTCGTCGAACACGGACGGCCCGGTGCGCAGGTCGTCGTGGGCCAGGAGCAGCAGCTCTTCGGCGATGAGCACGTGGTCGGACCTCCCGTGAAGCGCCTGGTCGTGGCCTCGCTGCCTACCAGTGCGCCGACTCTGCCACACCCGACCGCGCCTGCGGCACCCCCCACGGGTTACCGTCCTGCAACGGCGCGGGCAGCGCGTCCTGGGGGGCGTCCTGGAACGTGACGCCGCGCAGGAACCGGCCGATGGCCGCGGTGCCGACGGACGTCGCGTCGCTCGTCGTGGCCGGCCACGGGCCGCCGTGCTGCATCGCCGGCGTGACGGCGACGCCGGTGGGCCAGCCGTCGACGAGCACCCGCCCCGCGTGCCGGCCCAGGGTGGCCAGCAGCCCGGCCACCTCGGCCCCCTCGCCCGGCCCGCGGTGCACGGTCGCGGTGAGCTCGCCGGGGAAGAGCTCCGCCACGACCGCCCCCAGGTCGGTGCCCTCGGGGTAGGTGACGAGCACGCCGAACGGCCCGAACACCTCCTCCAGCACGGTGTCACGGTGCTCGCGCAGCGTGGCGAGGTCGGTCTGGACGAGCGTCGGCGTCGCGCGCACGACGCCGTCCTCCCCCGTCCGCGCGTGTCCCTCGGCCAGGACGACGACGCCGGGGGTGCCCAGGACGGCGGCGCGCCCGGCGACGTACCCCGCGCCCACGCGGGGGTTGAGGAGGGCGTGCTCGGGCACCGCGGCGGCCGCCTCGGCGACGACGTGCCCGAGGTCGTGCCCCTCGGGGACGAGCAGGAAGCCGGGCTTGGTGCAGAGCTGGCCGGCCGAGCCGCTCACCGACCCGACCCACCCCCGGGCGATCTCCGCGCCGCGGTCGGCGAGGGCGGCGGGACGCACGAGCACCGGGTTGAGCGAGCCGAGCTCGCCGTAGAACGGGATCGGGTCGGGGCGCGACGCCGCGGCGTCGGCGAGCAGCCGGCCCACGCGCGTGGAGCCGGTGAACGCGGCAGCCCGGACCGCGGGGTGCGCCAGCAGGTCGCGACCGGCGTCGTCGCCCTCGACCAGGGCGAACGTGCCGTCCGGCAGCCCGGCGCCCGCGAGGGCCTCGGCCATGAGGTCGGCGACCCGGCGGGACAGCTCGACGTGCCCGGGGTGCGCCTTGACGATCACGGGGCAGCCGGCGGCGAGCGCGGCCGCGGTGTCGCCGCCGGGCACGGAGAACGCGAACGGGAAGTTGCTCGCCGCGAAGACGAGCACGGGCCCGACCGGCCACAGGGTGCGGCGCAGGTCGGGGCGCGGGCCGAGCACGAAGTCGGGGTCGGCGGCGTCGAGCCGGACGTCGAGGTAGGCGCCGGACTCGACCACCCGGGCGAACAGGCGCAGCTGCACGCGGGTGCGTTTGAGCTCGCCGCGCAGCCGGGCCTCGACCAGCCGGGTCTCGGCCGCGGCGAGCGCGACCAGCTCGTCCTCGTGCGCGCCGAGCACCTCGGCGACGGCGCGCAGCGCGTCGGCCCGCGTCGACGGCGGGAGGTCCGCGAGGAGGGGTGCGGCCGCCGCGGCGGCGCGGGCCGCCTCGTGAGCCTGCGCGGGCGTCGTCGGGGCGCCTGTCGGGGTCGTCATCGTCTGCACCTCAGAACTGGAAGCCGGTGGGGAACGGGTCGCTCGGGTCGAGCAGGTAGGTGCCCAGGCCGGTGACCCAGGCGCGGCCGGTGATGGTGGGCACGACGGCGGGGGTCCCGGCGACCTCGGTCTCCCCGACCAGCCGGCCCACGAAGCGGGAGCCGATGAAGGACTCGTTGACGAAGTCCGTGTCGAGCGCGAGCTCGCCCCGCGCCCACAGCTCCGCCATCCGGGCGGACGTGCCGGTGCCGCAGGGCGAGCGGTCGAACCACCCGGGGTGGATCGCCATCGCGTGGCGGGAGTGCTCCGCGGTGGAGCCCGGCGCGATGAACTCGACGTGGTGGCAGTGGTCCACGCCCGCGATCGTGGGGTGCGACGGCGGCGCCGTCGTGTTGATCGCGTCCATGATCGCGAGCCCCGCGGCGAGGATCTCCTGCTGCCGGGTGCGGTCGAACGGCAGCTTCACGTCGTCGAGGTCGACCATGGCGTAGAAGTTGCCGCCGAACGCGAGCGAGTACGGGACGGTGCCGAGCCCGGGCACGTCGACCTCGTCGTCGAGCCGCACGACGAAGCTGGGCACGTTCTCGATCGTCACCGACTCGGCGTGCCCGTCGCGCACCTCCACCCGGGCGACGACCACCCCGGCCGGGGTGTCCAGCCGGATGGTGGTCGTCGGCTCGGTGACCGTCACCATGCCCGTCTCCACCAGCACGGTGGCGACGCCGATCGTGCCGTGCCCGCACATCGGCAGGCAGCCGGAGACCTCGATGTACACGACGCCCCAGTCGCAGTCGTCGCGCGTCGAGGGCTGCAGGATGGCGCCGCTCATCGCGGCGTGCCCCCGCGGCTCGTTGACGAGCAGCTTCCGCACGTCGTCGAGGTGCTCGATGAAGTGCAGCCGCTTGTCGTTCATCGTGGCGCCGGGGATCACCCCGAGGCCCGACGTGACGACGCGGGTGGGCATCCCCTCGGTGTGCGAGTCGACGGCGGTGAAGGTGCGGGACGATCGCATGGTCGGCCTCTCCGGGACGGTCAGGTGACGGGCTCAGGGTGGTGTACAGGCTCAGCGCTGGGCGATGTACGCGAGGGCCTTCTCGGTGTCCGCACGCACGGTGGCCTCCTGCTCCGGGGACAGCGGGCCGCGCGGCGGGCGGGTCTCGATGCCGAACGGGCGCCCCGCGATCTGCGTGGACAGCTTGATGGCCTGCACGAACTCGGTGCGCGAGTCCCAGCGGAACATGGCGACCACGTTCTCGTACAGGTCCCGCGCGTCGGTGATCTTCCCGGCCCGCACCAGCTCGTACAGCTCGACGGCGACCTCGGGGATCGCGTTCGGGTAGCCGGCGAACCAGCCCGTCGCGCCCATGACGAGCGACTCGAACAGCAGGTCGTCGGCGCCGGCGATGACGTCGATGTCGGCCACCTCGCGCAGCTCGGAGATCCGGCGCACGTCGCCGGAGAACTCCTTGATGGCCACCACGTTCTCGAGCTGCGCGAGCTCGGCGACGAGGTCGGGCGTGAGGTCCACCTTGGTGTCGAACGGGTTGTTGTAGACCATGATCGGCAGGCCGACCTCGTTGACGCGGGCGTAGTGCTCGACGATCTCGCGCCGGTTGGCCCGGTAGATCGTCGGCGGCAGCAGCAGGACGGCGTCGGCGCCGTCCTCCTGGGCGAGCTCGGCCCAGTGCTGGGCCTGGTGCCACCCCACGCCGTGCACGCCCGCGATGACGATGCCGCGGCCGGCGACGGCCTCGACGGCGGTCTGCACCACCGTGCGGCGCTCCTCGTCCGTGAGGGACGAGTACTCGCCGAGCGAGCCGTTGGGCCCCACGCCCCGGCAGCCGGCGTTCATGAGGTGGTCGACGTGCGCGGCGTAGCCCGCGTAGTCGACGGCGAGCCCGGCGGGCGCCGCGGGGTCGGGGGTGAACGGCAGCGTCGTCGCGACGACGACGCCGCCGAGGTCGATCTTCTGGGAGCTCATGCGGTGTCCTCTCGGTTCACGCGCCTCCGGGCTCGGGGCGCGAGGGGTCTGTGTCGATGAAGGTCGGTGTCGGATGCGGGTCTGGGTCGGGTGAAGGGCCGGGGTCAGGCGGTGTCGGCCGCCGGGTCGTCGGGCAGGGTGGCGAGGTCGCCGAGCCGGACGGGCACGACGAGGGGCCGCCGGTCGGGCACCGCGGGCGTCGCCCCCGTGCCCTCGCCGGGCGCAGGCCCCGCGGCCCCGACGAGCTCCGCGACCGTGCGGCCGCAGACCCTCGCCTGGCAGGGGCCGAGCCCGGCGCGGCTGGTGAGGCGTACGGAGCGCAGGTCGGTCGACGCGGTGGCGCACGCGGCCGCGCGCAGGGTGCCGGCGTCGATCTCCTCGCAGCGGCAGACGAGGGTGTCGTCGCGCAGCCACGACGTCCAGCCGGCGCGGATGCCGTGCGCCGCCTCGAGCCGCCGCGCGAAGTCCGCGGACCGGCCGCGGCGGCGCACCGCGCGGGCGAGCGCGGCGTCGTCGGGCGCGCCGGCCGCCGCGTGGTGCCCGGCCACCCAGCCCTCGGCGAGCGCGGCCTCGGCCCCGCCGATGCCGGTCAGCTCGCCGGCGGCCCACACACCGGGCGCGGTGGTGCGCTGGCGGTCGTCGACGACGACGAAGCGGTCCGGCGAGATCGCGCACGCCGCCGCCACGGCGAGCTCGAGGCGCGGCGTGAACCCGTGCGAGACGTGCACCGCGTCGGCCGCGACTGTCCGCTCGGTGCCCGGCACGGGCGACCACCGCGCGTCGACGCGCGCGACCGTCACCTCCTCGACCCGGCCGTCGCCGCGCGCGGCGACCACGGCCTCGCCGACCCGGTACGCGACCCGGTGCCGGGCGAGCGCGGCGGCGTACCCGCCGAGCTCGCCGGCCTTGTGCGCCGCGCCCAGCAGCCCGGCCGGCCGCGCGCCCCAGCCACGGACCAGCGCCGCCGGGGTCGCGGCCTCGTGCACCGACAGCACGCGTGCGCCGGTGCGCAGCAGCGACGTGGCGACCGGCAGCAGGAACGGGCCGGCGCCGGCGACGACGACGCGGTCGCCGACGGCCACGCGCTCCGCCTTGGCGAGGGCCTGGGCCGCGCCGGCGGTCGTGACGCCGGGCAGCTGCCAGCCGGGGAACGGGAGCGTCCGGTCGTGGGCCCCCGTGGCGAGCACGAGCGCGTCGGGGGTGAGGGTGAGGTGCTCGCGCCCCCCGGCGTCGGCGGGTCCGACCAGCACGCGCAGCCGCACGCCGTCGTCGAGCCGCTCGAGCGCCCACACCTGCGCGGACGTCAGCAGCGTGACGCGGGGGTGCCCGGCGACGACGTCGCGCAGCGCCGTGAACGTGCCCCAGCCGTGGTGGAAGGAGGCCTCGTCGGGCGAGGTCCCGCCGCCCGGGAGCACCCGGTGCCGCCAGAACTGCCCGCCCACCTGGTCGGACGCGTCGAGCAGCGTCACGTCGGCGCCCGCGCGGGCCGCGGCGCGCGCGGCGGAGAGGCCCGCGGGCCCGGCCCCGACCACGACCACGGTGCGGCGGCTCATGAGACCGCCCCCGGCAGCGGGTCGTGCTGCGTCTCGACGACGTCCCCGTCGGCGGCGCGCCGCAGGCAGGCCCGCACGTCGCGGACGCCGTTGACGGTGACGAGGCAGTCGAAGCACACGCCGATGCCGCAGAACACGCCGCGGGGGGCGCCGTCGACGCTGGTGGTGCGCCACGACCGCCGCCTGGCGGACAGCAGCATCCCCGCGATCGTCTGGCCCTCGGTGCCCGGGAAAGGCTCGCCGTCGAGCGTGATGGTCAGCGGGCGTGGCCCGGCGTCCTGCCGGTGCGTGGTCATGAGGCCTCCCCTGTCTTCTCGGACGGCACGGCGCTCTCGGAGGGCGAGCCGGCGGCGAGCACCGCCGGGCGGTCGACGCGGAACGGCGCGGGGTCGACCTCGGGCTCCGCGCCGGTGAACAGGTCGGCGAGCAGCTCGCCGCTGACCGGCCCCAGCCCGATGCCGGCGCCCTCGTGCCCGGTCGCGACCCACAGGCCGGGGGTGCGGGGGTCGGGGCCGACGATCGGCAGGTGGTCGGGCACGTAGGGGCGGAAGCCGAGGTAGGTGCGCATGACGCTCGCGTCGGCGAGGAACGGGAACAGCCGCACCGCGCGGGCGGCCATCTCGCGCAGCACGACGCCGCGCAGCCGGTCGTCGAAGCCGACCTGCTCGCGGCTGGACCCGATCAGCACGGTGCCGGCCGCGGTGGACTCGACCACGCTCGACGTCTGCAGCGCGGCGTCGCCGGACTGCGTGGCACCGACGTAGTCGCCGTCGTAGACCTTGTGCCGCACGACGTGCGGCATCCGGGTCGTCACCAGCACCATCCCGCGGCGCGGGCGCACGGGCAGCGCGACCCCGAGCCGCGCGGCGACGACGCCCGACCACGGTCCCGCGGCCAGGACGACGGCACCGGCGGGCACGTCGCCGGCGCTGGTGCGGACGCCGACGACCCGGTCGCCGTCGCGCAGCGCGCCGGTCACCTCGACGCCGGTGCGCACCCGCGCCCCCGCGCGGCGGGCGGACGCGAGCAGCGCCTCCGCCGCGGCGACGGGCTGCACCTGCGCGTCCTCGGGGTACCAGACCGCGGCGGTCAGGTCGGGGTTGAGGGCGGGCTCGAGCTCGAGGGCGCGGGCGACGTCGATCTCCCGCGCGTCGACCCCGGCGCCGCGCTGCCGTGCGGCGAAGTCGCGCAGCGGCTGGGCCCCCTCGGCCGTGGTGGCCGCGACGAGGCCGCCCTTGGGGTCGTACTCGACGGCCGGGAAGCGCGGGCCCAGCTCGTCGGCCAGCTCCTCGACGAGGGTCGACCAGCGGCGCGCCGCGTGCTGCGCGAGCACCAGCTCGGGGCCGGGCTCCTTGTCGGAGACGAGGAGGTTGCCCTCCCCGTGGGCGGTGGTGCCCGACGCCGCGCCGCCGCGATCGAGGACGGTCACGGCGAGCCCGCGGCGCGCGAGCGCGCGGGCGCACGCGGCGCCCACGATGCCCGCCCCCACGACCACGACGTCGTCGGTCATCGGCTGCTCCTTCGATCGGTGCTCGGTAATATGTCACATACCAGGAGGGTTGAGGGGTCGGCCACGTCGCCGACCGCCCCCGGGGTCAGTCGTCCTCGGGCCGCCCCGCCCACCAGCCGGTGGTGTGGCCGATGTGGCGGCGCATGAGGTCCCGCGCCCCGGCGGCGTCACCGGCGGCGAGCAGGTCGAGCAGCTCGTGGTGCTCGGCCGCCGACTGCTCCAGGTGGTCGGTGGCGACCATCTGGGAGAGGCCGAGCAGCCGCGCGCGGCTGCGCAGGTCGGCCACCACGTCCACCAGCAGGGGGTTGCCCGCCAGGGTCGTGAGCCGCAGGTGGAAGTCGCGGTCCGCCTCGAGATAGGTCACCAGGTCGCCCGAGCGGGCGCCCGTGACGATGGCGTCGGCCTGCTCGCGCAGGGCCGGCAGCGCACCCTGCGGGAAGCGGCCCGCCAGCTTCTCCATCGCCGGCGGCTCGAGCAGCTGGCGCACCTCGGCGATGTGGCTCAGCATCTCCGGCGACACCTCGGTCACCCGGAAGCCCTTGTTGCGCACCGCGGTGACGAACCCGCGCTTCTCGAGGTCCAGCATCGCCTCGCGCACCGGCGTCGCGGACACGGCGAAGCGCGCGGTGAGCGACGGCACCGAGACCAGCGTGCCCGGGGCGAGATCGCCCGAGACGATCGCCGCGGTGAGCGCCCGCGACACGGTCTCGCGCAGGCTGACCGGCGCCTCGATGCGGCGGAACGACGCGACGGCTTCCGACATGAGCACTTCCTCACGGGGCTGATCCGGGGGTGGTGGACATCACAGTAGTGCATGATATGTTACCGCCCACATCGGCTGGCAGGTCAAGGCGACCCGCCCGGCGACGGGCACAGGGACCGCGACCCGGCACCCGGCCCACCTGCAGGAACGGCGCGGTTCCGGGCATCTTCCCGGGGTGCGGACGACCCGGCGGACGCGAGGACGCGGACGGCGGCAGCAGTACCGGACGACGACGTCACGCCGGCCCGCCCTGGGCGACGTGGCCGTGCATGTGCAATGTGATATACCACTGAGGAGATTTCGTGGCCATCACCCCGAACCTGGCTCCCGTCCCGACCCGCGCCCCCGCCGTCGCGACGACCGGCCGTGCCGGCACCCCGCTCGGCACGGACCGCGTGCGCCTCACCGGCGGCCTGCTCCATGACTGGCAGCGGCGCAACCGCGTCGTCACCGTCCCGCACGTCGTCCGCGAGGTGCGGCAGGCCGGGAACCTCGACAACTTCCGGCGGCTCCACGACCCGGCGGTCGGCGACTACCGCGGGCGCTACCCGTTCCTCGACACCGACGTCTACAAGACGCTCGAGGGGATCGCCTACGAGCTCGGCCGGGAGCCGGCCGACGACGGCGAGGCCGCGGCGCTGGAGACGGCCCGCGACTTCTTCGAGGAGTCCGTGGCGCTGATCGAGCGGGCCCAGCGCGCCGACGGCTACCTCGGCACCTTCTACCAGTCGCCGCAGAGCCCCAAGGAACCCTGGCAGGACCTCTCCTGGGGCCACGAGATGTACAACCTCGGCCACCTCGCCCAGGCCGCCGTCGCGGCGTCCCGCCAGCTCGGCGACCGCCGCCTGCTCGACGTCGCCGCCCGGTTCGCGGACCTCGTCGTCGAGCGCTACGGCCCCGACGGCGAGCCGGCGTACTGCGGCCACCCCGAGGTGGAGATGGCCCTCGTGGAGCTCGCCCGCGAGACGGGCGACCGCCGCTACCTGGAGCAGGCCCGGCTGTTCGTCGAGCGCCGCGGCGCCGGGACCCTCGAGCACACGATCTTCGCGGCGGACTACTTCCAGGACGCCGTGCCGCTGCGCGAGCTGGGGTCCGTCACCGGGCACGCCGTGCGCATGGTCTACCTCGCCGCCGGGGCCACCGACGTCGCGCTCGAGACGGACGACGACGCGCTCCTCGCCCACCTCGAGCACCTGTGGGACGACATGGTGGCCCGCAAGTCCTACCTCACCGGCGGCATCGGCTCCCGGCACTCCGACGAGGCCTTCGGCGACCGGTTCGAGCTGCCCGCCGAGCGCGCGTACGCCGAGACGTGCGCCGCGATCGGCACGGCGCAGTGGGGCTGGCGGCTCTTCCTCGCCACCGGCCGCGCCGACGTCCTCGACCACGTCGAGCGGGTGCTGCACAACGCATACGCCGTCGGGCTGTCGGAGGACGGCGCCGCCTTCTTCTACGACAACCCGCTGCAGCGCCGCCCCGACCACGAGCAGCGCAGCGGCGCCGAGAAGGACGGCGAGCTGCTGCGCCGGGCCTGGTTCGGCTGCCCCTGCTGCCCGCCCAACGTCGTGCGCTGGACGTCGGAGCTCCAGGACCACCTGGCCGTGGCCGACGACGACTCCCTGACCCTCGCGCTGTACGCGAGCGCCGCGATCGACTCCCCCGCGCTCGACGTGGACGTGACGACCGACCTGCCGTGGGACGGCCGGGTCACCGTGCGCGTGCGCCGCGCGGCGGAGGGCCCCACGACCCTCGCGCTGCGCGTGCCCGCCTGGGCCGACGGCGCCACCGCCACGGTGGACGGCGAGGCCGTGGCCGAGCTCCCGGCCGACGGCTGGCTCCGGCTGACCCGCGCCTGGGCACCGGGCGCGACGGTCGTGCTCGACCTGCCCATGCCGGTCCGCGCCGTCACCGCGCACCCCCACCTGGACGCCGCGCGCGGCAGCGCCGCCGTCCTGCGCGGGCCGCTCGTGTACTGCGTCGAGCAGCAGGACTCCCCCGCCCCGGTGGACGACCTGCTCCTCGCCGCCGAGGACGTGCCCCGGCTCGTGGTCGACGAGGACCACCCGTGGCGCGTGCTGCGCGGCGACCTCGCCGTCGCGCCGCCGACGGGCGACGACCCGTACCCCCCGCTGGGCGCCATGGCGCCCACCACGCACCGCGCGCCGGTGGCCCTCGTGCCCTACGCGCTCTGGGGCAACCGCGAGGTGGGCGCCATGCGCGTCTTCCTCCGGACGTCCTGACCCGCACCACCGCACCACCGCACTCCCCGACCGACCCGTCGCACCATCCCCACCCTGGGAGGTTTTCCATGACACGACGAGTGACCAGACCAGCCCTCCGTGCCGCAGCGTTCGGCGTCGCGGCCCTCCTCGCGCTCGGCGCGTGCTCCTCCGGCGGCGGAGGCGGGGGCTCGACGGCGAGCACCGCCGGCGGCCTCGAGGGCGAGCCCGCCGAGGGCGGCGTCGTGCAGGTGCTGCAGAACGCCGACTTCTCCTACCTCGACCCGGCCAAGGGCTGGGACGGCGGCGTGAACAACTTCTACCGGCTCGTGTACCGCACGCTCACGACGCCGGCGTCGGGCAGCGCGGAGGACCCGAACGAGATCGTGCCGGACCTCGCCACGGACACGGGCACCGTGTCGGACGACGGCCTCACCTGGACGTTCACGCTCAAGGACGGGCTCAAGTTCGACAACGGGGACCCGATCACGTCCGCCGAGGTGAAGTTCGGCGTCTCCCGCGCCTGGGACCCGGAGATCGGCATCGGCTCCCCGTACGCCAAGCAGGTCATCGACGCCCCGAAGGACTACGAGGGGCCGTACAAGTCCGGCGACCTGAAGACCATCGAGACGCCCGACGACACCACGATCGTCTTCCACCTCAAGGCGCCGTTCCCCGACTTCCCCGCCGTCGCGTCGCAGCCGAACTTCGCGCCGTTCCCCGTGGGCTCCGGCGCCGGCGACGAGTTCCTCAACGACATCGTCGCGTCCGGCCCGTACACGCTCGACGAGTACACCCCGGGCAGCGTCATCAAGCTCGTGCGCAACGAGAACTGGGACGCGGCCACCGACGAGGTGCGCACCGCCAAGCCGGACGGCTGGAACTTCCAGCTCGGCCTCGACCCGGCCACCATCGACGAGCGCCTGCTCGCCGGCCAGGGCACCGACGTCAACGCGATCGGCGGCAACCTGCAGCCCGCCACCCTCGCCCGCCTCCAGGACCCGAAGCTCAAGGACCGGCTGGTCGACTGGCCGGGCGTCTGCACCACGTACATGGGACTGAACACGACCAAGAAGCCGCTCGACGACGTCAAGGTGCGCCAGGCGATCTCGTACGCGGTGGACAAGGCGGCCGTGCAGAACGGCACCGGCGGCACGATGCTCGCCGACATCGCCAGCACGACGATCCCGGAGTCGGTCGCCGGGTTCAAGGACTTCGACCTGTACCCCAGCGAGGGGAACGCCGGCGACGTCGACAAGGCCAAGGAGCTGCTCGCCGAGGCGGGCTACCCCGACGGGTTCGAGATGACGCTCGACATGCGCACGCAGCCCAAGCTGCAGGCGCAGGCCGAGGCCGTGCAGCAGTCGCTGTCCCGCGTGGGCATCAAGGTCACGTTCAACCCGATCGACACCTCGAAGTTCTACGAGACGATCGGCACGCCCAAGCTGCAGAACGACGCCGCGATCACGGGCTGGTGCCCGGACTGGGCGTCGTCGGCGAGCACCGTGATCCCGCCGCTGTTCGACGGGCGCCGCATCACCGACAAGGGCAACTCGAACCTCGCCCAGATCGACGACCCGGCGATCAACTCCGCCATCGACGACGCGCTCGCCATCACCGACCCCGCGGCGGCGAACGAGGCGTGGGGCAACCTCGACGAGCAGGTCCTCACCGAGGCGCCGATCGTGCCGCTGCTGGTGGAGAAGGTCGTGCTGCTGCCCGGCGAGAACGTCACCGGGGTGTACTCCAGCCCCGGCGTCGCGACCGGCGGGCTCGACTACACCGGCGTCGGGCTCAAGGACCCGAGCAAGGGCTGAGCCATGACCATCAGCATGACCACGCTCGAGGCAGAGACCGGGGGCGCGCCGTCCGTCGGCGTCGCGCCCCCGGCGCCCCGGCAGGGTGTCTGGCACCACCTGCTCCGCAACCGCGGGGCGGTGCTGGCCCTGTCGTACATCGCGCTCGTCGCGCTCCTGGCCGTCGCCGCGCCGCTCGTCGTCAAGCTCTCCGGCTGGGGGCCGTACGAGTTCGACCAGACCGCCATCGACCCGAACCTCGGCGGCCTGCCGATCGGCCCGCTCGGCGGGATCAGCGCCGAGCACTGGTTCGGCGTCGAGCCCGGCACCGGCCGCGACCTGTTCGCGCGCATCGTCTACGGCGCGCGCACCTCCATGCTCATCGCGCTCGCCGCCACCACGCTCACCACGCTGCTGGGGGTCCTCTTCGGGCTCCTCGCCGGGTACCACGGCGGCAAGGTCGACCAGGTCGTGTCGCGCGTCATGGACTTCCTCATGGCGTTCCCCGCCCTGATCTTCATGATCGCGATCCTGTCGGCGCTCCCCGCGAGCAACCGCGCGCCGCTGCTCGTGCTCGTCATCTCGGTGTTCGGGTGGCCGTACCTCGCCCGCGTCGTGCGCGGCCAGACGATGACGATCACGCAGCGCGAGTTCGTCGAGGCGGCCCGGGCGTCCGGGGCGTCGGGCTGGCGGATCGTGCTGCTGGAGATCCTGCCGAACCTGCGCTCCACGATCATCGTCATGACGACGCTGGCGGTGCCCGGCTACATCGGCACCGAGGCGGGGCTGAGCTTCCTCGGCGTGGGCGTCGTCCCGCCGACCCCGTCCTGGGGGCAGATGATCGCGCAGTCGATGAGCTGGTACGCCGTCGACCCGATGTACTTCCTGATCCCCGGAACCTTCCTGTTCCTGCTCGTGCTGTCCTTCACGGTCCTCGGCGACCGGCTCAAGGACGTCGTCGACGCGGGGGAGAGGCGCTGATGGTCCGCTTTCTCGTGACGAGGCTCGCCGGCATGGTGGGCGTGCTGTTCCTCGTCGTCCTGTTCACGTACGCGATCTTCTTCGCGCTCTCCCCCGACCCCGCGGTGCAGATCTGCGGCAAGAACTGCACGCCCGAGCTGATCGACCAGATCCGCACCAACCTGGGCCTGGACCGGCCGTTCTACGAGCAGTTCCTCGGCTTCCTGTCCGGGCTGTTCGTCGGGACGACGTACGGCACGGGCGCCAACGCGATCGACTGCGCGGCGCCCTGCCTGGGCTACTCCTTCCAGACCGGGCAGCCCGTGCTCGAGATGTTCGAGCAGCGCTTCGGCGTCTCGGCCACGCTCGCGGTGGGCGCGGCCGTGCTGTGGCTGCTCATGGGCGTCTCGGGCGGCATGATCGCCGCGATCAAGAAGGGCACGTGGTTCGACCGGGCCGCGACCGGCGCCGCGCTGGGCGGCGTCTCCATCCCCAACTACGTGCTCGCCCTCGTGCTGCAGTACGTGCTGGTGGTGCGGCTCGGGTGGCTGCCGTTCCCCCAGGCGGTGCCGTTCGCCGCCGACCCCGGGCAGTGGTTCCTCAACTTCGTCATGCCGTGGCTGGTGCTCGCGTTCACCTACGCGTCGATGTACCAGCGGCTCACCCGGGCGAACGTGCTCGACACGCTCGACGAGAACTTCGTCCGCACGGCGCGCGCCAAGGGCCTCGCCCCACGGCTGGTGTGGCGGCGGCACGCGCTGCGGCCCGCGCTCACGCCGGTCGTGACGCTGTTCGGCATGGACTTCGCCGGCCTGCTGGGCGGCGCGATCATCATCGAGACCGTCTTCGGCCTCAACGGCATCGGCAAGATGGCGTCCGACTCCATCACCAAGAACGACCAGCCGGTCATCATGGGCGTCACGCTCGTCGCGGCCTTCCTGGTCATCGTCGGGAACGTGATCGTGGACATCGTCTACACGACGATCGACCCGCGCGTCCGGATCGGAGCGAGGGCATGAGGGGGCAGGCATGAGCACGCTGCTCGAGGTCGAGGACCTCACCATCACGTTCCGGACGGCCCACGGGCCGGTCGACGTCGTGGACGGGCTCTCGTTCACGCTGGAGCAGGGCGCGTCGCTGGGGATCGTCGGCGAGTCGGGCTCCGGCAAGTCGATGACGTCGCTGGCCGTCATGGGCCTGCTGCCGCCCACGGCGAGCCTGCGCGGCCGGGTGTCCCTGGACGGCGCCGAGCTCACGGCGCTGCCCGAGTCGAAGGTGCGGCGCCTGCGCGGCGACCGCATGTCGATGATCTTCCAGGACCCGCTGTCGTCGCTGAACCCGTACTACACCGTGGGGATGCAGATCGAGGAGGCCTACCGGGCGCACCGGCCCGGGGTCACCCGGCGGCAGGCGCACAGGGTCGCGGTCGAGGCGATGGAGCGCGTGCACATCGCCGACGCCGCTCGGCGCGTGGACCACTACCCGCACCAGTTCTCCGGCGGGATGCGCCAGCGCGTGATGATCGCGATGGCGCTCTCCACCGAGCCGGACCTGCTCATCGCCGACGAGCCGACCACCGCGCTCGACGTCACCGTGCAGGCCCAGATCCTCGACCTGCTCCAGGAGGTGCGGCGCGAGACCGGGACGGCGCTGATCCTCATCTCGCACGACCTCGCCGTCGTGTCGGAGATCGCCGAGGACGTCGTCGTCATGCGCCACGGCGTGGCCGTGGAGCAGGCCCCCGCCGAACGGCTGTTCTCCGACCCGCAGCACCCGTACACGCGGGCGCTGCTGGACGCCGTCCCCCGGATCGACGACGAGATCGGCGAGCTGCGCGGAATCGACGCCGCCGCCGGCGTGGGAGGGAAGCCATGAGCACCACCAGCACCGGGCCGAGCACCGGGAACGACGTCGTCGCCCCCGCGAGCGCACCGGCGGCCTCGACGTCGCAGGCGTCCGAGCCGCTGCTGCGCGCCACCGACCTGGTCAAGGAGTTCGCGGTGCCCGGCACCGGCGGGCTGCTGGGCCGGGCGGACACGTTCCGGGCGGTCGACGGCGTGAGCCTCGACGTCCGCGCCCGCGAGACGCTGGCGCTGGTCGGCGAGTCCGGGTCGGGCAAGTCGACGACGGCGCGGATCGTCGCGCGGCTGACGGACGCGACGTCGGGCGAGGTCGTCTTCGACGGCGAGCCCGTGACGCGCGCGAAGGGCGACCGGCTGCGGCGGTTCCGCAGCGACGTGCAGGTGGTGTTCCAGGACCCGTACTCGTCGCTCAACCCGCGGCACACGGTGGAGCGCATCGTCACCGCGCCGCTGGTCTACCAGGGGCGCGAGGTGCCGGGCGGCACGCGGGCGTTCACGCAGCAGCTCATGGAGCGCGTGGGGCTGGACCCCGACCACCACCGCCGCTACCCGTCGCAGTTCTCCGGCGGCCAGGCGCAGCGCATCGGCATCGCCCGCGCGCTCGCCGTCTCGCCGCGGCTGGTGGTCTGCGACGAGGCGGTCTCCGCGCTCGACGTGTCCGTGCAGGCGCAGATCATCAACCTGCTGCGCCGCCTGCAGCGCGAGGAGGGGTTCAGCTACCTCTTCATCGCGCACGACCTCGCCGTGGTGCGGCAGATCGCCGACCGCGTGGCGGTGATGTCGAAGGGCCGCATCGTCGAGCAGGGGGAGCGCGACGCCGTCTTCGACGACCCGCAGCACGAGTACACCCGGACCCTGCTGGCCGCCGTGCCGCGCATCCGCCCCGAGTGGGAGCGGGCGCGGCGCGAGGCGGCGGAGGCGAGGGCCGCGACGGCCACGCCCGACCGCGAGGCGAAGACCGCCGCCACCGAGGAGGAGACGACCGCGTGACCACCTATCACCTGCCGGGGCTGCACGTCACGGAGCGCACGACGGCGGTCCCCCTCGACCACGCCCGGCCCGACGGCGAGCAGATCGCCGTCTTCTGGCGCGAGCTGGTCGACCCCGGGCGCCGCGGCGACGACCTGCCCCTCCTGGTCTACCTGCAGGGCGGGCCGGGCGGCGCGTCGCCCCGCCCCCTGAAGCGCGACGGCTGGCTCGACGAGGCCTTGACGACGTACCGCGTGATCCTGCCGGACCAGCGCGGCACCGGCCGCAGCACGCCGCTCGACGGCGAGTCGGTCGCGGCGCGCGGGGACGCCGTCGCGGGCGCCGACTACCTGGCGTGCTTCCGGGCCGACTCGATCGTGGCCGACCTGGAGCACGTGCGCCGCACCCACTACGACGGACGCCGGTGGGCGAGCCTGGGCCAGTCGTTCGGCGGCTGGATCACGCTCGCCTACCTCTCGACCGCGCCGGAGGGGCTGGCGGCCTGCTACGTGACCGGCGGCATCCCGGGCACGCCCGCGAGCGCCGACGAGGTCTACCGGCGCACCTTCGCGCGCGCCGAGTCCAAGACACGCCGCTACTACGACCTGTACCCGCAGGACGTCGACGCCGTGGCCGCGATCGCCGACCGGCTCGCGGAGGGCGACGTGCGCCTGCCCGACGGCGACGCGCTCACCGTGCACCGGTTCCAGTCCCTGGGGATCGACCTGGGGATGAAGCCCGGGTCCGAGCGCCTGCACTGGCTGGTCGACGAGGCGTTCGTGCGCCCGGGCCGACTGTCGCACGCGTTCCTGGAGCAGGTGCTGGTGCGCTCGTCGTCGGCGTCGAACCCCCTGTTCTGGACGCTCCAGGAGTCCATCTACGGCGACGGCGCGAACGGCCCGACGGCGTGGGCGGCGCAGCGCGCCCGCGACGAGCGGCCGCAGTTCGGGCCCGACGAGCGACCGCTGCTGCTCACGGGCGAGATGGCGTTCCCGTGGATGTTCGACGAGGTGCGGCTGCTGAAGCCGTTCGCGCCGGCGGTGCACGAGCTCGCCGCGCGGCGGGAGTGGAGCCCGCTGTACGACGTCGAGCGCCTCGCCGCGAACGACGTGCCGCTCGCCGCGGCGGTCTACTTCGACGACATGTACGTGGACTCGGGGCTGCAGCTCGACACC
Organism: Isoptericola sp. NPDC056618; assembly: GCF_042792715.1. Classification (NCBI taxonomy): domain Bacteria; kingdom Bacillati; phylum Actinomycetota; class Actinomycetes; order Micrococcales; family Promicromonosporaceae; genus Isoptericola; species Isoptericola sp. NPDC056618. The sequence goes on along the minus strand of NZ_JBHTVZ010000001.1, from coordinate 466,923 downwards.
CTGTCCAGGCTGGGGAGCTCGCACGCCTGGGTGACCAACGAGTACGAGCACGACGGGATCGGCGACCCTCGGGTGCTGGGGCGCCTGCGGGAGCTGGTCCGGGACGCAGGAGGAGAACGACGATGACGCAGCAGGCCCACGACCACCGGCCCCCGCACTCGGGGAACCGCACCCCGCGCCTCACGGAGGTGCCGGCCTTCACCGAGATGATCGCCCAGGGCTGGTCCACCGACGTCGTGCCCGCCCGGGTGCCCGACGGCGCGGCCGAGGCCGCCGCGGCGCACCGCGCCCGGCTGGCGGAGCGGCTCGGCGGGCGGACCGTCGTGGTCGGCGCGGGCCGCGCGCCCGTGCGCAGCAACGACACGTCGTACGACTTCCGGGCCGACAGCGACTTCGTGTGGCTGACGGGCTGCCAGCTCGAGGACGCCGTCGTCGTGCTGCACGGGGCGGACGCCGTGCTCTACGCGCCACCGCCCGCGCGGCCGGGCGACCCGGCCTTCTTCTCCGACGCCATGCACGGCGAGCTGTGGGTGGGCGCCTCCCCCGGGCTCGGCGAGTGGGCGCGGGCGCTCGGCGTCCCGGTGCGCCCGCTCGCGGAGCTGGACGACGCGCTGGCGCACGGGTCCGGCTGGTGGGCCGGGCGCGCCGTGCCGGCCGACGTCGTGGCGCGGCACGGCCTGGAGCCGTCGGCCGAGCTCGCCCGGGCGTGCGCGGACCTGCGCATGGTCAAGGACGCCTGGGAGGTGGCGCAGCTGCGCGCCGCCGTCGACCACACGGTGACGGGCTTCGAGGCCGTGGCCCGGGAGATCCCCGCGGCGGTGCGGTCCGGCGGCGAGCGCTGGCTGCAGGGCACGTTCGACCGGCACGCCCGCACCACCGGCAACGGGCCGGGCTACGCCAGCATCGTCGGCAGCGGCCCGCACGCCCCCACCCTGCACTGGGTGCGCTGCGACGGGCCCGTGCTCCCCGACGCGGCCCTGCTGCTCGACATGGGCGTCGAGACGACCACCCTCTACACCGCCGACGTCACGCGCACCGTGCCGGCGTCGGGCCGGTTCAGCCCCGAGCAGCGCGCCGTGCACGACCTGGTGGAGAAGAGCCACCGCGCCGGCATGGCGCACATCCGCCCCGGCGTGAACTATCTCGACTTCCACTACGCGGCCATGGAGGTGATCGCGCAGGGCCTGCACGACTGGGGCCTGCTGCCCGTCTCCGTCGACGAGGCTCTGTCCCCGCAGGGCCAGCACCACCGCCGCTGGCTCGTGTGCGGCATCGGGCACCACCTGGGCCTCGACGTGCACGACTGCGCGCACAGCGACTGGGAGCAGTACATGGGCGCCGACCTGGAGCCGGGCGTCGTCATGACCGTCGAGCCGGGCCTGTACTTCCACGCCCACGACCTCACCGTGCCGCCGGAGCTGCGCGGCATCGGCGTGCGCCTGGAGGACGACCTGCTCGTCACCCCCGACGGCCACGAGGTGCTCTCCGACGCCCTGCCCATCGACGCCGCCGGCGTCGAGGCCTGGACGTCGGCGCTGCTGCCCGCCGGCGCCTGAGACGTCCTCGCCCCGGCGCAGGCCGGGGCGGGGCGAGCAACACCCGCGTCACCCCCGTCAGGCAGGACCTCGCAGACGAAGGGAACTGGTGTGAAGAACGGACGAGAACGGGGCGGGCTGCCCGCCCTGACGGCAGCAGCGGCGGCAGCGGCACTGGGAGCGTCGCTGCTCGCGGGGGCGGGCACGGCGACCGCCGCCGACGCCCCGCCCGAGATCCCCGTGGCGGCGGACGGGTCCGTCGCCGCCGACCCGGCGTACGAGGGCCCGCAGGTCACCGAGGTCCGCGTGATCAACGAGGGCAAGTTCCTCGAGATCTCGTGGGACCGGTACGTCGACGAGACGGCGGCGGTAAGCCCCGAGAACGTCACGCTCACCCAGGGCGGCACGACCGTCGCCCTCACCGCGAAGCCCGCGGCCGGGCCCACCGACACGATCTTCTTCGACAAGGACAACCAGCAGATCGCGGCGTCGGACGCGAACAGCATGGCGCGCCTGCCCGACGACCTGCACCTGGCGAGCATCGCGTACACCGGCACGCTCGACCCCGACGAGCCGCTCACCGTCACGGTGGACGGGTCGCAGATCGAGGACGCGGAGGGTCGGCCCGCCCGGGACGCGACGTACACCGGCGTCCCGCGGCTGGACTACTACACGCAGTCCGTGACGACGGCGTCCGGGATCGTCGTCAAGGCGAACCCGCGCGTCGACCCGGCCACGCTGGACCTCGCCGCCGCGCAGGTGGACGTGCAGCTCGGCAAGGCCGACAACGGCATCGCGGCACGGATGGCCGACTTCGGCTGCTCGCTCGCCGTGTACGCGGCGCGGGAGAACGCCTACCTCGTGCCCGAGCACCGGGGCGGCTACGACCCCGAGATGTACGACGTCGAGGGCTACGGCGGCAGCGAGTGGAACGGCTGTGTGTCGTCGATCTCCGAGCGCAACGTGCTGCGCACCCGCGGGGACGAGAACGCGTTCCTCAACACCGGCTACCCGAACGAGAACATCCTGGTGCACGAGTTCGGCCACGCCGTGCGCCTCGTGGGCATCGAGACGCTGGCGGACAAGGGCCTCTCCGACGAGCTGTATGCCGCCTACGAGAACTCGTGGACCACCGGCCGGTGGCCGAACACGTACGCGATCGGCAACATCGACGAGTACTTCGCGACGCTGTCGGCGATCTGGTTCGACGTCATGGCGGAGAAGCCCGACTGGACCGACGGGGTGCGGAGCCCGATCAACACCCGGGCCGAGCTGAAGGCGTACGACCCGCAGGCCTACGCGCTGTTCGCCAAGGTCTACCCCGCGGACCTCACGCTCCCCGCCCCGTGGGACGAGCCGGCGCCCGACGTCTACCACGGCGACTTCACGCAGGTGCCCGACGCGCCCGAGCGCGTCACCGCCGAGGACGTCGACTTCGCGACGGACGCGTTCCGGATCGTCACCGACGGGATCGGCACCGAGTACCAGGTCGACCGGTACGCGGGCGACGCCGACCACCCCGAGCGCGACGTGGTGGTCTGGTCGCGGTGGGGCGACGGCGTGTGGTCGCTCGCCCCGGTGGGCGGTGGCGCGTACACGATCGCCGCGTCCGACGGCTCCGGCGCGCTCGCCGCGGTCTCGGACACCGAGGTCCGGTACGCCGGCGTCGAGGCGGACGCGGACGACCCGCGGCAGCGGTGGACGTTCGAGCCGGACGCCACCACCGAGGCCGAGCCGTACGACGGGCATCTGGTCAACGCGGCCACCGGCGGCGCCCTCGACGTCGACGGCCGCACCACGTCGGGCGTCTCGCTCACCCTCACCGACCCGGCCGACGCGACCCGGTGGCTGCTGGAGGACACCACCCGCACGTCGGCCCAGGGCGTCGGCGCCTACCTGCTGCCGGACGTCACGGCGCCGGAGGTCACGTCGGCGTGGGCGCACCCGAACCGGAAGTCCCTGACCCTCGACGCGACGGACGACGCGTCCGGCGTCGCGCTCGTGGAGTACCGGGTCGGCCGCAGCACGTGGGCCACCTACCGCGGAGCGATCAGCATCGGTCCGCGCGACCGCGTCGAGGCCCGCGCCACGGACCGCGCGGGGAACGTCTCGGAGGTCCTCGTCGTCACGCGGCGCTGACCGGACGACGTCACGACACAGTTCGTGGGCGCTCGAAGGGCGCTGTCCCGCACGGGAACAGCACCCATCGAGCGCCCACAGCTCTGGGGTGCGGGTCAGCCCCGCTCGTGCGCGCCGATCATCGGGAGGCCGAAGGCCAGCCCGACGGCGAGGATGCCGCCGACGACCATGTAGGGGTCCAGGGTCGGGTTCCCGCCGGAGGCGCCGGAGCCGAGCAGCACCAGACCGCCCAGGAAGAGCACGAGCGCGCCGAGGAAACGGCCGAGGACGGCACCGGTGGGCTCGGACTTGACGCGCGGGTTGACCTGGAAGTCGCTCATGGTCCGAGGATAGGCCGACCGCGGCGGGCGGGGCGAACGCCCGCCGCGGTCGGTGCCGCGGCGCTCAGCGGCGCACGCGGACGGCCAGCTCCTTGCTGCGGGTCTCGCCGGCGTCGTTGGTGAGGACGGCGACGTACCGGTACGTGCCGGGCTCCCGGCCCGTGAGCACGGTGGCGGCGGACTGCGCCTCTCCCCCGGTCCCCGGGACGAGCTCCTGCCGGTCCACCTCGACGCCGTCCTCGTACAGGACGTAGCCGGTGGCCTGCGTGCCCCACCACTTGTCCATCGCGACGACGAAGTCCCCGTCCCCGTCGCCGTTGTCGTGCGACAACGTGGGCGTGCCCGGGTTCGCGTCGGTCACCCGCACCGTGTGGGGGCCGGCGCACGGCGTCGTCCCCGCCGCGTTGACGAGCTCGCAGGTGTACTCGTACGCGCCGTTCTTCTTCCCGGCGACGGGGACGGCGATCCGCTGGGCGTCCGTGCCGCCGTACGTGAGCTTCTCGGTGTGGATCAGCGCGCCGTCCTCGTACAGCCGCAGGCTGGTGGCGTTCTCGCCCCACCACAGGTCGACGAGCACGCGGTAGTCGCCGTCGCGCAGGCCGGTGTCCCAGCCGTTGTCGTCGCTGATCCGGGCGGTGCCCGGCGCCCCGGCGGGCACCAGCACCTCGAGCGCGCCGACGACGCCGTTCACCTCGACCTCGACGGTCGCGCGGCCGGGCGCGACAGCGGTCGCCTCGTGCGTCGCCGGGTCGAGGGCGAGCACGGCGCCGGACGGCGCGTCGTCGGGCGAGCCGACGAACACCTTGTCCCCGCCCCAACGGGAGGACACCGGCCACGCGACCGGCACCTGGCGGGTGCCGTCCTGTGCGATCAGCGCGCTGACCTGGCCGGACGTGCCCTCGGCGAGCTCCTCCGGCCCGCTCACGGTGACGCTCTCGGCGCGCGCCTCGACCTCCCAGGAGAACCAGCCGCCGTCGCCGGTGCCCTGCTCCGCCGGGTCGACGCCGATCATCGACCAGCCGGTGAACCCGCCGTCGTCGGGCGTGCTGGCCGGGCTCTTGCCCGAGTTGCCGTTGACGACGTACGGGATACCGTCCGCGGTGGCCGCGTGGAAGACGCCCACGTGCGACCCGACGGAGGCGAGCTGCTTGCCCGACGTCTCGCGGAAGTCCTCGAACCAGCCACGCAGCGTCTCCGCCTCGACCCGGTCGACGAGCTGGCTCGCCTTCGTGGGCAGCGGGTCGTCGAGCGGGTGGTGGAAGAAGGTCACGACGCCCGTCACGGCGTCGTCCGCGGCCGCGTCGTCGAGCGCGTCGCGCAGGGCGCGGAGCTGGGCGAAGTCGCTGCCCAGGCGACCGCTGGACGAGTCCAGCATGACGAGGCGCGTGGTGCCGCCGTCGCCGCGCGGGTCGGGCACGTCGACGACGTGCGTCCGCTCGCCGAACTCGTCCTCGAAGTTCTCGATGGACCCGCCCATCACCTCGTGGTTGCCCGGCAGGTAGTACCAGGGGAAGTCGGCGTCGGCGAGGCCCTCGTCGAGCACCTCGCGGGCCAGGTCGAAGTCGGCGGGCGACGCCTCGTCCACCAGGTCGCCGTTGATGACGAGCAGGTCCGGGTCGGCCGCGACGATCTCCGCCAGGGCCTGCTTCGCGCCCTGCACCGCCCCCGACCCCGGGTCCCGGGCGACGAACTGCGCGTCCGACAGCACCGCGACGCGCAGCGGCGCGTCGTCCGTCGCGCCGTCGGCCACGACCGCCGGGTCCTCGACCCGCTCCGCCACCGGCGCCTCGACGTCCGGCGGCACCTGCGCGCGCAGGTCCGAGACGACGACCTCGCCCGTGTACTGCTCTGCGGCCCGCGTCTCGAGGAGGCGCAGGCGCTGCAGCGTGAGCGGGAACGCGACGCCCTCGGGCACGGCGACCTGCACCTGGCGCCAGCCCTCCCACGACACGGTCGGGCCGTCGAGGTTGGTCACGACCCCGTCGCCCTGGCGCACCTGGAGCCGCAGCCACGCGCCGTTCCCGTCGCCGTGCACCCACGCCGTGAGGGTGCGAGGCTGCCCGGGCACCACGATCCCGCCGTCCGGCGCGACGGCGTACTGGCCGCGGGTCGCGGTGGACTGCGTGAAGTCGTAGGTCAGCCTCAGGCCCGCCGAGCCCTCGTGACCCTCGCCGGGGGCGACCGAGCCGCCGGGAGCCCGGTCGTGCGCCGCGGTCCAGCGGTCGGCATCCGCCAGGTCCGCCACGACCACGTCCTCCAGCGAGACCGCCACGGCGACCTCGACCTGCTCGTCCCCCACCGCGAGCGTGAAGGTCGCGGCGCCCGAGCCCCGCAGCGCCCGCACCGTGAACGACCCGTCGGCCGCCGGCTCCAGCGCGGCGACGCCGTCGCCGCCCGTGACCTCGACGTCGCGCGCCTCGACCGGCGCCGCGTACCCGTCGGCGTCGTGCCCGACGACGGTGAGGGACGCCGTCGCGTCCGCGTCCGGGAGCGTCACGACCGGCTCGGGCACGGTGAGGCGCTCGAGGCCCCCGAGCACCGTGAGCTCCGCGGGGCCCGTCGCCACGCCGTCCGCCGCGGGGGTCGCGGCGCGGACGGTCGCGGTGCCGGCCGCGACGCCGGTGACGACCCCCGCGCCGTCGTCGGCGCGGGCGACGGTCGCGACCGCCGCGTCGGTGGTCGTCCAGTCGTCGGGACGGGTGTCGACGGGGGCGCGGGACTCGTCGTACCCCGCCGCGGTCAGGGTGCGGTGCAGGCCGGGGAAGACGCGCAGCGCGTCGCCGGCCGGGGCGTCGCCCGTGGGCACGGCCGCGCGCACATCGAAGGCGTGCACCTCGCCCGAGCCCTCGGGGGTGAACAGCCCGAGGCCGTTCGCGTCCAGGCGCTCGCCGCCGTCCGACGGGCTGTTCAGCACGCTGGTCCCCGCGTCCCCGGGCAGCCGCGCGACCATCGTCGTCGAGCCGCCGCCGTCGAGGTTGATCGCGTCGTCCGCGCCGAGCTGACCGAGGAACCGGCCCAGCTCGGGCAGGGAGGCACCGATGCTCTGCGCCTGCCGCCCGTCGACGACCACGAGGTACGCCGTCCTGCCGTCCTCGCTGAGGCCCACCGCCGTGCGGGGGTGCCGGAGCGTCGCAAAGTCGCTGGTGGACGACGTGACCTCGCCGTCCTCGAGCAGCCAGTCGTCGGGGTCTCCGCCGATGGCGGTGCGGAGCTCGCCGAGGTCGTCGCGCAGGCCGTAGGCGAGCGTCACCGCGTCGCCGGGCGCGAGGGCCGCCAGCGCGTCGGCCGCGGCCCCGGGCCGGGCGACGACGGCGCGGACGTCGGCCGGCAGGCGGCCGGAGCCCGGAGCGCCCACGGAGACGACGGTCCCGGCCGCGCCCTCGTCGCTCCCGGGTGCGGTGCGGACCTGCACCTCGACGCCCTGCTCCCCCGCGCCGAGCGGGCGGGTGCGCGCCGCGTCGCCCCAGGCGGCGTCGAAGACGGCGACGCCGCCCGCCGGCACGGCGGTGACGTTGAGCCCAGCGACGGGCAGCTCGCGCGCGTCGTCTCCCGTCCCGAGGGTGACCGTGCCCTCCAGGAACAGCTCGGCGAGCCGCGCGACGCCCGACGAGTCGACCGTCAGAGCCTTCTCGCGGCCGGGGGCGGCGGACTTGAGCAGCCTGCCGTCGTCCACGGCCGCGCCGAGCGCGGCACCGGAGTTGTTGATGTCGAAGAAGTCGCCGTTGATCGCGGCGACGGCGCCCCGGTCGGCGGCCATCGCGCTCACGGTCGCGTTGCCGGCGACCGCGTCGGGGCCGAGGTAGCCGAGGCGCGGCCCGCCGTCCCGGCCGAGGTGCGCGACGAGCACCTCGCCGCTCAGCCAGCCCTCCGCGGAGACGCGCGCGAACTCCGTGAGCTCCAGGCCCGGGGCGATCAGCCGCTCCGCGCGCTCGGTGACGATCGCCGCACCCGCGTCGTCCAGCGGCAGGTCGGCGACGTCGTCGGAGACGGTGCCCGCCGCGGCGGGCGAGACGCCGGCGGTCGCGACCGGCAGGTCGGGATCGGGCGTCGCGGCCGCGGCGGCGCCCGCGGGCACCGCCATCGCCAGGCCGAGCAGGAGACCGACCCCGAGGGGCACGGTACGTCGGGCAGGGGGCAGTGCTCGGCTCTGTGCTCGGCTCATGGGGGGGATCCTCCGCTGGTCGGGCCGGGACGTGCGCCGTCGCAGCGTCCCGCGACCAGGTTGCCACCAACTTTCACGATGTCAACCGCCAGGGAAACTCTTCTACCTCGTGCGGCCGCCCGGGCGGTCCTTCAGGCGCACACCGCCGTCCCGGACACGCAGATCGCCCGTGGACGGCCGGGCACCCGTGGTGTCCTGGTCAGCCGGCATCGAGAAGACGGTCCCGGAGCAGACCGCGTCCCGATCCGCGGAGCGCGCATGCCCAGGAGGTGCCTGTGGACCCCCGCCGCACGCCGGCCGACCCGCCCGACACCCCGTCGCCCCTCGCACCAGCGCAGGAGCGGTCCGCCCTGGAGCACGCCCTCGACATCCCGTCCGCGCCGCTCACCGGCTCGTATCGTTGCCTGCTCCCGGAGGAGACCTGGTGGTGGTCGGAGGGCACGTTCCTCGTCCACGGCCTCGAGCCGGGCGAGGTGGTGCCGTCCACCGCTCTCGTCCTGGCTCACAAGCATCCCGACGACCGCGAGCGCGTGCAGCGGCTGCTCGCCGCGGCCCGGCGCACCGGGGGCCCCTTCGCCAGCGTGCACCGCATCGTGGACGTGCGCGGGTACGAGCGCACCGTGGTGCTCACCGGCGAGGTCCAGCCCACCGAGGACGATCCCTCGACGACCGTGCTGCAGGGCTTCGTGACGGACGTGACGGCCACGATCCGCGAGGCTGCGTCCCGCATGGCCTCCCAGCAGGTGGCCGCGTCGGCGCAGAGCCGGTCAGCGATCGACCAGGCCAAGGGGGCGCTGATGGTGCTCTACGGCCTCACGGCAGACGACGCCTTCGCCGTGTTGCGCGGCGCCTCCAACACGCACAACGTCAAGGTGCGGGACCTCGCGACGGCGGTACTGGCCGCCGCGAGCACGCACGGGACGGCCGCCCGTCCCTTCGTCGAGCGTCTGCTGCGCCCCGCCGCTCTCGAGACCGGACGGCCCACCACCGCGGTCTGACGTCCGGAGCTCACCGGTGCAGGGTCTGCGACGGCAGCTCGTCGTGCGCTCGCCGGTAGGCCGCGGCGAAGTGGCCGAGGTGCAGGAACCCCCACCGCCGAGCCACGGCCGCGACGGTGGCGACCCCCGGGTCACCGTCCAGGAGCTCGCGGCGCGCGCCGTCCAGCCGGGCCCGCCGCAGCGCCTCCCCCGGGGTCGCGTCCAGCGAGCGGCGGAACGCCGCCTGCAGGCCGCGGGTGGAGACGTGCACCGCGGCGGCGACGTCGTCGACCGTGATCGCCTCGTGGGCGTGCTCGTCGATGAACTCCGACGCCCGCCGGACCACCGGTGGCAGGACGCGCTCGGCGGCCCGCCCCTCGTCGTCGAGGGCCACGTTGGGGAACGCGTGCAGCAGCGAGAGGGCGACGTGGTGCGCCAGCGAGCTCTGCAGCACCGGCGACGACAGCGCGTCGGCGTCGCGGGTCAACGACTGCGCGGCGTACCGCGCGGTCGCCTTCCAGGCACGCGCCTCCGCCGGCCCTCGCGGGGAGCCGGACCGGAACAGGTGGCTCGGCAGGTTGCGCCCGGTCAGCCGCGCGGCCGTCGCGCGCACGTACCCCCGGTCCAGGGTGAGGCCGCTGGTCCTGGCCGTGTCCCACGTGGCCGTGGCCTGATCCGGGGCGTCGAGCAGCACCGGTCCCGGACCGAAGGACTGTCCCGCGTGCTGCAGATCGATGTCGCCCCGCAGCTGCAGCACGACGATCGGCTCGGGCTCGTCCAGCGCCGAGCGGCCCGGCATGGGCAGCGTGTGGTCGGTCCAGGCCAGGCGCCCGATCGCGGCGGAGCGGATGGAGAACTCGAACGCCTGCTTCGGGGCGCGCAGGTGCACCCGAGGAAAGATGGTCGCGAGCGCCTGCTCGGCTTCCTGGGCATCGGTGGTACGCAGCTCGAAGCCCGCGACCGGTGTCGTCATCTGCCTACGGTCGCGATTCCGTCGCTCCCGCGCAACAGGCGAGGTGACGGGGCCGGGCCGGGCCGCCGCCGCGTTCGGCGGGCGTCCCCCGTCGTTCTCCGCCACTGTGGGAGGAGCCGCCCCGGGACCCGCACCCGCCACAGGAGACAGCCATGGACCACCGCATGGACCACCGTCGTTCCAGCGCCCTCCCCGCCCGTCGCACCCGCGCGCTCGCCGCGCTGGGCGCCGTCGCGCTCACCGCGACGACCGCCGTCGTCGGCGCCACCGCCGCGACGTCCGCGAGCGCCGCCCCGCGCGACGACGTCAAGGTGCCGACCGCCGTCGGGTACGGCGGCGCGATCAGCACGGTGGACCCGGAGGCGAGCCGCGTCGGCCTGGAGGTGCTGCGCAAGGGCGGCAACGCGGTCGACGCGGCGGTGGCGGCGGCCGCGGCGCTGGGGGTGACCGAGCCGTACAGCGCCGGCGTCGGGGGCGGCGGGTACTTCGTGTACTACGACGCCGACAGCGGCGACGTGCAGACGATCGACGGTCGGGAGACGGCGCCGTCGGAGATGCCGAACGACGCGTTCGTCGACCCGGCGACCGGCAAGCCGTACCCGTTCACCCCGGACCTGGTGACCAGCGGCGTCTCGGTCGGCACGCCGGGCACGCCCGCGACCTGGCAGACGGCGCTCGACGAGTGGGGCACCTACTCCCTGAAGAAGGCGCTGAAGCCGGCGACGCAGCTGGCGCGGCGCGGGTTCGTCGTCGACCAGACGTTCCACGACCAGACGAAGAGCAACGCCGAGCGCTTCGCGGCGTTCCCCGCGACGGCGGAGCTGTACCTGCCCGGCGGCCGGCCGCCCGCCGTCGGCAGCGTGTTCCGCAACCGCGACCTGGCGGACACCTACGACCTGCTGGCGAAGCGCGGCACGGACGCGTTCTACGGCGGCGAGCTCGCGGCCGAGATGGTGGACGTCGTGCAGCACCCGCAGACCTCGCCGGACACCGACCTGCCCGTGCCGCCCGGCTACCTCGGCCTCGACGACCTGGCCGGGTACGAGGCGCTGCTGCAGGACCCGACCGTGTCCGACTACCGCGACTACGACGTCTACGGCATGGCGCCGTCCTCCAGCGGCGGGTCCACGGTGGGCGAGGCGCTGAACATCCTCGAGACGTTCGACCTGGCCGGCATGGACGACGCCGCCTACCTGCACCACTACCTCGAGGCGAGCGCCCTGGCCTTCGCCGACCGCGGCGCCTACGTGGGCGACCCGGCGTTCGTCGACGTCCCGCTCGACACCCTGTTGTCGGACGACTTCGCCGCCGAGCGCGCGTGCCTGCTCGACCCGGAGGCCGCGGCGACCAAGCCCGTCGCGCCCGGCGACGTGGACGCCGACGACGCGGCGTGCGGGGAGACGATCGCCCCCGCGGACTCCGACACCGAGAACGTCTCGACGACCAACCTCACCGTGGTCGACGGGGACGGCAACGTCGTCGAGTACACCCTGACGATCGAGCAGACCGGCGGCTCCGGGATGCTCGTGCCGGGCCGCGGCTTCCTGCTGAACAACGAGCTCACCGACTTCTCCACCGTGTGGGCGGCGGACGACCCGAACCGCATCGAGCCCGGTAAGCGGCCGCGGTCGTCGATGGCACCGACGATCGTGCTGCGCGACGGCGAGCCGGTCCTGGCCCTCGGCTCGCCCGGCGGCTCCACGATCATCACGACCGTGCTGCAGACGCTCACCAACCACCTCGACCGTGGCATGCCGATCGGCGAGGCGCTCGCCGCCCCGCGCGCGGCGCAGCGCAACACGGCGTCCGTCACCGCCGAGCCGGAGTTCATCGAGGCCTACGGCCCGGCGCTCGAGGAGTACGGGCACACGCTCGTGCCGTCGGGCGACGCGTTCACCTCCGCCGCCGAGATCGGGGCCGCCACCGCCGTGCAGCTCGGCGACGACGGCCTGCTCACGGCCGTCTCCGAGCCGCGCCGCCGCGGCGGCGGCGCGGCCATGGTGGTGCAGCCTGCCGACGGCTGACCCGGCGCCGGAGGCGGCGCGGGCCTCAGTCCTCGGGAAGGACCACGTTCGTCATGTTGATCCCGGTGCCGCGCACGAGTTTCCCGTCGGCGTCGCGCACCTCCGCCACGATGAGCAGGGGAATCAGCGGCACCTCGGACGTCCGCAGGTTGACGGCGACGTAGCCGGACCGCCCCGGCTCGACGAGCAGGGTCCGCTCGCCGTAGGCGCTGGAGATCTGGACGTGCGCGGGGTCGACGTCGTCGTTGTGCACCCGCACGGTGAGGTAGTTGCTGCCGCCCATGAGCCGGATCTGCGCCTCCGGCCGCACCCAGACACCGCCGTTGATCGCGTCGCCGCCGACCCCGACGAAGTCGCGCACCGGGGTGACATCGGCGGCCGACGCGACAGCGACAACGTCCTCGGCGGAGGCGGAGGCCGGGACGGTGGTCACCCCCGCCAGGGCGGCCGCGACCCCCACGATCGCGAACGCGCGGGACCTGCGGGACAGGGCTCTCGTGGGCATGCAGGATCTCCTTCGACCAGACGGGCCGGACACTCCCCGGCGTCAGCCGCCGACGAGCTTGCGCAGCAGCGCCTCCAGCTGCTCGCGCTCCCCGCGCGAGAGGGGACCCAGCAGGCCGTCCTCGAGCTCGAGGTGGGCGGGGTACGCCTCGTCGATGAGCCGGCGCCCCTCGGGCGTCAGCGTGACCACCCGCCCGCGCCCGTCGCCGGCCCGCGACTGCCGGGCCACGAGGCCGGCCGCCTCCAGCCGGTCGACCCGCTTGGACGTCGCACCGGCCGTCACCATGGTGTGCTCCGCGAGCTCCCCCGGGTTGAGCGCGAACGGGTCGCCCGCGCGCCGCAGCGCGCACAGGACGTCGAACTCGCCCTCCCCGATCCCGAACCGGCGGTAGTTCGCGACGAGCGCGGCGGTGAAGTCGTCGGAGATCCGGCGCATCCGCCCGATCACCGCCATCGGGCTCGGGTCGAGGTCGGGGCGTTCTCTCCGCCACTGCTCGACGAACGTCGCGACGCGATCGACCTCAGCCATGGGCCCAGTCTACTTTCCACGGAAAGTAGACTGGTTTCCATGGAAAGTATGTCGTGGACGCGCCGGACCTGGCTCCGCGTCCGCTGGCCCTTGGTCGCGGCGGTCGGGCCGGTCGCGTTCGGGTCGAACTACGTCGTGACCCACCACCTCCTCCCGGGGGGCACGCCCCTGTGGGGATCGGCGATCCGCGCGCTGCCGGCAGGCGTCGTCCTGCTGCTGGTCGCGCGCCGGCTGCCCCGCGGTTCCTGGTGGTGGCGCTCGGTCGTGCTCGGCACCCTCAACATGGGGATCTTCTTCTGCCTCGTGTACGTCGCGGCCCAGCTGTTGCCGTCCAGCGTCGCCGCCTCGCTCATGTCGCTCAGCCCGCTGGCGATCGCCGGCGCGGCGTGGCTCCTGCTCCACGAGCGCCCCACGCCGCGCGTCGTCGTCGCGGCCGCCGTGGGCGGTGCGGGCGTCCTGCTGATCGTGGGCACCGCGACCGGCGCGCTCGACGGCTGGGGCATCGCGGCGTCCGTCGCCTCGATGGTGCTCTCGTCCGTCGGGGCCGTCCTCACCCAGCGATGGCAGGACGGGACGCCGGTGCTCACGGTCACGGCGTGGCAGCTCGTCGTCGGCGGGCTCGAGCTGCTCGTCGCCGCGGCGCTCGTCGAGGGCGCGCCTCCCTCCCTGACCCTCACCGAGACCCTCGCGTTCGCGTACGTGAGCCTCGTCGCCACGGCGCTCGGCTTCGTCTGCTGGTTCAGCGGGTTCCGCCACCTCCCCGCCGGGGCCGTGGGCGTGATCGGCCTGCTGAACCCCGTCACCGGCGTCGCCCTCGGCGTCCTCGCGGGGGGCGAGGTGCTCACCGGGCTCCAGGCCCTCGGCATCGGGCTCGTGCTGGCCAGCGTCGCGCTCGTGAACGCGGGACGCCGGGCCCCGCGCGGCGCACCGCCACGGGACGAGGGAGCTCAGGTCAGGGCGGCGCCGCGCGTCGCCGCCTCCAGCAGGTCCAGCACGTGCACGTAGTCGCGGCCGGTGGCGCGCGCCATCCCCATCTCGCAGGTGCGGTTGTTCGAGACGTAGGCGTCGAACCGGCCGCCCGGCCGGGCCCGCTCCCCCGCCGCGACGTCGGCGGCCTCGGCATGCGTGGCCGCGGCCGTGAGCTCCGGGTGCAGCATGCCGCGGTCGCCGGCGAAGCCGCAGCAGCCCCACGCGGCGGGCACCACGGCGTCGTCCGCGACGGCGGCCGCCACGGCGCGCAGGTCGTCCACGGCGCCCAGGTGCACCGTCGCGCAGGTGGGGTGCACGACGACGCTCCCCTGCCGCGCGACGGCCACGCCGCGGTCCGCGAGCGCCGGCAGCACGTCGGTGCGCACGAACGTCACGGCGTCGACGATCCGCAGCCGCGCGAACCGCCCGGCGTCCTCCCCGGAGAGGTGGTGCGGCGTCTCGACCAGCCCGTGCGTGCAGCTCGACGCGTCGCACACGACGGGCAGCTGCCCTCCGCGCGTCGCCGTCCACAGGGCGTCGAGCACCTGCCGCGCCATCCGCGCCGCGCCGCCCGGCAGGCCCTTGCTCGCCCACGGGGTGCCGCAGCACAGCCCGCCGATGCCCTCCGGCACCGCGAGGCCGATCCCGGCGCGCTCGCACAGCGTGCGCAGCGCCGCCTCCGCGCCCACCGGGCGCCCGCCGTCCGGCACGCCACCGTCCGCCGGCGCGAACAGCTCGCCCATGCACGACGCGAACAGCACGGCCCTCGGCTCTCCCGGCACATCCTCGGCTTCGCGTCGCGGGCCGGGGCCGGGCAGGTCGTCGTCCACCCGCGGCACGACGTCGGTCCCGACGATCCCGCGCGCCACCTCCGAGGCCACGCGCACCACGGGCGTCGGCACCTTCTCCACCACGCCGAGCGCGCCGCGCAGCACGTCGACGACCGGCCTCCACGACCCCGCGAGCACCTCCCCGCCCTTCCGCACGAGCGCCGGGTTCGACCGTGCCCGGTGGCCCTTCATCACCACGCCGGTGTCGATGCCGACGGGGCACGCCTCGACGCACATCGAGTCCGCGGCGCACGTCTGCACGCCCCAGTACCGGTACGCCTTCTGCAGCTCCTCGCGCTCGTCCTCGGGCGCGACGGCGAGCTCCTTGAGCAGCGCGATCCGCTGGCGCGGCGTCGTCGTGACGGTCCGCGAGGGGCAGCCGGGCTCGCAGTAGCCGCACTCCACGCACCGGTCCACGAGCGGGGCGTCCTCGCCGCCCGCGGACGCCTCGACCTTGAGGTCGCGCAGGTGCTCGCGTGGGTCGTCGGTGATGATCACGCCCGGGTTGAGCAGCCCGCGCGGGTCGAACAGGCTCTTGATCTCGCGCATGACGGCGTACAGGTCGTCGCCGTACTGGCGCCGCACGAACGGCGCCATGATGCGGCCGGTGCCGTGCTCGGCCTTGAGCGAGCCGCCGCGGCCGAGCACCAGGTCCACGAGGTCGTCGCTGAACGCCGCGTACCGGTCGAGCTCCGCCGCGTCGCCGAGCCGCGGCGTGATCATGAAGTGCAGGTTGCCGTCCTTCGCGTGCCCGAACGTCACGGCCTCGTCGTTCAGGCTCCCGTCGTAGCCGTGCCGCGCGAACAGCCCGCCCAGGTCGCGCACGGTGCCGGTCAGGTCCGGCACGGGCACGACGACGTCCTCGAGCAGCGCGGTCGCGCCCGCCTTCCGGGCCCCCGCGACCGCCGTGTACAGGCCCTTGCGCACGCGCCACAGCCGCTCGCGCGTGGCGGGGTCGGTCGTGAGCGTGGCGGGCAGCTCCAGCGCGAGTCCGTCGACGACGGCGCGCGCGGCGTCCTGCAGCGGGGCGAGCTCGTCGCCGGTCGCGGCGCGGTACTCCACCAGCAGCGCCGTCTGGCCCGTGATGCCGGCGCCCGCGGCCAGCGAGCGCATCGAGGGGTCCGCCTTCGGGTCCGCCGCCGCGACCCGCAGGGAGGCGGCGTCCATGAGCTCGATCGCCTCCGGCCCGGAGGCGCCCAGCGGTACCAGCGCGTCGGTGGCCCGCTCGAGGGAGTCGAAGACGAGCAGCGTCGTCGCGACCTGCGTCAGCAGCGGCACCGTGCGGAACGTGACGTCCGCGACCCAGCCCAGCGTGCCCTCCGAGCCGATCATCAGGTGCTCGAGGATCTTCACCGGGCTGTCGTGGTCGAGCAGCGCGTTCACGGAGTAGCCCATGGTGTTCTTCATCGCGAACTGCCGCTCCACCTCGGCGCGCATCGTCGCGCTGCCGCGCACCCGGTCGCGCAGCTCCGCGAGGCCGCGGTGCAGGTCCGGCTCCAGGGCGGCCAGGCGCGCGTCGGCGCCGGGCGCGCCCGTGTCGACCACGGTGCCGCCGGGCAGCACCACCGTCATCGCCTCGACCGTCCGGTACGCGGTGCGCGTGGTGCCCGACGACATCCCGGAGGAGTTGTTGGCCACCACTCCCCCGACGGTGCACGCGATCTCGCTCGCCGGGTCGGGCCCCAGCCGCCGCCCCCGCCGCGCCAGGTGCCCGTTCACCAGGCGGAGCGTGGCACCGGGCTGGCAGCGCACTCGCTCCCCGCCGTCGAGCACCTCCACCCGCGTGAACCGCGTGCGCGTGTCGACCAGCATCCCCGCGCCCGACGCCTGCCCCGACAGGCTCGTGCCGCCGGAGCGGAACGTCACCGGCAGGCCGCGGCGGCTCGCCTCCCGCATCGCGGCGACCACCCCGTCGACGTCGTGCGCCCGCACCACCACCTCCGGGCGCAGCAGGTAGTGCGACGCGTCGTGCGCGTGCGCCACCCGCGTCAGCAGGTCCGTCCGCAGCTCGAAGCCGGAGAGTTCGTCGTGCGGCACGGATGCTCCGTCCTCCGGGTCGACGTCGACCGCGGGCGTGGCTGAGGGCTGTGAGGCGCTGGCGCCACCGTACCCTCGGCGGGTGCCTCCGGACGCCCCTCCCCCACCCGTCACCGCCCGCCGGATCCTCGTGGCAGGCACGTCCGGGGCGGGCAAGACGACGCTCGCCGGGCGGGTGTCGACCGCCCTCGGCCTGCCGTACACCGAGCTGGACAGCCTGTTCCACGGCCCGGGCTGGACCCCCAGGGCGGAGTTCGAGGACGACGTCCGCGCCGTCGTCGCGCAGGACGCCTGGGTCAGCGAGTGGCAGTACACGGCCGTGCGGCCGCTGCTGCTGGAGCGTGCCGAGCTCCTGGTCTGGCTCGACCTGCCGACACCGCTGGTGCTGTGGCAGGTCGGACGGCGCACCGTGGCGCGCAGGCTGCGGCGCACCGCGCTGTGGAACGGGAACGTCGAGCCACCCTTGCGGACCGTCCTCTCCGACCGCGACCACATCCTGCGGTGGGCGTGGCGCACCCGGCACAAGCTCCGCGGGCTCGACCAGCGGCTGGCCCGCGAGGCGCCGCACGTGCAGGTGGTGCGGCTGCGCCGCCGCCGCGACGTCGAGCGCTGGGTGCGCGCCCTGGGTCCCCGACCCTAGGAGCCGAAGGTCTCCAGCAGCGTCGCGCGCTCCGCGTCCGTGAGGTTCGTGGCGATGAGCGTGGCGTGCCGCCCGTGGAACCGCTCGCCCACGGCGTCGACGTCGCCGTCCTCCGTCACGGCGAACAGTGCCGACGTGCCGGTGGTGACCTGCTCGCGGATCGTCTCGAGCTGCGTGCGGCCGATGCCGACGGCCTGGGTGCTCTTGGCGATCGCGCCGATCGCGGCGCCTGCGGCGGCGCCCAGGACGGGCATGAAGAACAGCACGCCCAGCAGCAGCCCCCAGAAGGCACCCCACCCGCTGCCGCGCTTCTTGTCGTCGTGACCGTGGTGCGTCGTGGGCGTGGCCTGCCCCACCGGCCACGAGACGACGGCGTGGTCGACCACCGTGACCAGCCCGTCCGACGCCGCGCGGCGGAGCACCGTCGCGGACTGGTCGGCCGCGGCGGGGTCGTCGAACTTCCAGACGGTGAACGTGGCCATCGAGGCTCCTCCGGATCGTGGGTGCAGGTGCTCGGGTGGTCAGAGGGCCGAGATGCCGTCGCCGAGCATCTTGGCGCCGATGACGACCAGCAGGACGGCCATGATCACGGCGTTGTGGTGCACCATCCAGGTCTTCAGGTCGTCGAGGACCTTCGCGGCGCGCTCCCCCATCGCGAGGTAGATGACCAGCGGGGTCACCACGCCGGCGCTGGCGGTCAGCGCGAAGACGACGGCCGCCACGACCTGCGCGTTCGTGTCGCCCGGGGCGGCCGAGGCGATGGCCGCACCGCCCGACACGACGAGCAGCAGGTTCTTCGGGTTGACCGCGGACAGGAGGACGGCGAGGCCGAGCGCCTTGCCGGGCGTGAACTGGTCGATGGCCGCCATCCACGTCGGCGTCTCCGGCTCGACACCCTCGCGCGGCCGGCCGCGCCACTGCTTCACCGCGAGCAGCAGGAGCAGGACGCCGAGCACGATCTTGACGATGGCCGCCCACAGGGGCGTGCCCGCCTCGTCGGGGACGGCCGAGCCGGCGAGCACGGCGACCAGCGCGACCACGACCAGGACCGCGACGAACCAGCCGATCAGGAACGCGGCGGCGTTGGCCTTGGCACGCCGGCTGACCAGCATCAGCACCACGGCGACGATCGGCAGCGGGCTGATGAGCACACCCACCGCCACGGGGAGGGACTGGCCGATCGCTGCGCCCACCTGTGCTCCTTCGTCCGGGTCTGGTCCGAACGTAGGCGGGGCGGAGCGCGAGCGCCCGTCGAGTCGGCTGTCGAGCCGACTGTCGAGTCGACTGTCGAGGTGTCAGCGCGTGGTGTCGACCCGGTCGTGCAGGACGGCGTCGAGCGCCTCGACGATCCGGACGTCGCCGTCCAGCCAGTCGACGTCGAGCAGCGTGGACCGGTCCAGCCAGCGCAGGTCGTCGTGCTCGACGAGGGGACGCGGGTCGCCGTCGGTGACGACCGCCAGCCAGAGGCGCAGCACGTGGCGGTCGGTGATGATCCAGCCGCCGTCGTCGGGGCCGGGCAGCTCGTGACCGAGCTCGGCCCGCACCCCGAGCTCCTCCATGAGCTCGCGGTGCAGCGCCTCGACCGGCGTCTCCCCGGGGTCCACCTTGCCGCCGGGGAACTCCCACCGGCCCACGAGGTGCTCGGGCCGGCTCCGCCGGGCGGCGAGCAGGCGCGCCGGGTGGTCGAGGTCGTCGACGATCGCGGCGGCGACCACGAGGCGGCGGGCTGTCATGACGGAAAGTCTGCCATCCGGGTACCGGCGGACCGGGTCGTGGCCGGATCCCGGACGTGCGAGAGCCCCGCGCCGACGACCTCCCCTGTCGTCGGGCGGGGCTCGCACCTACCCGCTGTCAGCCGACTCCCAGGCCGGCCTGTCGCGCCCATGCGACGGCCTCGGCCCGGTTGGAGACACCGATCTTGCGATACACGCTGCGCACCTGCGACTTCACCGTGTTCCGGGTGACGAACAGCTTGGTCGCGATCTGCTCGAGGGTGACGTCCTCGGACAGGTTGGACAGGACCACGCGCTCGCGGCGCGTCAGCAGACGGTTCGTCACCGGGGCCATTTCGATCGTGCTCATCGCTCTTCCTCCGTCGACGGCCGCCGACCGAAGGTCGACCAGGGGAAGCCGTCATGGAAGAAGATGCGTACGGGCCCCTGTCATGACGCGGAATCTCGGGGATTGCTTCCGCGCCGGGACGACGACGGCCGGCCGCGCCCCCTCGAAGGACGCGTCCGGCCGTGTCGTCGCAGGTCAGCGCGGTTATCCCAGGCAATCAACGCAATTCGGGCCCGATGGTCACGATTCGGTCACGAGATCTGGGAAAGCGTCAGCCCGCCTGGGCGGCGTACTCCTCGGCCGTCAGCAGGGACCCGCGGGAGGTCACGTCGACCTTGAAGAGCCAGCCCGCGCCGAAGGGGTCGGAGTTCACGACGGCCGGGTCGTCCACGGCCGACTGGTTGACCTCCGTCACGGTGCCGCTCACCGGCGAGTACAGCTCCGAGACGGACTTGGTGGACTCGATCTCGCCGACGACGGCGCCCGCCTCGATCGTCGCGCCCACCTCGGGCAGCTCGAGGTAGACGACGTCGCCCAGCGCGTCGGCGGCGACGGACGTCACGCCGATCGTGGCGGGCGACGCGTCGTCCACCCACTCGTGCTCGGCGGAGTAGCGGAGGTTCTCGGGGAAGTCGGCCATGGGGACTGCTCCTTCGTGTTCTGCGTGCTTGACGACGGTCGGGCTCAGGACGAGGTCAGGACGATCGTCCTACGACCGCTGGTAAAAGGGCAGCGGGACGACGACGAACGGCTCGGCGCGGCCGCGCACGTCGACGGCGAGGGCGGTGCCCTCGGCCGACACCTCGGGCGTCACGTACGCCATCGCCACCGGGTAGCCGAGCGTCGGCGACGGCGCGCCGGACGTCACGTGGCCGACGACGGCACCCACCGCGCCGTCGAGGCCGCGCTGCACGACGTCGTAGCCCGCGCGGGCGGGACGGCGCCCCTCCCCGCGCAGGCCGACCAGGACGCGCGCCGGGGCGCTCTGGGCGCGCGCCGCGAGGGCGTCGCGGCCCACGAACGGCAGCGGCTCGCCGTCGGCTCCGGTCTTGTCGAGCTTCACGACGCGGCCGAGGCCCGCCTCGTACGGCGTCGTGGTCTCGTCCAGCTCGTGCCCGTACAGGGGCATGCCGGCCTCGAGGCGCAGCGAGTCGCGCGCGGACAGGCCGGCCGGGACGAGGCCGCGCCCCGCCCCCGCCGCCAGCAGCGCCCGCCAGAGCTCCACCGCCCGGTCCGCGGGCACGAACAGCTCGAAACCGTCCTCGCCCGTGTACCCCGTGCGCGCCAGCAGCACGCCGATCCCGGCGACCGTGACCTCCGCGGCCGCGTAGTACTTCATGCCGCGGACCGTGTCGACGTCGTCGTCGGCCGTGAGTGCGGCGACGATCTCCTCGGCCTGCGGGCCCTGCACCGCGACCAGCGCGGTCTCGGCGGACCGGTCGGTGACGACCGTGTCGAAGCCGGTCGACCGCGCGACCAGCTCGGCCGCGACGCGCGGCGCGTTGCCCGCGTTGGCGACGACGAGGAAGTGCTCGTCGGCCAGGCGGTAGACGATGAGGTCGTCGAGCACCGAGCCGTCCTCGGCGCAGATCATCGAGTACCGCGCCCGGCCGACGCCGATCGCGCTCGCGTTGCCCACGAGCGCCTGGTCCAGCGCCGCGCCGGACTGCGCGCCCTCGAGGTGGATCTCCCCCATGTGCGACAGGTCGAACAGCCCCGCGGCCTCGCGCACCGCGCGGTGCTCCGCCAGGTCGGAGGTGTACCGCAGCGGCATCAGCCAGCCGCCGAAGCCGGTGAGGCTGGCGCCCAGCGCGACGTGCTCGTCGTGCAGCGGCGTGGTCTTGTCCTGCGTCTCCTGCTGGTCCTCGGCCATCGAGGCTCCCTTCGTGGTGCACGGTCGTCCGTTGTGGGTGCGATCGTGGCCCCTTTTCGGGCGAGAACGGGGCCACGAGCCCACCCACAACGGGTCAGTGGGTGGGGGCGGGCTCCGCGTAGGACTCCAGGGGCGGGCAGGCGCACACGAGGTTGCGGTCGCCCTTGGCCCCGTCGATGCGGCGCACGGGCGACCAGTACTTCGCGCCCCGCAGGCTGGGCAGCGGGAAGGCGGCCAGCTCGCGGGAGTACGGGTGCGCCCACTCGTCGGCGACGACGCTCGCCGCGGTGTGCGGGGCGTGCCGCAGCGGGTTGTCGTCCACGGTCCACTCCCCCGCCGCCACGCGGTCGATCTCGCCGCGGATGGCGATCATCGCGTCGACGAAGCGGTCCAGCTCGGCGAGGTCCTCGCTCTCGGTGGGCTCCACCATCAGCGTCCCCGCCACCGGGAACGACATCGTCGGCGCGTGGAAGCCGTAGTCGATGAGGCGCTTCGCCACGTCCTCCGCGGTCACGCCCGTCTCGGCGGTCATCGGCCGCAGGTCGAGGATGCACTCGTGCGCCACCAGGCCGTTCTCACCGGTGTAGAGCACCGGGAAGTACGGGTCCAGGCGCTTCGCCACGTAGTTCGCGGTGAGGACGGCGGCCTTCGACGCCTCGGTCAGCCCGTCCGGCCCCATCAGGGCGAGGTACGCGTACGAGATCGGCAGGATGCCCGCCGATCCGTGCGGCGCCGCGCTCACGGGCGCGATGCCGTCCTGGCCGGCGATCCCCGGCGTCGGGTCCGCCGGCAGGAACGGCACCAGGTGTGCGGCCACCGCGACCGGGCCCACCCCCGGACCACCGCCGCCGTGCGGGATGCAGAACGTCTTGTGCAGGTTGAGGTGCGAGACGTCGCCGCCGAACTCCCCCGGACGCGCCAGCCCGACCAGCGCGTTGAGGTTCGCGCCGTCGATGTACACCTGCCCGCCAGCGTTGTGTACAAGGTCGCAGACCTCGCGCACGTGCTCCTCGTAGACGCCGTGGGTCGACGGGTACGTGATCATGATCCCCGCCACCTGCGGGCCGTGCTGCTCGAGCTTCGACCGGAGGTCGTCCAGCTCGATCTCGCCGTCGTCCGCCGTCGCCACGACCACCACGCGCAGGCCCGCCAGGGCCGCCGAGGCCGCGTTCGTGCCGTGCGCCGACGCCGGGATCAGCACGATGTCGCGGTGCTCCTCGCCCCGCGACCGGTGGTAGCCCTTGATCGCCAGCAGTCCCGCGAACTCGCCCTGCGAGCCCGCGTTCGGCTGCACGGACACGCCCGCGTACCCCGTGATCTCCGCGAGCTGCGACTCCAGCGTCGACACCAGCTCCGCGTAGCCCAGCGCCTGGTCAGCGGGCACGTACGGGTGGATGTCCGCGAAGCCCGGCCAGCTGATGGCCTCCATCTCCGCCGTCGCGTTGAGCTTCATCGTGCACGAGCCCAGCGGGATCATCGTGCGGTCCAGCGCCAGGTCCTTGTCGCTCAGCGACCGCAGGTACCGGAGCATCGAGGTCTCGCTGCGGTGCACGTGGAAGATGGGGTGCTGGAGGTAGACGCTCGTCCGGGTCACGGCCGCGGGGAGGTCGGCAACCCCTCGCGCGGACGCGTTCACGGGCGCCGGGGCGCCCTCGGCGGAGAAGGCGGCGAGGACGGCGGTCACGTCGTCGGCGGTCGTCGTCTCGTCGCAGGCGATCTGTACATGGTCGGCGTCGGCCTTGTACAGGTTGTAGCCGGCGTCTGCGGCTGCTGCCACGACGCGCCCTGCCTGGCCGGGGACGACCGCGCGGACGGTGTCGAAGAAGACGCCGTGCTCGACCGTGATGCCCGCGGCGCGGAGGCCCGCCGCGACGGCGGCGGCGCGGGCGTGGGTGCGCTCGGCGATCGCGCGGAGGCCGTCGGGGCCGTGGTAGACGGCGTACATCGAGGCGACGATGGCGAGCAGCGCCTGCGCGGTGCAGATGTTGCTCGTCGCCTTCTCGCGGCGGATGTGCTGCTCGCGGGTGGCGAGGGCGAGGCGCAGGCCCGTGGCGCCGTCGGCGTCGGTCGAGACGCCGACGAGGCGCCCGGGGAGCTGGCGCTCCAGGCCCTTGCGGACCGCCATGAAGGCGGCGTGCGGGCCGCCGTAGAAGAGCGGGACGCCGAAGCGCTGGGCCGAACCGACCGAGACGTCGGCGCCGAGCTCGCCCGGGGACGTCAGCAGGGTGAGGGCCAGGAGGTCCGCGGCCACCGTGACCAGCGCGCCGCGCTCCCTGGCCTCCGCGACCACGCCGCGAGCGTCCAGCACGCGGCCCGACGCGCCCGCCTGCTGCACCACGACGCCCACCAGGTCGCCGTCGGGCAGCGTGCCGCCCGCCGCGACGAACGCGTCGAGGCCCGCCGCCAGGCCGCCGTCGAGCCCGACCACGACCACCGGCAGGCCGATGGCCTCGGCGCGGCCGCGCGTGACCGACAGGCTCTGCGGGAACAGGTCGGCGTCGAGCACGACGTACCCGCTCTTCGCGCGCGAGGCGCGCCACATCAGCGCGACGGCCTCGGCGACGGCCGTGGCCTCGTCCAGCAGGGACGCGCCCGCGATCCCCAGGCCGGTGAGGTCCTCCACGGCCTGCTGGAAGTTCAGCAGCGCCTCGAGACGGCCCTGGGAGATCTCCGGCTGGTACGGCGTGTACGCCGTGTACCAGGCGGGGGACTCGAGCACGTTGCGGCGGATCACCGGGGGAGTGGCGGTGCCGTAGTAGCCCAGACCGATCATCTGGCGCTTGACCTGGTTCTTCCCCGCGAGGTCGCGCAGGTGGGCGAGCACCTCGGCCTCCGAGCGGGCGGCCGGCAGGTCCAGCGGGCGGTCCGTGCGGATCGACGCGGGGACGGCGGCGTCCACCAGGGCGTCGAGGCTCGCGTGGCCGAGGGTGTCGAGCATCGCGGCGACCTCGCGGCCGCGCGGGCCCACGTGCCGGTCCGCGAAGACGTCGGGGTCGACGCCGGTGAGGGTGTGCGAGTCGTCCGGGAGGGTGGTCACGTCGGAGCTCCGTGGGTCGGGCCGGGCAGGCGGGGGACTGGCAGGTCCTCCCCGCTCTGTCATCGGACGCGCGCGCGTCGACCTGAGAGTTTTGCCGGTCCGCCATGGCGTCGTCGCAGACGTGACCTACGACGTCGACGGGGCGCGCCGACTTGCACCGTCGGTGGGCCCGCCCGTCGCGAGGACGGGGCAGGGCCGCTTTCCAGAGTTGCCTCGCCACGACGGTACGGATGCCTGAGAGATTCCCGGGGAGGGTTGCTCCTTCGGCGCCGGCCGGCCACCTTGCGGGGGCGCGGCGCGAGCTCTCCCGTCGCGGTTCGAGCGGCTATGCGGCAACCGCACCCGGAGGTGCGGCCGCGTTGTGGGCAGCCGGGGCTGCGGTGTGACGCGCCCGATCCTACCCGGCCGCGGCACCGTCCCGGGCCTTGCGGGCGTCCCGGTCCCGGGTGCCCGTGGCGAACGCGCCCACGACCAGCACCGCGCCGGCGAGCACCAGGTAGAGCGCGAGCAGCTGCGCGCCCGTGGCGACGTCCGAGCTGGGCCGCAGCAGCATCACCAGACCGAGCACGATCCACAGCACCGCGTTGACGAGCTGCCAGTCCCACGACGTCGTGCGGAGCGCGCGACCCCGCAGCGCGCCGATGACGCCGACCACGCCGGCCGCGCACGCCCACACCGCCACGACCAGGTACATCACCGGGCCGGTCATGGACGGCCAGACGATGATGAGGACGCCGGCGACGAGGCTGACGACGCCCGCGATCAGCCGCCAGCTGATCTCGTCGCCCGTGCCCTGCGGC
The DNA here is from genome assembly GCF_042792715.1 of Isoptericola sp. NPDC056618. Lineage (NCBI taxonomy): Bacteria > Bacillati > Actinomycetota > Actinomycetes > Micrococcales > Promicromonosporaceae > Isoptericola > Isoptericola sp. NPDC056618. The sequence continues at coordinate 441,513 of NZ_JBHTVZ010000001.1, read as the reverse complement.
CGGCCCGACCGCCTGGTGGGGGCGCCCTCCAGCGTGAGAAGCACGCCCTGGACGACGATCACCAGGCCGACGAGCCACCGCACCCACACGAGCCCGCGGTCGGGGTTCGCGAACAGCACGATCCCCGCCGCCAGGTACATCAGCGCGCGCAGGTACACCAGACCCCAGAGGCGGCGGGCGGCGCCGAAGGTGCGGTCGGACAGGGGCGCGGCCCCCGGCGACCCGGCCGGCCCCGACGTCGTGTCGCTCATGCTCGCGATGCTAGGAGCGGTCCCGCCAGATCGCGCGGCGGAGACCTGCGGCGTCGCGGGCGGGAGCGGCCCCTCAGGCGAGCTCGAGGTCGCGGGTCACCTCGACCATCGCGTCGACGACGGCGCGCACGGCCGGGCCGGGCTCGTGCCGCGTGGCGCGGTGCCGCGCCACGATCCGCCGGGTGCCGAGGCCCGCGAGGCGCGCGACCTCGACGCCCTCGGGCACGTCCCCGCCCTGGAGCGCGAGCGCGGGCAGCATGGCCACGCCCTGGTTCGCCGCGACGAGCGCGAGCGCCGTGTCGAAGTCGAAGAAGCGGTGCCGCTGGCTGACGGTCGTGCCGAGCGTGCGGGCGAGGCGGCGCAGCGCGCGGTCGGACGCCGTGTCGGCCTCGGCGCCCACCCACTGCAGGTTCGCCAGGTCGTCGAGGCGCTCGGGCATGGGCAGCCCCGCCGGCACGACGACGCACCACGGCTCGTCGAGCAGCGGGACGTCGTGCACGCCGCGGGGGGCGGGGGAGTCCATGTCGGCGTCGCGCTCGAGGAGGATCACGTCGAGGTCGCCGGCGCGCAGCATGCGGATCGCCTCGGCCGGCTCGTGCTCGCGCACGTCCACCTCGACGGCCGGGTACTGCTCGGCCAGGTCGAGCAGCATGGGCGCCACGACGGCGCGGATCCCCGTCTGGAAGGCGCCCAGCACGACCTTGCCGCTCACGCCCTCGCCGAGCCCGGCGATCTCCTGTCGGGCCTCGAGCAGCTCGGCCTCGATCCGCTCGCCTGCCTCGGCCAGCACGCGTCCCGCCGGGGTGAGGGTGACGCCGCGCGGCCCTCGGTCGAGGACGGCGATGCCCTCCTCGGCCTCGAGCCGGGCGATCTGCTGGGACACCGCGGACGGGGTGACATGCAGAAGATCTGCTGCCGCGAGCACGCCCCCGGCGCGGTGCACGGCAAGGAGGAAGGCAAGTCTCCGTGGGTCTGTGGCCATGTAGAGATACTAACTGCCGGTCGGAGAAGGATTTGATTGTGCTGAACGCAGATCGTGCTGCAGAATCGTTTCGACGCCAGCCGGACCTCTCCGGTTCCCGGGTCTCGGGAGCGGCGTCCCCACATCCTCAGTTCTTCCTTCCCATGGCACACCTGTGCCATGCCGACCCCCCGGAGGTGCCCGTCATGACGATCTCCCTGCTGACCGTGATTACTGCCCTCGGGTGGGTCGGCGCCATCGCCGTCGTCCTCGCCTACGGCATGGTGAGCAAGGGCCGCTGGACCGCCGACGGCCTCCAGTTCCAGCTGGCCAACGTCGCCGGCGCGGCCGTGATGCTCCTCATCGCGATCATGAACGGCATCTGGCCGTCCGCCCTGTCGAACGTCGCCGCCGTCATCATCGGCGCTTTCGCGATGCGCACCATCGCCCGCACCCGCCGCGCCGAGCGGGCCGCCGCCGCGCAGCTCGCCGCCGTCCAGTCGACCGGCGACCCGCACGCCGTGGCCGTCGTCGACGGCTCCGCGGAGCCGGCCCCCGGCGCCCTCGTCGCCGAGGTCCTGAGCGACGCCGCGCCCGTGGCCGACGTCGCCGAGCTGCCGCGCCAGGAGCGCGTCGACCTCGCCGCCTGACCGCGCGTCACTCCCGGCGGTGCCGCACGAACGCGGGCACCACCGCCCACAGCCCGAGCAGCACGACCGCCGACGCGGCGCCCACGACGATCCCCGCCGTGCGGCCCAGCACGACGTCGAACACGAGCTCCGCGGTGCCCGCCAGCGCGACGGCGAGGAGCACGAGCCCCGCGCGCGCCATCATGTCGCCCCCGGTGACCACCGAGCGCTTGAGGTGCTTGCGGAACAGCGCCCGGTGCAGCGCGACGGGCGCGACGAGGAGCCCCGTCGTGGCCACGCACACCAGCACGAGCACCAGGTACACCGTCCGCTGGTAGTCGTCCAGGTCCCCGAAGCGGCTCTGGAACGGCAGGATCAGGAGGAACCCGGTGAGGATCTGCACGCCGGTCTGCATGACGCGCAGCTCCTGCAGCAGCTCGTTCCAGTTGCGGTCCGAGCGCTGCTCCGGCGTCTCCGGGCGGCCGTGGGACCGGTCGGGCACACCGCCGGTGGGCTCGTCCGTCATCCCGCGTCCTCACCGGGTGCGGCGTCGAGCGCCAGGTCGACCACGACGGCGCGGTGGTCGCTGACACCCAGGTCCACGGCCCGCGCGGCGGCGGCCGCGGCGACCGGGCCGTCGGCGAGCACGTGGTCGATGCGGAGCCAGGGCCGTGTGCGCGGATAGGTCGGCACGTGCACGAGCTCGCGCCAGCCCGTGCGCCGGGCGGGCAGGTCACCCCGGGTGTTGAGGTCGCCCAGCAGCACCAGCGGGCGCGGCGCGTGCCGGAGCCGGCGCCGCAGCCGCCGCAGCTGAGCGCCCTTCCACGGCTCGCTCTTCGACAGGTGCGTGGCGACGACGGTCAGCGGACCGTCGGGGGTCGCCACGGCGGCCGCGACGGCGACGCGCGGCTCGTCCACGCCGAGCGGCGGCACCCCCGGCAGGTTGAGGCCGGGCAGCCGCATGGCGTGCCAGGCGCGCACCGGGTGCCGGCTCAGCAGCGCGATCCCGTAGCCGGGCGGGGCGGGCAGTCGGCCGTCGTCGCCCGCGGCCGTGCGGGGGGCCCGGCGACGGCGCCACGCCGGGTCGAGCGACCCGCGGACCGCGGGGACGAAGCGGTGCTCGGGCATCCCGAGCGCCGTGGCGACCCGGTACGCCTGCGCCTCCCCGTCGGACCGCGCCTGGCCGTGGTCCACCTCCTGCAGCGCCACGACGTCGGCGTCCAGCGCGGCCAGCGCCTCCCCGAGCCGGTCGAGGTCCACCTGCCGCCCGTCCACCAGCGCGTGCTGGACGTTCGCCGTCACCAGCCGGATCATCCGCCCTCCGTCCACGAGGTAGTGCCAGCCCTGCCGAGGTAGTACCGGGCCTGCCGAGGTGGTACGCACCCCCGCGAGGTAGTGCGAGCCTCCCGCACGAGGCGCCGTCTCGCACCCACGAACGGTGCGCCACCCCGCCCTCGCCTTCCTTCTCACGACCTCGCAAGGACCGCACGACCTCGCGGAGGCGCGTACCACCTCGGCGTCAGAGAGTGCGGTGCCAGGCGACGATGCGGTCGACGGCGCGGGAGACGACGTCGGGCGCGGCGGCGAAGGAGAGGCGCACCCAGTCGCCCCCGCCCACGACGTCGAAGTCCGCACCGGGGGTGATCGCGACGTCGGCCTCGGCCAGCAGGCGGCGGCAGTAGGTCACCGAGTCGCCGCCCACGGCGTCGCGGAAGCCCGCGACGTTCCCGTAGAGGTAGAACGCGCCGTCGGCGGGCGCGACGGGGCGCCAGCCGAGCTCGTCCACGCGGTCGAGCAGGGCGGCGCGCGACGCCGCGTACCGGGCCACGTTCTCCGCGGCGGCGGCGTATCCGGCGGGGGAGAACGCCGCGACGCCCGCGTGCTGCGCCAGCGCCGGAGGCGAGAGGGCCACGTTGCCTGCGAGCGCGTCGACGGGGCCGACAAGCTCGTCGGGCAGGACGAGCCAGCCCAGCCGCCAGCCCGTCATCGCCCAGTACTTCGAGAACGAGTTCACCACCACGGCCCCGGCGTCCGTGTACATCGCCGCCGTGGCCTGCTGTACGTCGGCCGAGTAGGCGATGCCGTGGTAGATCTCGTCGCTGATCAGGCGCACGTCGTGCTCCTCGCACCACCGTGCCAGCGCGGCCAGCTCGGCGGGCGGGAGCATCGTGCCGGTCGGGTTGGCGGGGGAGGCCACGACCAGGCCGTCCAGCCCGCCCGCGTAGTACGCCTCCATGAGCTGGGAGACGGTCGGCTGGTACCGGGTGTCGGGGCCGCAGTCGAGCTCCACCACCTCGCACCCCAGCGCGGCGAGGATGTTCTTGTACGCCGGGTACCCCGGGCGGGCCAGCGCGACCCGGTCCCCGACGTCGAAGGCCGCGAGGAACGCGAGCAGGAACCCCCCGCTCGACCCGGTCGTCACGGCGATCCGCGCCGGGTCGACGTCGACGTCGTACCAGCGCCGGTAGTGCCCGGCGATCTCGCGGCGCAGCGCGGGCACGCCCATCGACTCCGTGTAGCCGAGGTCCGCGGTGCGCAGCAGCTCCGCCGCCTTCTCCCGGACGACGTCCGAGGCGCCGGTCGACGGCTCGCCCGCGCACAGGTTGAGCACGTCGTGGCCGGCGGCACGCCGCTCGTTGGCGGTGGCCAGCACCTGCATGACGGCGAACGGCGGCACGTGGCTGCGGCGCGAGACCTTCATACGGTCATCATGCCGGGTCCGGTCCCCGCGGCGGCGGCCCGGTCCGCCCCTAGGCTGGGAGCAGCCGACCCGAGGGGGATGCCGATGTTCCGACGACGCCAGGACAAGGAGACGGACCCGGCGCGCCGGGCCGCGCAGTACCAGGTGGACCGGGAGGCGGCCGCCGACACCGCGGCCGCGGAGGAGGCCGGCGACGCCGCACCCGACGAGGGGGCCGCACCGGGCCGGGCCAGGCGCCGCATGGACGACCGCGCTCTGTGGGTGGACACCGTCGTCGACCAGGCGATCCGGCGCGGCGAGTTCGACGACCTGCCGCTGGAGGGCAAGCCGATCCCCGGGCTGCGCGGCACGCACGACCCGGACTGGTGGCTCAAGAACCTCGTGGAGCGCGAGCAGATCACCGGCGTCCTCCCGGCCGCGCAGCTGCGCCGCGACGACGCGGAGCTGGACGAGACGCTCGACCGCGAGCCCGAGGAGAAGCGGGTCAGGGAGACCGTCGAGGAGTTCAACGCGCGGGTCGTCGACGCCCGCCGGCAGCTCATGGGCGGCCCGCCGGTCGTGACGCCGACGCGCGACGTCGAGCGCGAGGTGCAGCGGTGGCGCGAGCGCCGGCGCGCCCGCGGGATCTTCTGAGGCCCCGTGGCTGACGTCGTCGTGGTGACGGGGCCGCCGGGCTCGGGGAAGTCGGCCGTCGCGGCGGCCCTGGCCGACCTGCTCGACCCGTCCGCGCTGCTCGAGGCGGACTGGTTCTTCGGCCGGTGGCGGCGCGGCGCCGTCGACCCCTGGCTCCCGGAGGCCGCGCCCCAGACCGTGCCCGCGGGTCGGGCCGCTCTCGCCGCGACCGTGGAGCTCGCCCGCTCGGACGCCTGGGTCGTCTACGACGGCGTGCTGCACCGGGACGCCACCCGGGACCTCGCCGCCCGCGCCGCCGGTGCCGGCGTCGCCGTGCACCGCGCCGTCCTGCTGCCGCCCGTTGACGTGTGCCTCGCGCGAGTGGCCGCGCGGACGGGGCACGGCTTCGACGACCCCGGCGCCACGCGGGACATGCACGCGGCCTTCGCGGCCGAGGCGGACGGCGCGGATGACGATGGCGCGGCGGACGGCGGTTCGGCGGACGGCACCGTCCTGCGTGACGCCGGCGCGTCGCCCGACGACCTCGCGGCGCGGGTCCGCGACCTGCTGCACGCCAGGGCGCTGCGGGTGCCCGGGCCGGTCCCGACCGGGGGAGCGCGGCCGTGACCGCGCACGCCGTCCTGCTCGACCTGCAGGGCACGGTCCACGAGGGCGACCGCCTGGTCCCCGGCGCCGACGCCGCGGTCGCCGCGCTGCGCGACGCGGGGCACGCCGTCTGCTTCGTCACCAACACGGACTCCCAGGACTCGGCGTCGATCGTCGCGCGGCTGCGGGGGATGGGTCTCGGCCTGGACGCGGACGAGCTGTTCACCCCGGTGGACGCGGCCGTCGCCGACCTCGAGGGCACCGGCGCACGGGTGCACGTGCTCGCCACCGCCGCCGTCCGCGACCAGCTCGCCGCGCGTCTCGACGTCGTCGGGCCGGAGGACGACCCGACGCACGTCATCGTGGGCGACGTCCACGACGTGCTCGGCTACCCCGCCCTGGATGCCGCCTTCCGCGCCGTCCTGGGCGGAGCGGAGCTGCTGGCGCTGCAGCACGGGCGCTGGTTCCTGCGCGACGGCCGGCCCGCGCTCGACACCGGGTCGGTGGTCGCCGCGATCGAGCACGGCGCCGAGGTGACGGCGCGCACCCTGGGCAAGCCGAGCACGGAGTTCCTGCGGCTCGCGCTGAGCACCGTCAGCCCGGCGCCGGAGCCCGGGCGCACGTGGGTGGTGGGCGACGACCGCTCGTCGGACGTCGCGATGGGTCGCGCGGCGGGCGTCCGCACGGTGCTGGTGCGCACGGGGAAGTTCGCCCGGCAGGCCGACGACGACGCGCTGCCGCGGCCGGAGCACGTGCTGGACGACGTCACCGGGCTGCCGGAGCTGCTCCGCGGGGCGTGAGGGCGCCGGGCACGAGCGCGTCGGCGCCGGCGGTTACCGTGGCGCCGTGACGACGCCCCACGACCCGACCCTCACCGCCGCGTGCCTGCTCTCCCGCGCGGCCGCGGCCCTGGCCGTGACGCGGCGGCCGACGACGGTCGACGGCCTGGTGGCCGGCGACCCCGGCACGGTGGTGCGCGGCGTCGCCGTGACGACGCTGGCCACGCTCGAGGTGCTGGAGCGCGCCGTCGCGGCGGGCGCGAACGTGGTCGTCACGCACGAGCCGCCCGACTACGACCACACGGGGGCCTCGGTGCCCGACCTGGAGGTGGAGGGCGATCCCGTGCTCGCCGCCAAGCGCGCGTTCGTGGCCGAGCACGGCCTGGTCCTGTGGCGCGCGCACGACGCCTGGCACGACCGGCGCCCGGACGGCGTCGACGAGGGCGCGGCCCGCGCGCTGGGCTGGTCGCTCGACCCCGCCGCCGAGGGCGCGTCGGTGTGCGACGTCGCCCCGGCGACGCTGGGGGAGCTGGCCGCGCACGTCGCGACGGCGCTCGGCTCGCGGACGGCCCGCTTCGTGGGCGACCCCGACCAGCGGGTGCGCCGCGTGGGCCTGGACCTGGGGTTCCGCGGTTTCGCGCGCAACCGCGCGCTGCTGCGCCGCGCCGACGTGGACGCCGTCGTCGTGGGGGAGGCCCACGAGTGGGAGACCCAGTCGTACGCGCTGGACGCCGCGCACCTCGGCACGACCGGCCGGGGCGCGCCGAAGGGGCTGGTCGTGGCCGGGCACGTGCCGGCCGAGCAGGCGGGGATGGCGTTCTTCGCCGACTGGCTGCGCGACGTCGTGCCGGAGGTGCCGGTGACGTACCTGCCCGCGCCGGACCTCGCCCGCCCGGCCGAGGCTCACTCCACGTAGGCGAGCGCGTCGATCTCGACGAGCATCTCCTCGCGGGGCAGGCCGACCATGACGGTGGTGCGCGACGGCAGCACGGCGTCCGGGCCGAGCCGCTCGGTGAGGAACGCGCCGTACGCGTCGTTCATGGCGCCGAAGTCGTCGCGGGTCGTGAGGTAGACGCGCAGCATGACGACGTCAGCCATCGTGCCGCCGCCGGCCTTGACGATCGCCTCGACGTTCTGCAGCGTGCGCGTCGTCTGCGCGGCGACGTCGCCCGGGTAGAGGTACTCGTTGGTCGCCGGGTCCACGGGGCCCTGCCCGGAGACCTGCAGCAGGTTGCCGACCCGCACGCCCTGGTGGAACGTGTGGGCCGGGGCGGGGGCCTGGTCGGTGGAGATCGCGGTCTTCGAGGTCTGCTCAGCCATGTGCTCGTCCTTTCGGGGGTGGTACGGCCACTCTGGACCCGGCGTGCATTTCAGCGGCGGGTGCGGCATCGTCGCACCGTCGACGGGGGAACGAGGAGGGCCTGACGATGGACGGTACCGGAGCCGAGGAGACCTGTCGGATCGACCGCGAGAAGGTGGCCGCCCGGGAGGTCGAGCGCGTCGGCTGGCGGCACAAGGCGATCCCGCCCGAGCTGTGGGGGCTGACCGTCGCGGAGGTCCGCGAGCGCCGTCCCCGCCTGTCGCAGCTGCCGACCCCGCTGCTCACGCTGTCCCGGTCCGCGCTCGACACCAACCTGCGCGTGATGGCCGACTGGTGCGCGGAGCGCGGCCTCGACCTCGCCCCGCACGGCAAGACGACGATGGCGCCGCAGCTGTGGGCCGAGCAGGTCGACGCCGGGGCGTGGGCGATCACGGTCGCGAACCCGTTCCAGCTGGGCGTGGCCCTCGAGTTCGGCGTGAGCCGCGTGATGGTCGCGAACACCGTGATCTCGCCGCTCGCGCTGCGCTGGATCACGGACGAGCTGGCCGCCGACCGGGACCTGCGGGTGCTGGTCTGGGCGGACTCGCCGGTCACGGTGGACCTCATGCACGACGCGCTGGCGGCGCACGTCGAGGCCTCGGGCTCGCGCCCGCCGATCGACGTGCTCGTCGAGCGCGGCGGCGCCGGCGGCCGCACGGGCGCCCGCGACCTGGACACGGCGCTGGCGGCGGCGGAGCGCGTGGTCGCGTCCCCGCACCTGCGCCTGGCCGGCGTCGGCGGGTACGAGGGCGCGCTGGCGCACGACTCCGACGCCCACAGCCGGGACGTGGTGCGCGGCTACCTGCGCGACATGGTCGAGGTGCACGAGCGCCTCGCGGCCGACGGCCGCTACGAGGTGGAGGTGCCCGTCGTGACGGCGGGCGGCAGCGCGTACTTCGACGTCGTCGACGAGGTCATGGCGCCGCTGGTCGCGGCGGGCACGCGCGTGGTCCTGCGCAGCGGTGCCTACGTCGTGCACGACGACGGCTTCTACCGGCACATCTCCCCGCTGGGCGAGGAGCCGCGCAGCGGAGGGCCGGGGTTCCGCAGCGCGATGCACGGGTGGGTGCGCGTGAGCTCGCAGCCCGAGCCGGGCCTCGCGCTGTTCGACGCCGGCAAGCGCGACCTGCCGTTCGACGAGGGACTGCCCGAGGTACAGCTGCGCCGCCCGCGCACGGACGGCGATGCGCCGGACCCGGTGACCGGCGTCCAGGTCACCGCCCTCAACGACCAGCACGGCTTCCTGCGCTGGGACGCCACGGCCGACGTCGACCTGCGCATCGGCGACGAGCTGCGGCTGGGCCTGTCGCACCCCTGCACGGCGATGGACAAGTGGACGCTCGTGCCGGTGGTGGACGACGCCGACGCGGCCGACCCGGTCGTCGTCGACCTCGTCCGGACCTGGTTCTGAGGGGCAGGGGCATGGCCGCCGACCTGCTGATCCGCGACGCGCTGGTGCTCGACGGCACGGGCGCACCGGGCGTCGTCGCCGACGTCGCCGTGGCCGACGGGCGCATCACGGCCGTCGACGACCGCCGCTCCGACGCCCGTGCGGCGGGCGCGCACCGCACGGTGGACGCCGGGGGCCGCGCGCTGACGCCCGGCTTCATCGACATGCACGCGCACTCCGACGTGCAGATCCTCGCGAACCCGGACCACACGGCGAAGGTGAGCCAGGGCGTCACGCTGGAGGTGCTGGGCCAGGACGGCCTGTCCTTCGCGCCCGTGGACGAGCGCACGCGCACCGCCGTCCGCGCCCAGATCGCGGGCTGGAACGACGACCCGCCGGGCTTCGCCTGGGACTGGGAGTCCGTGGCCGGCTACCTCGACCGACTGGACCGCGGGATCGCGTGCCACGCCGCCTACCTGGTGCCGCAGGGCACGCTGCGGCACCTCGTCGTCGGGCCGGACGAGCGCCCGGCGACGCCCGCGGAGGTCGCCCGGATGGGCGAGCTGCTCGCCCAGGGGATGCGGGAGGGCGCGCTGGGCATGAGCAGCGGCCTCACGTACACGCCGGGCATGTACGCCGACGACGACGAGCTCGCCGCGCTGCTGCGCGTCGTCGCCGCGCACGACGGCTACTACAGCCCCCACCACCGGTCGTACGGCAAGGGCGCGCTCGAGGCGTACGCCGAGATGATCGACCTGGCCCGCGACACGGGCTGCGCGCTGCACCTCACGCACGCGACGATGAACTTCGCCCCCAACAAGGGCCGCGCGGGCGAGCTGCTCGCCCTGATCGACGCGGCGCTGGGTGACGGCGTCGACATCACGCTCGACACGTACCCCTACCTGCCGGGCTCGACGACGCTCAGCGCGATCCTGCCGAGCTGGTCGTTCTCGGGCGGCACGGACGCGCTGCTCGCGCGGCTGGCCGACCCCGCGGACCGCGGTCGCATCCTGTACGAGCTGGAGCACGTCGGCACCGACGGCTGCCACGGCTGCGTCGCGGAGTGGGACACCATCGAGATCAGCGGCGTGCAGAACCCCGCGCTGGCCGACCGCGTGGGCCGCACCGTGGAGGCGATCGCCCGCGACGAGGGCCGCGCGCCGGGCGACGTGTTCGTGGAGCAGCTGATCGCCGACCGGCTCGGCACGACGATCCTGCAGCACGTGGGCCACGAGGAGAACGTGCGCGCGATCATGCGGCACCGCACCCACACCGGCGGCTCGGACGCGATCCTCGTGGGCGGCCGCCCGCACCCGCGCGCGTGGGGCACGTTCCCGCGCTACCTTGCGCGGTACGTGCGCGAGCTCGGCGTCCTCACGCTCGAGGACTGCGTGCACCACCTCACGGGCCGCCCCGCGGCGCGGCTGAGGCTGGTCGACCGCGGCCTCGTCCGCCCCGGCCACGCCGCCGACCTCGTGCTGCTCGACCCCGACACCGTCCAGGACACCGCCACCTTCGAGGACCCGCGCCAGCAGGCGAGGGGCATCGACCTGGTCCTGGTCGACGGCGTCGCCGTCATCGACGACGGCGCACGCACCGACGCCCTCCCCGGCCGCGCGCTGCGACGCACCGGGAGCGGCACCCGCTGAGACAGGAGGAACCCGATGCACGCACTGCTGCAGGCCGCGGGGGACGACGACGACACGCTCGAGCTGATCAACCAGCCGTGGTCGGAGCACGACACGCAGGTGCTGGTGGTCACCGCCATCGGCATCGCCGTGGTGGTGCTCCTCATCACGATGCTCAAGATGCACGGCTTCCTGGCCCTGACCATCGGGTCCCTGTTCGTGGCGATCGGGTCCGGCATCCCGCTCGGCGACGTCGCCGGGGTGTTCGAGACCGGCGTCGGGGACGTGCTGGGCACCGTCGGCGTGCTGGTGGTGCTGGGCGCCATGCTCGGCAAGCTGCTCGCCGACTCCGGGGGAGCGGACGAGATCGTCGACAAGATCTTCCGCGGCAGCACCGGGAGCCTGCCGTGGCGGATGGCGCTCATCGCGTTCCTCATCGGCATCCCGATGTTCTTCGAGGTCGGGCTCGTCCTCCTGATCCCGGTGATCATGCTGGCCGTCCGGCGCTCGGGCCTGCCGGCGATGCTGCTGGCCATGCCGGCGCTGGCCGGGCTGTCGGTGCTGCACGGTTTCGTGCCGCCGCACCCCGGGCCGCTGGCCGCCATCGGCAACCTCGGCGCCGACGTCGGCATCACCATGGCGCTCGGTCTGCTCATCGCCGTGCCCACCGTGATCATCGCCGGCCCGGTGTGGGGCCGGTTCGCCGCGAAGCTGGTGCCGATCGGCGCGCAGGGCGGTGGCGGGGGCATCGTCGCCGAGGAGGCGGGCGGCTCCGGAGAGCCGGGCACGGTCAAGACCCGCAACCCCACCTTCGTGCTCACCCTGGTGACCATCCTCAGCCCGGTGATCCTCATGCTGGTGCGCGCGGGCGTCGAGGTCTGGGCCAGCCCGGACTCGTGGTTCTTCCCGTTCGTGTCGTTCATCGGCGAGCCGCTGGTGGCGCTGCTCATCGCCGTCCTGCTCGCGATGATCACGTTCGGCACCAGCGTCGGGTTCGCGCTCGGCACCCTCGGCTCGAAGATGACGGAGAGCCTCAAGCCCATCGCGAGCGCCACGATGATCGTCGGTGCCGGCGGCGGCTTCAAGGCCGTGCTGGTCGAGGGCGGCACGGGTATCGCCATCGGCAAGGCCGCCGTCGCGATGAGCCTGTCCATCCTGCTGCTCGGCTGGCTGATCGCCGTGCTGGTGCGGATCGCGACCGGGTCCGCGACGGTCGCGATCGTCACCGCGTCGGGCATCGTCGCGCCGCTCGCCACAGGCCTGACGCCGACGCACCTCGCGCTCCTCGTGCTGGCCATCGGCGCCGGCTCGCTCATCCTGTCGCACGTCAACGACGCCGGGTTCTGGCTGGTCAAGGAGTACTTCGGCATGACCGTCGGCCAGACGCTGAAGACCTGGACGGTGATGGAGACGATCATCGCCGTCCTCGGACTGGTCTTCACCTGGCTGCTCTGGCTCGTGGTGTAGCCGGTCGTCCGGCACGGCCCGGTCGCGCGGGCGTGCCGAGTTCCATACCTTCGGGTCGTGGAGCAGGCCGGCACGAGCAGCGCGTGGGAGCCCGACGCGCTGCCCGGCTTCGAGCGGCTGACCCTGCCGCTGGAGCCGGACTTCGAGGGCGACGTCGTCGCGACGCTGGTACGGAGGGCCGTCGACCCGGGCGTCGCGACGCCCGGGCGGGACGCCGGCATCGACGTCCTGTACGTGCACGGCTGGGTGGACTACTTCTTCCAGACCCACCTCGCGGCGTTCTGGGAGCGGCAGGGCGCGCGGTTCTACGCCCTCGACCTGCGCAAGTACGGCCGCAGCCTGCGCGAGCACCAGACGCCGGGCTTCGTCACCGCGCTGGCGACGTACGACGAGGACATCGAGGCCGCGCTGGCCGTGCTCGGCCACGGCCCGAAGTCGTCGTCGGGCCGTCGACTGGTGCTCATGGGCCACTCGACGGGCGGGCTGGTGCTCAGCCTGTGGGTGTCGCACCGTCCGGGCCGCGCGGACGCGCTGGTGCTCAACAGCCCGTGGCTCGAGTTCCAGACCCGCAGCGTGGGCCGCTGGATGCTGGAGCCGGGCCTGCGCGCCCAGGCCGCGCTCGCGCCGCGCAGCCACCTGGTGAACGTGGACCTCGGGTTCTACACCCGCAGCGTCTCGCGGCGGTTCGACGGCGCATGGGACATCGACCCGGCCTGGCGGCCCGACATGGGCTGGCGCACGACCCCGGCGTGGCTGTCCGCGATCTTCCAGGGGCAGGAGCGCGTGTCCCGGGGGCTCGGTATCGACATCCCGGTGCTGGTGCTGCTGTCCGCCCGCTCGACGGCGCCCGTGCGGTGGAGCCCCGAGATGATGACCACCGACTCGGTGCTCGAGGTGGGCGGCGTCGCGCGCCGGGTGCCCGCGCTGGGCAGCCTCGTCACGCTGGTGCGCATCGACGGCGCCATGCACGACGTCACGCTCTCCGCCCCCGCCGTCCGGGACGTCGTCTGGCGCGAGATCTCCCGCTGGGTCGGCGCCTACGTGCCCGCCGTGTCGCCGACGGCCGAGCCGGAACCGCACGGCGTGGCCGCCTGGTGGCGCCGCACGTTCGGCCGCGGCCGCCCGACGCGGCGGGCGGTCACAGCGCCCGCACCAGCTCGACCTCCTCGCCCTGATCGAGGACGAAGCGTTCGCCCGACGGCGTGAACCCGAGCTTGCGGTAGGCGGCCTGGGCGCGCGGGTTGTCGACGTGCACGCACAGTCGCGCCCGCTCGACGCCGCGGCTCCGCGCCCAGTCCTGGGCACCGTCGAACAGCCGCGCCAGCAGGCCGGCGCCGCGGTGCTCAGGCCGCACGAACACTCCCACCAGGTGCACCTGCCGCTGCGTGACCGGCCCGCCCAGGACGTCGGTCGCGCCCGGCTCCTCGACCAGGCCGGTCGTCGTGCCGACCCAGCGCCCGGCGGCGTCGACGGCGACGAACGCCGCCACCGCGTCGCTCGTCGCGTTGCCGCGCGCCCGCTCCTGCCAGAACGCGTCCGGCCGCGCGGCCGCGACCTCGTGCGTCTCGAGGAACGCCACCGGGGCCGCCGGGTCCTGGAGCGCCGCCAGGCGCAGGTCGCGGGTCTCGCGCCACTCGTCCTCCCGGGCACGGCGGACGGTGAGGGGGGCAGGCGGTGTCGTCATGGGGCGATCCTTCCACCGCGAGGCCGTGGCCCGCCCCGGGATTCCCGGACGGGCCACGGCGGTGCGACGACGGCGGCCGGTCAGGCTGCCCCGGCGTCCGACCGGCGCGTCCAGAACCCGACGTGCGGGGCCGCGGCCTCGTCCTCGAGGAGCGGGCCGACGATCTCGATCTCCCGCTGCCCGTGCGCGACGACGTCGCGGCACGGCAGGGCGAAGGTCGGGTTCTCCGGGTCGTCGCCGGTGAGGTCGAGCAGCCGCGTCTCGGAGAGCGCGTAGACGACGCGGCCGATGCCGCACCAGTACACGGCGCCGGTGCACATGACGCACGGTTCCGCGCTGGTGTAGAGGGTGGCGCCCGCCAGCTCCTCGGGCGAGAGCGCCCGGGCCGCCTCCGCCGCGGCCGTGAGCTCGGCGTGCTGGGTGGGGTCGCCCTCCGGCGGCATCGAGTTGTTCCCCCGGCGGGACACGACCCGCCCGTCGGCGGTGGCGACCAGCGCCGCGAACGGGTGGCGTCCTCGCGCCTTCGCGTCGGCGGAGAGCGCGATCGCCTCGCGCAGCAGGGAGAGGTCGGTGTCGGTCGGCAGGTCGGTCATCAGGCGCTCCTCAGGGTGGGGACGGGGCGGGCGGCAGAGTCGGTGGCCGCGTCGGTGGCAGGGTCCGTGGACGGCGCCGCCTCGGCGGGCGGGTCGTCCGCGCCACGGCGGTTGAGCAGGGCGTTCATGAGCACGGCGACGATCGCGCAGAGGAAGATGCCGCTCTCGAGCACCATCCGCAGCGGGCCCTGGACGTCGGCCAGCAGCTCCGGCATCGCCATCGGGAGGACGCCGACGCTGATGGAGATCGCGACGATGAGCGCGTTCGGCGTGTCCTGGTACCGCACCTGCGCGAGCTCCTGGATGCCTGCGGCCGTGGTCATCCCGAACATCACGATCGCCCCGCCGCCCAGCACCGCCGGCGGCACGGCCGCGATCACCGCGCCGAGCTTGGGGACGAGGCCCAGGGCGACGAGGATGACGCCCGCGACGGCCACGACGTAGCGGCTGCGGACCCTGGTCATCGCGATCAGCCCCGTGTTCTGGCTGAAGGCGTTGAGCGGGAACCCGTTGGCCAGGCTCGAGGCCATGGTGGACAGCCCCTCGGCGCGGAAGGCGTCGCCGAGCCGGCGGGGGGTGATCTCCCGGCCCACCATGCGCCCGATGGCGAGTGTGTTGCCGGTGGTCTCGGCCATGATGACGACCATCGCGAGGGTCATGACGAGGATCGGCACGGGCTCGAAGGTCGGGACGCCGAACGCGAGCGGCGCGGAGACGCCGAACCACGCCGCGTCGCCGACGCCGGAGAAGTCGCTCATGCCGGCGGCGACGGCCACGACCGTCCCGACGAGGAGACCGACGAGCACCGCGAGGGCGGACAGCAGGCCCTTGAACCGCACGTACACGACGAGCGTGACGACGATCGTCAGCAGCCCGACCAGCAGGTGGCGGGGCGCGCCGAAGTCGTCGGCCCCCTCGCCCCCGCCGAGCCACCCGGCCGCGGCGGGCATCAGCGAGATCCCCACCACCGTGATCAGGCAGCCGATCACGACGCGGGGGAAGTACCGCAGCAGGCGCGAGAAGACCGGCGCCAGGCAGATCGCCAGCGCGCCCGCGACGAGGCACGAGCCGACGACGGCCGTCATCCCGTACTCGGTGCCGATGAGCAGCATGGGCGACAGGGCGATGAACGACGCGCCCTGGATCAGCGGCAGCCGCGCGCCGAAGCGCCAGAACCCGAGGGTCTGGACCAGGGTCGCGAGGCCCCCGAGCAGCAGGTTCGCGTTGATGAGGGTGACGGTCTGGGACGACGTCAGCCCGAGGGCGCCGGACAGCACGAGCGGCACGGCCACCACGCCGGCGTAGATGACGAGCACGTGCTGCAGGCCGAGCGTGATCATCGACCGTGCCGGGAGGATCTCGTCGACGGGGTCGGTCGGGCGGTCGTTCCCGGTGGCGGTCGAGCGGTTCGACCGCCCCGGACGGAGCTGCACAGTCATGGGGCTCTCCTCTCCTCGTGACCCGGGCGTCGTTGCTCGGGCGGGATGGGCCTCGTTGCCAGTGACCGGGAGACTACGGGCGCAGCTTTCGATGGCAGAACTGAGTTTCTATCGACAGATCCGATAGTTTGCGCGCGTGAGATTCTCGATCGACCAGGTGGAGGCGTTCGTCCTCGTCGCCCGGCACGGCTCGTTCTCCGCGGCCGCTCGCGCGATGCAGCGTTCCCAGTCGACGGTGAGCGTCGCGATCGCGAACCTCGAGATCGCGCTCGACACGGAGCTGTTCGACCGCTCGACCCGCCGCCCGTCCCTCACCGCGGCGGGCGAGGCGATGCTGCTGGAGGCCCAGGCGCTGTACGACCGCAGCGTGTCGTTCGAGCGGCACGGGGACGCCCTGGCCGAGGGGGTCCCGACCAGCGTCACCCTCGCCGTCGCCGCCCCGCACGCCCTGATCCAGCCGGTCCTGACCGCGTTCGCCGCCCGCTTCCCGCACACCGACGTGCGCCTGCGCAACCCCGCGCAGGGCGACGCCGCCGCGGCCGTGCTGCGCGGCGAGGCGAGCGTGGGCGTCGCGTTCGCCGTCCCGGACTACGACGAGACCCTGGCGTTCCACCAGCTCGGCAAGGTGATCATGGCGCACATCGCGCACCGCGATCACCCGTTGGCGCAGATCGCGCGGCCCTCGTTCGACGACCTCCGCGCCCACCGCCGTATCGCGTACGACGCCCACGCGCGCGCCCTGCCCACCAGCGAGTACCTGCAGTCCGTGCAGACCTGGACCGCCGACTCCTACGAGGCGCTCATCTCGCTGGCCCGGTCGGGCGTGGGCTGGGCGACGCTCCCGCGCCTCCTGGTGCGCGAGGAGCTGCGCAGCGGGCGGCTCGTCGAGCTCGCCCTGGAGGCGTACCCGCACACGGACTGGATCGTGTCCGTCGACCTGCTGTGGCAGCGCCGACGACGGCTCGACGCCGCGGAGTCGTGGCTCGTCGACGCGTTCCGACGCCTGAAGATCAGCGAGACGTCGCCGTTCGGTCAGTCGACCACGCGCTGAGACGCGCCCGCACGTGGTCGACGATCCCGTCGGCGGCGGCCTCGACCTCCGCCAGCGTGGTCTCGAAGCCGGACTCGTCGCCGTACCAGGGGTCGTCGACGTCCAGGAGGTGCTCGTCGCCGCCCGGCTCGACGACGGGGGCGTCGGGATCGAACGACCGGTACAACCGGATCTCGGCGAGGCCTGCGGAGCCCGCTGCACCGTCGGCGAGGCGGCGCAGGCGGCGGGCGTGCTGGGCGGTCATGGGCAGGACCAGGTCGTGGTCGGCGAGGTCCGCGGAGCTGACCTGGCGGGCGCGGTGGCCGTCGCCCGTCGGGTAGCCGTGCGCGGCCAGCGTGCGGCGCGCGCGGCCGTCCACCGGGTTGCCGTGCTCCTCGTCGCTCACGCCCGAGGAGTCCACGACCACGCGGTCGCCGAGCCCGGCGGCCTCGAGCCGGTCGCGCAGCACGATCTCGGCCATGGGGGAGCGGCAGATGTTGCCGGTGCAGACGGTCATCACGCGGTACGGGGTGGCGGTCACGGGCCCATTCTCGCCTCTCGCCGAGCCCGGCCTCCGATCCGTGCCTACCGTGAGGCATGGCGAGATGGGCGGCGGACGGGCTGATCGCCGTGACCGGCGCGAGCGGGCGGCTCGGGTCACGACTGGCGTTCCGGCTCGCGGCGGAGGGGGCGCGGCAGCGGCTGGTCGTGCGCGACCCGGCGCGCGCCCCGCGGCTGTCGGACGGGCGGGCGCTGCCGGAGTGCGAGGTCGCCGTCGCCGACGGCTACCGCGACACCACCGCGATGCGGGCCGCCTTCGAGGGCGTGCGCACCGTGTTCCTGGTGAGCGTGCGCGAGGCGCCCGACCGCGTCGCGCAGCACACCGCGATGATCGACACCGCGGCGGCGGCCGGCGTCGAGCGGCTCGTCTACACGTCGTTCGCGGGCGCCGGGCCCGACGCCGTCTTCACGTTCGCCCGCGACCACTGGCACACCGAGCAGCACCTGGCCGGGGTCGCCGCGCGCACCGGGCTGCGCTGGACGGTGCTGCGCGACAACCTCTACTTCCATGCGTTGAGCACGTTCGTCGGGCACGACGGTGTGATCCGCGGTCCGGCGGCGGACGGGCGCGTGGCGGCCGTGTCGCACGACGACGTGGCGGACGTCGCCACCGCCGTCATCCTCGACGAGCGGCCCGCCCGGCACGACGGCGCCGTCTACGAGGTCACCGGGCCGCAGGCGCTCACCCTCGACGAGGTCGCGGCCACGCTCGGCCGCGCCGCCGGCCGCGACCTCTCCTACCACCCCGAGACCGAGGAGGAGGCGTACGTCTCCCGGGCCGGGTACGGGGCGGAGCCGTTCGAGCTCGACGGGTGGGTCACGTCGTACACCGCCATCGCCGCGGGCGAGCTGGCGCACGTCTCCGACGACGTCGGCCGGCTCGTCGGCCGGCCCGCGCGCTCGCTCGCCCAGTGGCTCGACGACTACCCGGGCGAGTGGGCGCACCTGCGGCGAGCCTGATCCCGGTCGGATCGCGCTGCGGAGTTCACCCTGAGGAAAACCCTTGGCCTCCCTCGCCGGGCGGGCGTAGCGTCGTCGGCACATGAGAAAGGAGGTGATCGGAGAAGTGAAGACTCTTCGGACCCATGAGGTGGTCGCGCGCTAGTCGCGTGCGCCCTTGAGCGTTTCGCGCTGTCGGCCTGACGACCTGATCATTCGTCGGACCGTTCGGCGCACGGGACGGGTAGCGAGTTCCTCGCGACCACCGGATCCCGCGGGTGCCGTGCCCTCGTCCAGCACGGCTGGAGGTTCGACCTCCGGCCCGCGGGCTCTTTGCTGTCCGGGGGCCGCAGCCGAGGCGTCGTCCTGGGAGGAGTCGTCCTGGGCGATCGTCAGACCAGCGTCGCCGCGCGGCGCTCCCGCCGCAGGCGCCGCTCCGCCTGGGCCACGAGCTGGTCCGTGTCGGCGGCACCTGCCAGCGACCACGCGGCGGCCGAGTGCAGCGCCGGCCACGCCACGCCGTCGAGCCCGCCCTCCGGCCCGCCTGACGGCACGGCGAGCTGCGCGAGCAGGTGCTGCCGCAGGGCGTCCGCGGACGCCGCCGCCTGGATGTCGTCCATCGCCGGCAACGTCGCCAGGACGGCGAAGCCGTCGCCCTCCACGCGACCCACCTCGCAGCCGGCGGGCAGCGCCGCCCCGATCCGCGCCGCGAGCGCCGCGAGCACCGCGTCGCCGGCGTCCTGCCCGTGGTCGGCGTTGAGCCGCGCCATGTCCCGCACGTCGAGCAGCACCAGCACCACACGGGTCGCACCGCCGCGCACGAGCGCGCAGCGGTGCCGCAGTGCGTACCAGGTGGCGGCGCGCCCCGGCAGGCGGGTCAACGGGTCGTGGGTGGAGCGCTCGGCCAGCTCGGCGACGACGGCGCGCATCACGTCGGCGGTGCTCGCCGCGCCCCAGCCCGACGGCCCGCCCACCAGGACGTCGTCGTACCGTCGGTCCGCGGTGCGGGCCATCGCGAGCGTCGCGACGTCCGCCAGTGCCGTGCCGGGCTCGACGACGAGGGGCGACCAGTCCGCGACGGCCCCGGTGGGGCGGCGCTCCAGGACCGCGCGCCCGTAGCCGAGGCGTCCGGTGAGCGCCGCCGTGAGGCCGGCCCGCGTGACGATGCCCGTGCGGGCGGGTGCGGCGTCGTCCTGCACCGCGACCGAGCCCACCTCCGGACGCCGGAAGATCACCTCGAGCTGCCCGACGGGCAGCGTGGAACCCACCACCAGCACCGGCTGCGCCAGCGCCGCGACCGACGCGACGCGCGCCGTCCGGCGGGGGGCGACGTGGCGGGCCAGGCGGGTGATCTCGTCGTGCACAAGCGGAAGTATGGCCAGGCCGGAGGCCGTCCGAGGCGGTCGCGGAAGATGTTCGCCGAGCGTTCGTCGGCCGTTCAACGAGCCCCGAAAGGTGGGAGCGCGACCATCCTGCGCCCCGGGTCGCCGGTCCCTAGAGTGTCGCGAGGTACGCGATGTCTGTGATGTCTCGGGGGCGACACATGCGAAGGACGAGCACGGCGGTCGGGCGCAGGACGACGAGCGGCCTGCTGGCCGCCGCGCTCGCGCTGGGCGGGCTGGTGGGCCTCGGGGCCCAGACGGCGACGGCACCGCCCGCGTCCGCCGCGGCGGACGGGGACGTCAACCCGTTCTCCTCGTCCGGCGGGTTCACCGTGTACGCGCAGCGCGACGCGATCGTCGGCAACCAGGAGCTCGAGGGCTCGCTGGCCGCCGGGCGGAACCTCACCGACACGACGGTGGCACAGTGGGCCGTGATCCACGTGGCCGCGGGCACCGCCGACTACACGATCCCCACCGTCGACGGCGACCCGACGCGCCTCCTCATCGGCCGGTTCGACCCGGACACCACGCGGAACGTCGGCGAGGTCAACATCACCAGCCGCGGTGCGACCACGCCCGAGAACGTCGGCACCCTCAAGACGGTGGACCGCGACCTCGGGCCGTACGACACGTCGGCCCGGGGCGAGGGTTGGGTGCGCGTGTCGGAGCAGGGTTCCAACCCCCCGCTCATCGACGCGACGGCGCAGACCTACCCCGGCGACGCGGAGCCCCCGACGGGCAGCAACACGTCGATCTTCACCGAGCAGACCGGCGACACGCAGGACGTCGTCGCGGGGTACGTGCAGGCGAACCAGGACGCCAGCCTCGACGACACCACCGAGTGCCTGGCGACGATCACCGATCCCGACGGCCAGCACGCCCACCACGTGACGGTCGCGGAGGACGACGGCGACCGCAAGGTGCTCTCGCCGCTCGCGGCCGACCGGCCCAACGTGGTCGCGTACGAGGACGTCGCGGGCGCGAGCCTGCTCCAGTTCTCGGCGGGGAGCCCCACGCCCGGGCGGGCGAACCCGCTGATCATCCGGGTGCCCGCGGGCACCACCGACGTGCACGGCCTCCGCGTCGACCCGCAGGGCCAGTACTCCCCGTACATCCTGTGGGACCTGTCCGCGGTCACGGGTGACGTGACCGTCGCGCACACCGGGGAGCGCATCGACGGGTCGATCTTCGCGCCGAACGCGAACGTCACCGTGGACGCGGCGCCCCTCGACGGCCAGGTCGTCGGGCAGGACGTGACCCTGCTGGGCGGCGAGGTGCACTCGTTCCTGTTCGCCGGCACCGTCCCGTGCGGGGAGCCGCTCGGGACGTTCGAGCTGTCCAAGGAGCTCGACGGCATCGCCGCGGAGGACCTGCCGGAGGGCACGACGTTCCCGGTCGACTGGACCGCCACGTCGCCCGACGGCGAGGTGCTCGGGTCCGGGACGCTCGCGCTGTCCGCGGACGGCTCGCCCGTGCGCCCGACGGCAGTGGACGGCACCACGCAGACGTTCCCCGTCGGCACCGTGATCACGTTCGAGGAGCAGACGCCGGCCGACGTGCCCGGCTGGGAGTGGGAGGCGCCGACCGTCGCCCCGAACCCCGTGACCATCACCGCCGACGGCGACGGCGTCGTCGCCGCGACGGTGACGAACACGGCCGAGCGCACCGAGGGCACGTTCGAGGTCGCCAAGACCGCATCGGACGGCACCGAGGACTCGCCGACGGTGCCCGAGGGGACCACCGTCACGGTCCGGTGGGAGGCGGAGTACCCCGGGGGTGGCGTGGGCACGGCCTCCGGCACCATCGAGCTGGTGGCAGGCCCGGACGGCACGTTCGAGCCGCGGGGCCCGGTGGACGACGAGGGAGAGCCGACGACATTCCCGGTGGGCACCGTGATCCGCCTCGTGGAGATCGACGCCGGCGCGGCGCCGGACGGCTACGACTGGGGCGACCCCACGTGGAGCCCCGGTCAGGAGTTCACCATCGAGCGCGGCGGCGAGGCCGTCACCGTCGATCTCGCGAACCTGCTGGTGCCGGAGTCGGGAACGGCGTCGTTCAGCGTCGTCAAGGTGCTCGACCTGGACGCCCCGGTCGACCCGCAACCGCAGTTCTCGATCGAGTACACGTTCGACCCGCCCGGCGGGCCGCGCGAGGGCCGGCAGCGGGAGATCGCCGTCGGCGACCCGGTCACGGTCGACACGCTGCTCGACGGCGAGCCCATCCCCGCCGGCAGCACCGTGTGGGTGCGCGAGCCCGCGCCGACGGCCGACGACGGCATCACGTGGGAGGACCCGGTGCTCACGGCGAACGGGGAGCCGCTCACCGACCCGGACGAGGACGGCTTCTACCCGATCGAGCTGACGGGTGACGAGACCGTCGCGCTCGAGGTGTCCAACGTCGGGCAGGTGGCGACCGGCACGTTCGAGCTGGCGAAGACGCTCGACGGCCCGCACGCCGAGGACGTGCCCGAGGGCACGGAGTTCACGGTGGGGTGGACGGCGACCTACGTCGACGGCACCACCACCAGCGGCTCCACCACCCTCGCCCCGGACGGCGAGCCCGTCGCCCCGACGGACGCCGACGACGAGCCGCTCGACTTCCCCGCCGGCACCACCGTCACGTTCGACGAGGCGGACCTGCCCGACCTGCCCGGCTGGGACTGGGGCGAGCCCACGATCACACCGAGCGAGATCACGGTGGGCGACGGCGAGACCGCCGAGGTCGCCGTCACCAACTCCGCCACGGTGGAGCACGGCACGTTCGAGGTCTCGAAGGCCCTCGAGGGCGCCGAACCGGGCGACGTGAGCGGCGACGGGTTCGCCGTCCCGTGGACGGCCACGCTGCCCGACGGCAGCACCGACGAGGGCGTGCTCACCGTGCCGGCCGACGGGTCCGCCTTCGGCCCGGACCGCGAGTTCCCGGTGGGGACGACGCTGCACGTCACCGAGGACCCGCCCTCCGACGCGATGCTGCCCGACGGCTGGACCTGGGCCGTCCCGACCTGGTCCCCGGGCAGCAGCCTCACGATCGACGAGGGTGCGGGCACCACGGCGTTCACCGTGACGAACACCGCCGTCCCCACCACCACGCTGCGGGTGGAGAAGCTGGTCGAGGGCGCCGACCTGCCCGACGGCACGGCCTTCCCGGTCGAGTACCGCGTGGACGACGGCCCGGTCCAGGAGGGCGACCTCGTGCTCGGCGACCCGTTCGTGGCGGACGACGTCCCGCTGGGCACCACCGTCGAGATCCGCGAGGCCGACCCGCCCGCCGTCGACGGCAGCAGTTGGGCCCCGCCGCGCTGGGCGATCGACGGCCAGGAGCTCGAGCCCGACGCGGACGGCTGGGTGGTGATCCACACGGACGACGAGGAGCTCAACGCCGTCACGCTCACGAACACGGCCCGCCCGACCACGCCGGAGCAGCCGGAGACTCCCGGCGGCCAGCTCCCGGAGACAGGGTTCGGCGGCGGCACCCTGCCGCTGCTGGCCCTCGGGCTGCTGCTCCTCGGCATCGCCGCCCGGCTCGTGGCGCGGACCCTCCGCGCCTGACGGCCCGACGGGCCCGGCGGGGTGAGGATCGTCCCGTGACTCATGCAGAGGAGGGCACGCCCGACGTCGCGGCGCTCCGACGCGGCGCCCACGAGCGCGCCGTCGCCCGCCCGCGGCGGCGGTTCGCGGGTGTGGTGACGAACTCGGCGACGGTGCACGACTGCCCCGCGCTGCGCCGCTACACGCCCGATCGCCGCCACCCCGGCGCCGCGGCCGTGTTCCTGCACGGCGGGTACGGGCTGTTCGGCGACCTCGAGCTGCAGGACGGCTGGTGCCGGCAGGCCGCCGAGGCGCTCGGCGTCGTCGTGCTCGCCGTCGACTACCGGCTCGCGCCGGAGGCGAGGCTCGACGACGCCGTCGTGGACGCGCTGGCCGCGCTCGCCCTGCTCGCCGGCGAGGGCTTCGACCGTCTGTACCTCGACGGCGACTCCGCGGGCGGCGCCGTCGCCGTCCTCGCCGCCGCGCGCACCGCGGACCCCCTGGCCGGCCTGCTGCTCACCAACCCCAACCTCGACCTGTCGCTCGAGACCTACGACGACGACCTGCCGGGCGGCCCGGGCCGCGAGCTGTCCACGTACGCGATGCGCGCGTGGACCGGCGTCGAGCCCACCGACGCGCCGCGCCTGCAGCGCTCCGCGCGCGGGCTGCCGCCCACGCTGGTGGCCGTGGGAGAGCTGGACTCGCTGCGCCCCGAGGCGCGGGAGCTCGCCGACGCCTGCCGCCGAGACGGCGTGCCCTGCCGGCTGGTCGAGCTGCCCGGCGCCGAGCACGGGTTCGTCGGCACCGAGCGCGCCGGCACGGTGCTCACCGAGGCCGCGGCGTTCTTCGGCCTCGGCTGAGCACCGCCCGCCGGCTCAGGCCTCGTCCGTCTCCGCGACGCCGACCGCGACGGCGAGGTCCTGCCACGACATGCCGGAGCCCTTGAAGACGTTCGGCCGGTCCGTGGCCCGGGCGTGGCCGCGCACGATGTCGGCGAGCGGCACGAGGTCGTCGACACGCAGGGCGCCCTCGTGGACGGCGAGGACGACGTCGCCGCACTCGCGCATCGCGGTCGCACGGTCCTCGACGACCACGAGCGCCCGCCCCATGAGCCCGGCGTCGAGCTCGCGACGGTCGGGCTCGTGCGAGCCGATGGCCACGACGCACGCGCCGTCGCGCACCAGGGCGCCGTCGAAGAGCGGCTCGCCCGCCGACGTCGCGCACACCACGAGGTCGGCGTCGGCGACGTCGGCCGTGCTCCCCGCGCGGGCCGGCAGGCCGCGCGCGACCACCGCCTCGACGGCCGCCGCCAGCCGCCCCGGGTCGCGGCCGACGAGCGCGACGTCGTCGAGGTCGCGGACCGCCGCCATCGCCACCGCGTGCTCCACGGCCTGCGGCCCGGTGCCGACGACGACCAGGCGTCGCGCGTCCGCCGCGGCGAGGTGGTCCGCCGCGACCGCCGAGGTCGCGGGCGTCCGCAGCTCGGTGAGCGCCGACCCGTCGATCTGCAGCCGCGGGGTGAGCGTGGCGGCGTCGAGCAGCAGGTAGGTCGCCTGGATGCGGGGCAGGCCGCGCGCCGGGTTGTCCGGCGCCACGGACGCGATCTTCACCCCGGCCCAGTCGCCGAGCACCGACGGCATGAGCAGCAGGTGACCCCCGCCGGCGGACACCGACGACCGTGCCGGGTCGTCGGCCGGGTCGAACCCGTCGGCCAGCGCGCGCTCGACCAGCCGGCGGGCGTCGTCGGGCGCGACCCGGCGGCGCAACTCTGCGGCGTCGACGAACGGCAGGCCGGTCACGCGGCCACCGCCTCGCGCGCCTCGCGCTCCGCGATCCGCGCCCGCTCGAGGCGCACCACCCGGCCCGAGAGGGAGACCGCGACGAGCGCGACGACCGCGAGGCCCACCATGTAGACGGCGATCGGCCACCAGGCACCGTCGAACCGCGAGAGCAGCCAGGTCGCCAGGAGGGGAGCGGTGCCGCCGGCCAGTGCGGCGCCGATCTGGTAGCCGAGCGTGACGCCGGTGTACCGGACGCGGGTGGTGAAGGTCTCGGACATGAGCGTGCCGAGGGTCGCCGTGACGGGCGGCCACACGATGCCCAGGCCGAGGACGACGGCGGCGTAGACGGCCCAGTCGACGCGCAGGTCGAGCAGCAGGAAGAACGGCGCCGCGAAGAGGGCGATGAGCACGGTGCCGCCGAGGAAGACCGCGGGGCGGCCCAGCCGGTCGGAGAGTCGGCCCATCGCGAGGATCGCGAGGGTGCTGACGAGCGCCGCGGCGCTCACGGCGTTGAGCACCACGGACTGCTGCATGCCGAGGGTCCCGGTCGCGTAGCTCACGACGAACGTGGCGAAGATGTAGAACGGGCCGGTCTCGACGACCTTGGCCCCGACGGCGACGAGCACCGAGCGCCAGTGGTCGCGCAGCGTGTCCTTGATCGGGAGCTTGGCCACGTCGCCGCTCTCCTTGGCCTCACGGAAGGCGGGGGTCTCGGCGAGGCCCTTGCGGATCCACAGGCCCACGAACACCAGCACCACCGAGGCGATGAACGGCAGGCGCCAGCCCCAGGACTCGAACGCCCCGGTGGGCAGCGAGCTGACGAGTGCGAACGCGATCGTCGACAGCAGCATGCCGATCGTGACGCCGGTCTGCGGCACGGAGCCGAAGAAGCCGCGGCGGTTCGTCGGCGCGTACTCGTAGGCGAGCAGCAGCGCGCCGCCCCACTCGCCGCCGATGGCGAGGCCCTGGACGATGCGGCAGAGGATGAGCAGCACCGGGGCGAGGACGCCGACCTGCGCGTACGTGGGCAGCAGCCCGATCGCGATCGTCGCGCCGCCCATGAGGGAGAGCGTGATGACCAGCGTCTTCTTGCGCCCGATCTTGTCGCCGATGTGGGAGAAGACGATCCCGCCGAACGGGCGGATGAAGAACGTCAGCGACAGCGACAGGTACGACAGCATCAGCGAGATCGCCGGGTCGTCCGTCGGGAAGAACTGCTTGTCGAAGATGAGCGCCGCCGCGGTGGCGTAGAGGAAGAAGTCGAACCACTCGATCGCGCTGCCGGAGAGGCTGCCGACCAGCACCCGGAGGTTGGTGGCCGGCTTCCCGACCGTGGACTGCTGCGAAGTCACGCGCCTGCTCCCGTCCGGCCCGCCACGTCGGAGGCCTCGATTGGCGTGCAACGTACAATTGCACCCGACGCCAGCGCAAGGGACATCCGCGTCGTGAGCAGGGCGGACCCGCGTCAGCCGGCGTCGGCGGCGCCGTCGGCAGAGCCCGCCGTCGACCGTGACGCGGCGCCGGTGCCCTGCCCCGACCAGACGTCGCGCACATGCTGCAGGTGACGCCGCATCCACGCTTCCGCGCCCGCCGCGTCGCCGGCCTCGAGCAGGTCGAGCAGCTCGTGGTGCTCCCGGATCGTGGCCACGAGCCGGCCCTCCTCGTGCAGGCCCTGCAGCCCGAGCAGCCGCGACATGCCGCGCAGCCGGCGCACCTCCTCGACCAGCCGCTCGTTCCCCGCGAGCGCGAGCACCTCGGTGTGGAACGCCGTGTCCGCCGCGACGAACTCCTGCAGCTCGCCGGCGGCCGCCGTCGCGTCGATGCGGTCCGCGAGGGGGCGCAGGGCCCGCACCTGGGCGGCGGTCGCCAGGGTCGCGACGCGCGCCACCGTCGGCGCCTCGATGAGCTCGCGGATCTGCAGGATCTCCTCGAGCGCGACGTCGCCCAGCTCGACGACGCGGTAGCCGCGGTGCCGCAGCGTCTCGACCAGCCCTTCGCGGGTGAGCTCCATCATCGCCTCGCGCACCGGGGTGGCCGAGACACCGAGCCGCTGGGCGAGGGCCGGGGCCGAGTAGATGGCCCCGGGCTCGAGCTCGCCGGCCACCATCGCCTCGCGGAGCGTCACCAGGACGCGGGCGCGGATGCTCTCGGGGACGTCCATCGACCCCAGGATCGACGGCCTGCTGCGGCCGCCCGCACCGGCGCTCATCTGCTGTCTCCTGGCCTCGACGTCACGGACGTGGCCAGGATGCCACGGGTCCGCCGCGGGTGTGCGCAGAGCGGACGCCCGCGGCACGGGCCGGCCGGCCCGTCGGAGGGGTCGACGGGCCGGCCGGGGTCGGGGTGACGGCGCGCCCGCGCAGGGCGCGCCGTCAGGGGCGGATCGGCTCAGCCGAAGGTCACCTCCAGCGAGCCGTCCGCGGCGAAGGACCAGTCGAGGTCGCCGGCGTAGGCGCCGCACGCGGAGCCGTTGGAGCCGGACCAGAACTGGTTGGTGCCGTCGTCGCTGCCGACGATCCGGTCGTTCGAGCCGCTGTCGCACGACACGTTGCCGCTGAACCGGTGGCTGCCCTCGTCGAAGTTGAAGTTGCGCTCCTCGTTGCCGATGCTCACGTTGTCCGAGACCGTGATCGAGCCCGGGTTGCTGTTGTACGTGAGACCGTGCTTGCCGTTCTCATAGGCGATGCTGCCCGTGATCACGTGGTCGACGGGGATGTCCTCGCCGCCCAGCTTGTAGCCGTTGCGGTCACCGCTGCCGGCCTGCGAGCCGTCCGACAGGGTGCCGTTCTCGTAGGAGAGCGAGTCCTCGATGGTCACCACGCCGATGGGGCCCGTGTCGGTCTTGGCGTACAGGTCCCATCCGTCGTCGATGTTGTTGTGCGCCACGCAGTCGCGGAACACGTTGCCCTCGCCCACCGTCAGCTTGGCCGCGAAGCCGTCCGCGTCCTCGCCGTCGGAGTCGACGTTGTCGTAGGACTCCGAGCTGAGCACGAGGTTGTCCGACGGCCACTCCTCCTTCGGCGCACCGGCGACCAGGCGGGCGATCTGCAGGCCCGTGTCCGCGTTCCCGCGGGTGACGACGCGCTCGATCACGTTGTCGTCGCCGCCGAGCAGGATGCCGTTGTCGCCCGAGTTCTGCACGGTGATCCCGTACACGTGCCAGAAGTTGCCGCCGATGGCGAGGCCGCGGTTGGCGGAGTCCTCGGCCTGGGCGGAGAAGTCGAGCACCGGCTTCTCGCCCGGGTACGCCGACAGCAGCGTGCGCTCCGACGACGTCCCGTCGTTGCCCGGCTCGATCGTGAGCGTGTCGGCCAGGTCGTACTGGCCGCCGCGCAGGTAGATCGCCCCGCCCGGCTCGACGGCGGCGATCGCCGCGGCGACCGTCGTCGGGTCCGCCTCGGTGCCGGCCGCGCCGGCCGAGCCGTCGGGCGCGGCGTAGATGACCTCACCGCTCGGGGTCGGCGGGTCCGTGGGGTCCGTCGGGTCCGTGGGGTCCGTCGGGTCCGTGGAGCCCTGGCCGGCGTACGTCTCGAGCTCGACCACCTTCGGCGTGCCGGAGGCACCGGTGATCTCGAGGTCGAGCTTGCTCAGCGTGGTCGTGGGCAGGTTGACGACGCCCGCGCGGCTGCCGGTCGCGAGGACGGCGCCGTTGTCGTGGTTGACGATGCGGAACGCGGTGATCGTGCCCTCGGAGCCGGCCGCCTCGACGACCTTGGCCTGTGCCACCGTCTGCGGGGTGGCCCACTTGACGGACACGCGGCCCGTGGTGCTCGTCGGCGACCAGAAGGTGCTCAGGTTGCCGTCGGTCACGTTGCCGAAGCTGCTGCCCGACGCCTTGGTCGACCCGTCCGCGCCGGCGCCCAGGCTGAGGTTGGTCCCGCTCGGCTCCTCCGTCGGCGGGTCGGTCGGCTCGCCGGTCGGCGGGTCCGTGGGCTCGCCGGTCGGCGGGTCGGTCGGGTCCGGCGTCGTCGCCTCGCACGAGCCGTCGGACACCTTCAGGCCCTTGTTCGCCCCCGCGGTCGCGGCGACGACGTCCGGCACGCAGCCGGCGTCGTCGAGCGAGTAGTCGTAGGGGATGCTGACCGTCGTCGTGGACGTCGGGTTCGGGCCGGCGGGGTTGTTGTCCTCACCCGGCGCCGACCACGTGACGTTGTCGAAGGTGTTCCCCGCGACCTGCCAGTAGCCCGGCAGGTCGGTGTAGAACGTGCCGAGCACGTCCTTCGAGTCCTGGAAGTAGTTGCTGTCGACCTTCGCCTTGCCGCCGGCGCGCGCGTTGATGCCCGACTCGTGGATGTCGACGTAGTGGTTGTTGTAGATGTGGGCCGTCGCCCCGCGCAGCAGGGGGAGGCGCGAGTCGATGTTCTCGTAGAGGTTGTGGTGGTAGGTGACCGGCCCGTTGCCCAGGTCGCTGTCGCCCGAGCCGACGAGGCCGCCGCGGCCGGAGCCGCGGAGGATGCTGTAGGAGAGCGTCACGTACTTCGTGTCGCCCTTCATGTCGAAGAGGCCGTCGTAGCCCTCGGACTCACCGCCCGAGGCCTCGAGCGTCACGTGGTCGGCCCACACGTTCGAGACGCCGGACTCCATGCCGATCGCGTCGCCGCCGTTGGACGTCGGGGAGCCCGACTTCTTGACGTTCTTGACCGTGACGTTCTGGATGATGATGTTGCTGGCCTCGCGGATGTGGATGCCCACCTGGTCGAACGTGGCGCCGCTGCCCACCCCGACGAGCGTGACGTTGCTGATCTGCTTCAGCTCGATCACGCCGTCCGCGGTGTTGCAGCTGTCTCCCGAGACCTTGCTCGTGTTGCCGTGGTTGATCGTGCCCTCGACCTGGATGGTGATCGGGGTGTCCTCCGAGGCGCGGCCGCACAACGCCTCGTGGATCTGGGTGCCGGTCGTCGCCTTCACGACAGCGCCGCCGGAGCCGCCCGTCGTGCCACCGTTCTGGGTGGCGAACCCGGTCGGGCCGGTCTCTGCCGCCTGAGCGCCGGGGAGCGTCAGGGCGGTCACTCCGATCGCGGCGGCCAGGGACGTCGTCACCCCCGCCGCCAGGAGTCGTCGCGCTGCTTGCCGTCTCATCGTTGCTGCCTCACCTTCGTCGTCGAACGCGGGACGTGCAGCCGGTGCCGAGGCCGCTCCGCTGGGCGGTACGACCGCTGTCCGCAACCCTCATTGGTTACGAACAGATCACAGCAACCGGTTTCTTGACCGTAGGGGACCGGTTTCCCGGAGCGCAACCCCCAATTTCACCCGGTGGTCGATTCGGCGACCGTCGCCGGCGCTGCCGGGCGTCAGGCCACGGGCTCCGCAGAGCTCCGAGCCCACCCGGCCAGGAGGTCGGCGACCTGCACGCGCGGATCGTGGCGGGAGTCCACCTGCCGCACCGCGAGGAGGGGCGGAGGATCGGGCGACACCGCGGCGGCGAGGCTCGCGGCCAGGACGGCGGTCCGCTGCCGCGTGAGCGCGCTCTGCTCGTCGTGCACGACGACGACCGACCGGTGGCCGTCGCTCCATCGCAGCACCGTCTCCGCCAGGGCCGGCACCAGCGGCTCGAGCGGCGGCGGGACGGCGGGGTCGCCGTCGAGCAGCCGGTCCAGGACAGCCACGACGTCCCGCCGGGTCAGGCCGGCCAGCTCCGGCACGCCGTCGGCCACGACGCCCGGGACGAGGGCGACGAACCGGCCGACGGCAGCAGGGTCCGGCCGGCGCCGGTGCTTGAGGTGCGTCATCGCGACGAACGCGGCGAGGACGTCGCCCCGGCCTCGCAGGACCGCGACCGCGCGGCCGTGGTCGCGGCCGAGGCGCGACCCGTCGAGGTACGACGGCTCGCCCGTGAGCAGATCGAGCACCCGCCCCGCGACGTGGTCGCGCTTGTCGACGACGTGCACCGTCGAGCGGCCCGCCAGCTCCGCCAGGAACCACGCCACCGCCTCCGGCTGCCCCGGCCGCAGGAGCAGGCTGGCCTTGTGCTCCTGCGTCCGACGGTGGTTGAACCGCGACCGCAGCGTGCTGAGCACGGCCGCCGCCTCCTCGCGGGTGAGGTCCACCCCCGCGTGCGCGATCACCGGCGACGCCGGGTCCAGCAGGTTCGTCCCGGAGAACCCCGACTCGTCGCACGCGATCTCCACGACGGCGGGCGCGGGCATGACGTCATCGTGGCGCGGTCGCTCACCCGCCACCACCTCGTCCCGCCGACGCCCGCACCGCATGACACATGTCATGGCCGAGACGTGCGGTCGACACAGGAGCCGGTGACGAGGGGCACTACCGGGTGCTCCCGGCCCCGGGTGGACTGGGGACGACCCGACGACGCCCGACACCCAGGAGCACACCGTGAACCTCGTCGACACGTTCCAGGACCTGGTCGCCCAGGTCCCCGACCTCGCCCAGCCGCTGATCGTCGCGGTCGCGGCCATGATCCCCTTCATCGAGGGGGAGGGCGGCGCGACCATCGGCATCCTCGGCGGGATCCACCCCGCCGTCGCGGCCGCCGCCGCGATGGTCGGCAACTTCCTCGCCGTGACCGCCGTCGTCCTGGCCAGCGCCGGCGCCCGCGACGCGGTGGTGAGCCGCCGTCGCGCGAAGACCCGGCAGCGCAGCGCCGTCCTGGTGGGCCCCGGCGCCGCGGAGGACGCCACGATCCCGGCCGAGCCGGCGGACGACCGACGCAGCGCCCGCCGGGCGAAGTTCCAGCGCGCGTACGAGCGCTACGGCGTCCCCGGCGTCAGCCTCCTCGGCCCGCTGCTGCTGCCCACCCACTTCACGGCCTCGATGCTGGTGGCGTCCGGCGTCGGCAAGGCCCGCGTGCTCGTCTGGCAGGCGGTGGCGATCGTCGGCTGGACCACGGTCACCGCCGTCGTCGCCAGCCGGTTGCTGAACCTCGTCTCCTGACCCCCGTCAGTGCGCCCCAGGTCCGGACCGCAGTGTGACGGGCATCACAGTTGAGGTTGCCCCTGGGGCGGGGTGGACGCTCGTCGCAGACGGCACGGAGCCGCCACCGAGACACTGAGGAGCACGCCATGACCGCCACCCACCCCACCCGGACCGCCACCCGTCCGCACCTCCGCACGGTGCTCGACGACCTGGTGGATGACCGCATTCTCGGCGTCTCCCTGCACGTCCACGACACCAGCGGCGAGTGGGCCGCCAGCGCCGGCCGGGCCGCGCTCGACGGGACCGCCGCACCGTCGGTCGACACCCGGACGCGCATCGGGAGCAACACCAAGACCTTCACCGCGGCGCTCGTCCTGCTGCTCGTGCACGAAGGTCGGCTCGGCCTCGACGACCCGGCGGCCCCGCACCTGCCCGGCCTCGACCTCGACCCGCGCGTCACGGTCCGGATGCTGCTCCAGCACACCAGCGGCGTCTTCAACTTCACCGGCGACGCGGACGCCGACGGTGCCTTCGAGCAGGGGATGCCGAGCAACTACGGGCCGGCGGCGCGCGAGTGGCTCGCGGCACGCTTCGAGACGCACCGGCCGGAGGACCTCGCGCGGTTCGCGCTGGCCAGGACGGCACGCTTCGAGCCCGGCACGAGGTGGAGCTACTCCAACACGAACTACGTGCTCCTCCGGTTGATCGTCGAGAACGTCACCGGCCGCGCGCTGGGGGAGGAGATGCGGCGCCTCGTCATCGACCCGCTGGGGCTGTCCGGCACGTCCGTGCCGGACGCGTCGCCCGACCTGCCCGAGCCCTACGCGCGCGCGTACTTCCGGTACGAGGAGGACGGACAGGAGCAGACGGTCGACATCTCGCGGCACAACCCGTCGTGGATCTCGACGGGTGGGGACATGATCTCCACCCCTCACGACGCCGCGACGTTCTTCTCGGCGCTGCTGGGCGGCCGGCTCCTGCCCGCCGACCTCGTGGCGCAGATGTGCGACCCTTTCCCCACCCCGATCCCCGACATGGGATACGGCCTGGGCGTGTTCGTCCAGGAGCTGGCTGACGGCCGCACGCTCGTCACCCACAACGGCGGGATGGCCGGGTACGCGACGCTGATGTACGGCACGCCGGACGGCAGCACCACCATGTCCGCCGCGCTGAACTGCGTGGACGACGCCGAGATGTCCGTGCAGGGCGCGTTCCAGAAGGTGCAGCAGGTCCTTGTCGACGCGGTGTTCCAGGGCGCAGCCATCGCGCCGTGACCTGCAGCGACGGGGCACACTGTGTGCATGGTGGACGGAGTCACGATCGGGCAGGCGGCCTCCTTCGCCGGGGTCACGGTGAAGACGGTCCGGCACTATCACAAGGTGGGTCTCGTCGAGGAGCCCGAGCGTGACCGCTCCGGCTACCGCCGGTACGACTCGACCCACCTCCTGCGGCTCGTCAGGGTCCGGGCGCTGGCCGCGGCGGGCGTGCCGCTGGCCGAGATCACCGCCCTGCTCGACGCCGACCCGGACGCGCTCGCGGCAGGTCTCGCCGACGTCGAGCGGACTCTCGCTGCACGCATCGAGGAGCTGACCGCGCAGGCGGCGGCGCTGCGCCGGCTCGGCGACGGCGACCGTGCTCTGCTCCCCGACGCCGCGGTCGCCCTGCTCGACCGCATGCCCGGTCTCGGGTTCCCCGCCACGGAGGTGGCCGCCGCGCGCGAGGGCATGGTGCTCGCCCGCGCTCTCGTCCCGGAGAGGTTCGACGACTACGTCGCCGACGTGACCGAGGCTGTGGACGACCCGGCGTTCGTCGCCCTGATCCATCGTGGCGTCGACACGACGGCGCTGGAACCGGACGACCCGCGGGTCGCCGAGTACGCCGACGCGATGGCCGACCACCTCCTCGCCCACCCGGAGCGGCTGCGGATCGTGACCGGCCTGCGGGCCCGCAGCGACGCCGCAGCCCGGTACGAGCTGATCGCCCACCACGGCGAGGTCGAGGGCACGGCCGTGGCGCAGGGCGTCGCCCTGGTCGAGAACCGGCTCCGGTCGGCAGGGGTCCGCATCCCGGCGCGGTAGGCACGCAGGGGGCGGGGTCCGTCAGAGGAGCGGGCGGCGGGACGCGGCGTGGAGCGCCGGCCGCAGCGAGGCTCCTCGGCGCGGAGGATCCCGCCAGGAGAACCTGACCGGGAGTTGACGGACGCGTCGCGCGGAGGCGCTGATCTCGGGTGCGAGAAGGGCCTCCGGCCCGGGGGCGTGGGAGGGACGTCCCCGGGCCGGAGGCCCTTGCTGCAGTGGTGCGACGCGTCAGACCTTCGGGGTCGCGGTGGTCGTGCCGCCCCCGTTGGTCGTGGTCGGGGCGATCGTGACACGGTAGTTGTACTTGTGAGAGGCCGTGAACTTGTAGGTCTTCAGGCCGTACTTGTCCAGGGTGATCGTCTTGCGCGTGTGCCAGCCGGTGGAGTTCTTGTACTGCACCTTCACCTTGGCGTACGAGTACGAGTGCCAGCCGGACGGGGTGTACCTCTTCAGGCCGATCTTGACGGTCTTGTGGCTGCCGCTCGAGGTCACCTGGATGACGTTGCCGTACTTGAGCTTGCCGTCGATCGCGGACTTCATCATGAAGGTGCCGCGGGAGTACGAGGTGTCCTTGAGCGTGACGTCCGGCGTGGTCGAGTTGTAGTCGGTGTCGACCACCACGCGCACGTTCTTCACCGTGAAGGTGCCGCGGCCCCAGGACGACTTCGCGGCGATGTAGGTGTCCAGGCTCTTGTAGTTCTGCGAGGCGACCGAGCCCAGGTCGAGGTTCTTGGCGACGCGGGTGCTGCCGCGGTAGACGTCGGCGGAGATGTCGGCCCACCAGTACGTGCCGTAGCCGCTGAGGTTGCCGAGCTTCACGCTCGTGTGGACGTCGTAGTACTTCGTCGCGGAGTTGGTCCCGGTGCTGCCGTTGGAGGGCGTGACCTTGATCGAGGTCACGTCGATCGCCGGGGCGGTGGCTGCGGTCGCCGGAGCGACGGCGGTGCCGAGCAGGAGCGAGGCCGCCGCCACCGTCGTGACCGCGAGCTTGGACAGGATGCGCATGGGGACCCTTTCGAGGGGAGAGGTGAGCCGCGCGGATCTTATTCAGGTGCCCGTGATATGTGCCCGCCGAAACCACCGCCCGGACCGCCCAGGACCTGCGGTAGCGGATACCGGCGAGCGGCCTCGCCGGCCGGGCGACAGGTCCCGCAGGCCCGGGATCCCGGGCCTCGCGAGGGCTGACCGGTCGGCCGTCGCCTCCCGCCCCGCCCTCCCGCGCGGCACGCGGCGGTCGTCCGAGGCCCGAAGATTTCACCCGCTCAGCCCACGCTCAGCCGCCTCCGCGGGTGCGTAGAGGGCCCCGTCCAGACAGCCCTGCCCAAGGTCGCCGAGGTGGTCGGCGACCCGATGACCACAGCCTCGGTCGACGAGCCGGAGCGGGCGCACGAGAACGGGGTACGCGAAGCGTGGGGGCACGTGTCCGGCACTCACCGGTCGGGGGTGGGCGGGGTCGACCGCGCGTAGCGCGCGGTCAGACGGCGGAGGTGTGCGACGAGCTCCGGCGGTCCGGTGACGTCGAAGTCCGCGTCGAGCAGTCCCAGGTACGCGCCGAGCGTCTCCACGGTGTCGGCCCCGGTGTCCAGCACGCACGTGTGCTCGTCGACGCGTTCGACGACGCCCACCGCCGGGCTGATCCGCTCGCCCACCACGTCGGCAGGGGCGTGCACGGTGACCCGCGCCCGGTATCGCCAGGCGGCGGCGGAGACCCGGCTCGACACGTACGCCGCGACGTCGTCGGGCAGCTCCCGCGGGGCGAACCGCGGGCCGGTGGGGATGCGCGGCCGCATCCGGTCGACGCGGAAGGTCCGCCAGTCGTCCCGGTCCAGGTCCCACGCGAAGAGGTACCAGCGGCGGCCCCAGCTCACCAGCCGGTACGGCTCGACGGCGCGCACGGTGGCCGCGCCGGAGTGGTCCGCGTAGTCGAACCGGAGCCGCTCGCGGTCGCGGCAGACGGCGGCGAGCGTCGTCAGGACCTCCGTGTCGACGGTCGGTCCCGTGTCGTCGCGGGGCACGGGCACCGTGTAGGCCTGCAGGGCGCCGACCCGGCGGCGCAGCCGGGAGGGCAGCACCTGCTCCAGCTTGGCCAGCGCCCGGAGCGACGCCTCCTCGATCCCCGCGATGGCGCCGCCCGTCGCGGTGCGGAGCCCGACGGTGACCGCGACCGCCTCGTCGTCGTCGAGCAGCAGCGGCGGCAGGTCCGCACCGGCGCCGAGGCGGTAGCCGCCCACGTTCCCGCGCGTGGCCACGACCGGGTAGCCGAGGTCCCGCAGACGCTGGACGTCGGCGCGCACGGTCCGCCCGCTCACCCCGAGCCGCCGGGCCAGCTCGGGACCGGCCCAGTCGCGCGGGAGCTGGAGGAGCGAGAGCAGGCGCAGCAGCCGGGCCGAGGTCTCCAACATGGCCCCAGATTCCCACGCCATGAGGAAGCAGGTCTTCCTGATAGGCCGCCAGAGTGGGATCCATGGACATCACCGAGTACCGCATCGACATCCCCCAGGCCGACCTCGATGACCTCGACCAGCGCCTCTCGCGCGTGCGCTGGACCCACGAGCTTCCCGACGGCGGAAGCGACTACGGCGTGTCGCTCGAGTACCTGCAGGGTCTGGTCCGGCGCTGGCGCGAGGAGTACGACTGGCGCGCCTGGGAGGCGCGGCTCAACCGGTACCCGCAGTTCACGACGACCATCGACGGGCAGAACGTGCACTTCATGCACGTCCGCTCTCCCGAGGCGGATGCGACCCCCCTGCTGCTGACGCACGGCTGGCCGACGACGGTCGTCGAGTACCTTGACGTGATCGAGCGCCTGAGCGACCCGCGAGCCCACGGCGGGGACCCGGCCGACGCTTTCCACCTGGTGATCCCGTCGGTGCCCGGCTTCGGCTTCTCGGGCCACACCACCGACCGCGGCTGGAGCCGGTACCGGATCGCGAAGGCGTGGGCCGAGCTGATGCGCCGCCTCGGGTACGAGCAGTACGGCGCGCACGGCAACGACGGCGGCTCCCTCATCTCGCCCGAGGTCGGGCGCTGCGACCCCGAACACGTCCTCGGGGTGCACGTGACCCAGGTCTTCTCGTTCCCCTCCGGCGATCCCGCCGAGCTGGAGAACCTGTCACCGGAGGACCGGAAGAACGTCGAGTTCCTGGCGTGGTGGCTGGAGAACGGCGGTGCGTACGACAAGCTGCAGTCGACCGCCCCGCAGACGCTCTCGCACGCGCTCGCGGACTCGCCGGTGGGACAGCTCGGCTGGAACGCGCAGCTGCTCGGCCCGAACCTCGACCCCGACTACGTGCTCACGAACACGATGATCTACTGGCTCACCAACACGGCGGCGTCGTCCGCGCGTCTCTACTACGAGGACTTCCACGCCACGGACAAGCCGACCGAGCCGACCACCGTGCCGCTGGGGCTGGCCAACTTCGCCTGGGACTTCCACTCCATCCGCGCGTTCGCCGAGCGGGACCACAAGAGCATCGTGTCGTGGAACGTCTACGACACCGGTTCCCACTTCGCGGCGCACGACGCGCCCGACCTGCTGGTCGACGACATTCGCGGGTTCTTCCGCAGGCTCCGCTGAAAGCGTCGGGTCGGCCGCCGACCTCAGAAACGACGGAAGTCCCGGCCGAGTTGAACTCGACCGGGACTTCCCGTCATCTGGGCCCCCGACTTCCCGGGAAACCCCTCACGTCACGTGCGCGAGGGGGGAGTTGAACCCCCACGCCCTCTCGGGCACACGGACCTGAACCGTGCGCGTCTGCCTATTCCGCCACTCGCGCGTGCCGCAGAAGATTAGCACGGCGCGGGGGGTGGTCCCCAATCGCCTGGCGAGGGCCTCGCGCACCCCGGAAAGGGCATGGTCCCGCCGCTGGTGGCGAGCGTGGCGGCCGTCACCGCACCGTGACCTGCCGGTCCCGCTTCTGCGCCGAGCGTTCGCAGGAAATCCACACCGCGCGGAGGAGTGGTGCTGCGGCGCTGCCTACGATCTAGATAGTCTGCCCGCGGACGTGTCGGGCCAATGGGAGGAGGTGGCATGGGCGCCCTGGATCGCTTCGAGAAAGGCGTGGAGCGCGTGATGAACAACGCGTTCGCGAAGGTGGGTCGCAACAGCGAGATCAAGCCGGTCGAGCTGGCGAGCCGCCTGCGGCGCGAGATCGACGACCGCGCTGCCGTCGTCGGGCGCGACCGCACGGTCGTGCCGAACGAGTTCACGATCGAGCTGTCGTCCGCGGACTTCTCGCAGATCGACGCCTGGGGCGCGGAGACGATGGCCGACGAGCTGGCCACGAACCTCACCGAGTACGCCGCCTCGCAGCACTACGCCTTCGTGGGCCCGGTCAGCGTGTCCTTCGAGGAGCACGAGGACCTGCCGGGCGGTCGCTTCCAGCTGCGCTCCGCGACCGTGCGCGGCAACGTCGCCCCCGCCACGTCCGCGGCGCCCTCCACCCGCCACCCCCTCATCGACATCGACGGCCAGCGCTACCTGCTCACCGGCCCCGTGACGGTCATCGGCCGCGACGCTGAGGCCGACATCGTCGTCGACGACCCGGGCGTCTCGCGCCGCCACCTGGAGATCCGCGTGACGCCGGACGGCGTCGTCGCGACCGACCTCGGCTCCACGAACGGGCTGTTCGTCGAGGGCCACCAGGTGCCCGCGGCCACGCTGCTCGACGGGAACACCCTGACCATCGGCCGTACCCGCATCATGTTCTGGACCGGCAGCGCCTCGGGCCAGCAGAACGAAGGCTGGTGATCCCCCCAGGATGAGTGAGCTGACGATCACCCTGCTGCGGCTGGGCTACCTGGTGCTGCTCTGGGTGTTCGTGCTCTCCGCGATCGCGGTGCTGCGCCGCGACCTGGCACCCCGGGGCGCCCCGCGCGCCTCCAAGTCCGAGCGCCGTCGCGCGGAGGCCGCACCCGCACCCGCCGCGGGCGCCCCGGCCGCCGCAGCACCCGCGCCCGCCCGGCGCGGCGGGCCCACGCGCCTCGTCGTGACGACCGGCCCGCTGGCCGGCACGACCCTTCCGCTGTCCTCGGCGTCGATCCTCATCGGCCGGTCGCCGGGCTGCACCCTCGTGCTCGACGACGACTACTCGTCGTCGCGCCACGCCCGCATCTTCCCGCAGGGCGACCAGTGGTACGTGGAGGACCTCGGGTCGACGAACGGCACCTTCATCGGGGACACCCAGGTGTCGGGACCGCAGCCGCTGGCGCCGGGTGTCGGCGTCCGGATCGGCCAGTCCGTCGTCGAGCTCCAGGGGTGACCGCTCCGTGACCCTCACCCTGCGCTACGCCGCGCGGTCCGACGTCGGGCTCGTGCGGTCCAACAACCAGGACTCCGCGTACGCCGGGCCGCACCTGCTGGCCGTCGCCGACGGCATGGGCGGGCACGCGGGCGGCGACGTCGCGTCGCGCCTCGCGATCGCCGCCCTCGCCCCGCTCGACCGTACGGAGCACGGCCCCGAGGAGGCGCTGACCGACCTCGAGCACACGGTCGAGCGCGCCCGCCAGGACCTGGTGCGCGTCAGCGACGCCGACCCGGAGCTGGTCGGCATGGGCACCACCGTCACCGCCCTGCTGCACACCGGCACCACGCTGGTGATGGCCCATCTCGGCGACTCCCGCGCCTACCTGCTGCGCGACGGCCGCCTGACGCAGGTCACGGTGGACCACACCTTCGTGCAGCACCTGGTGGACACGGGCCGCATCTCGCCGGAGGAGGCGGAGCACCACCCGCAGCGCAACGTCGTCATGCGGGTGCTGGGCGACTTCGACGTCGACCTCACGCCCGACATGTCGGTGCGCGAGGCGCGCGCCGG
The DNA here is from genome assembly GCF_042792715.1 of Isoptericola sp. NPDC056618. Classification (NCBI taxonomy): domain Bacteria; kingdom Bacillati; phylum Actinomycetota; class Actinomycetes; order Micrococcales; family Promicromonosporaceae; genus Isoptericola; species Isoptericola sp. NPDC056618. Next base: position 401,426 of record NZ_JBHTVZ010000001.1, on the reverse strand, counting down.
CGACCGGTGGCTGCTCTGCTCCGACGGGCTGTCCGGGTTCGTCTCGCCCGAGCAGATCACCGAGGTGCTCACCGAGACCGCGGCGCCCGACGAGGCCGCCGACCTGCTGATCACCCTGTCCATGACGGCGGGCAGCACCGACAACATCACCGTCGTGGTCGCCGACGTCGTGGAGGACGGCGACGACCCCGCGGCGGAGGGCGCGACGGCGGCCCCGGTCGAGGGCGCGACCGTGCCGCAGGTCGTGGGCGCAGCCGCCACGGGCGAGCTCCCCGCGGTCCTCCAGACGCCGGCCGACGACCCGGACGACGACCCCGCGCCCACCGAGCAGGGCGCGTCCGACGACCCGGACGACCCCGAGGACGACGACGCCGACGACGACGCCAGGCCCGCCCGCAAGCGCCGGCCGTGGATCACGGTGCTCGTGGTGCTCGTGGTGCTCGGCGGCGTCGGGTACGGCCTGTGGCGCGCGTACGGGTGGACGCAGGAGCAGTACTACGTCGGCGTCGCCGACGGCGAGGTCGCGGTCTTCCAGGGCATCCCGGCCAGCGCCGGCCCCCTGACCCTCTCCACCCCGGTGGAGCTCACCGGCACCCCGGTCTCCGACCTGCCGGACTACTGGGCGGACCGCCTCGACGGGTCCATCCGGGCGTCGTCCGAGGCCGAGGCTCGCGAGCGCGCGGACCGGCTCATCGCCGAGGCCGCCCCCGAGCCGACACCGTCTCCGACCCCCTCCGCCAGCCCCTCGAGCTCGCCGTCCCCCTCGAAGAGCACGTCGACCGCGAAGCCCACGAAGCAGCCCACCGACGCCGACAGCAAGGCCGACGGGGGGTCGAAGGGGTGAGCGTCGACGTCGAGACCCCCGCCGGGCGCACGGTCGAGCCCACCGAACGCCGTCCCGCCCGCCTGGCCGAGCTGTTCCTGCTGATCCTCGCCCTGGCCGCGGGCATCAGCGCGTTCGCGATGGTCGGCCGCAGCGTCACGGGCGAGCTGCCCGGCGACTTCTGGGCCGTGAGCCTGCTCCTCACGGGTATCGCCGCGGCGGCGCACGTCGTGCTGCGCCTCCGCGCCCCGTGGGCCGACCAGGTGATCCTGCCCGCCGTGGTGCTGCTCAACGGCCTCGGCCTGGCCATGATCCTGCGGCTCCAGCTCGCGGACACCAAGGGCGCCGACGCCTGGTCGCAGATGATGTACACCGCGCTCGGCGCGGTCATCGCGATCCTCCTCGTCTGGTTCCTGCGCGACCACCGGTGGATCCGCCGCCTCACGTACACGGCGATGCTCGTGGGCCTCGGGCTCGTCGTGCTGCCGCTCCTGCCCGTCATCGGGCGGGAGATCAACGGCGCCCGCATCTGGGTGAACATCGCCGGCTTCTCCCTGCAGCCCGCCGAGTTCGCCAAGATCGCGTTCGCGATCTTCTTCGCCGGGTACCTCGTGACCAACCGCGACACCCTGGCCCTCGCGGGCAAGAAGGTGCTCGGCCTGCAGCTGCCGCGCATACGCGACCTCGGCCCGATCATCATCGTGTGGGCGGCGTCCCTGGCCGTCCTCGTCTTCGAGCGCGACCTCGGCACCTCGCTGCTGTTCTTCGGCCTGTTCGTCGCGATGCTCTACCTCGCCACCGAGCGGTTCAGCTGGGTGCTCATCGGGCTCGTGCTGTTCGCGGCCGGCGCGCTCGTCGCCGCGAGCGTGTTCCCGCACGTCGGAGCGCGCATGGACGTGTGGCTGCACCCGTTCGACAACGAGCTGTACAACGCGGTCGGCGGGTCCTACCAGATCGTGCAGGGCACGTTCGCGCTGGCCGCGGGCGGCCTGTTCGGCACCGGCTGGGGCGAGGGCTACCCGTACCTCGTGCCGTACGCCTTCTCCGACTTCATCTACTCGTCGCTGGGCGAGGAGCTCGGCCTCACCGGCCTGCTCGCGATCCTGCTGACGTACCTGCTCATCGTGCAGCGCGGCCTGCGCACCGCCATCGCCGTGCGCGACGGCTTCGGCAAGCTGCTGGCCGGCGGTCTCGCGTTCGTCATGGCGCTGCAGCTCTTCGTCGTCGTCGGCGGCATCACGCGCATCATCCCGCTGACCGGCCTGACGCTGCCGTTCATGGCGCAGGGCGGGTCGTCGCTGCTGGCCAACTGGATCGTCATCGCGCTGCTGCTGCGCGTCTCCGACAACGCCAGGCGCCCGTCGGCGCTGCCGATGCGCGGCACGGTCGCGCAGGGCGGCGGCATGCACGACCCCATCGTGGTCGGCGCGCACGACGGGACGACGCCGGGCGGCGGCGTCCCCGTCCGGCGGTCGGCCGCGGACGCGCCGTCGCGCGGGTCGACGCCGTCGCACCCCACCGAGGCGTTCGGCGGGCCGCTCGACCCGCGCCGCGACGATCCCCGAGGAACGACTGGAGGTGAGCACCTGTGAACACGACCCTGCGCCGGCTCGCGAGCGTCGTCATGGTCATGTTCCTGGCGCTCATGGTGTCGACCACGTGGATCCAGTTCTTCCACGCCGACGAGCTGAACAGCGACACCCGCAACATCCGCTCGATCTACGCCGAGTACGGGCGCGCCCGCGGCCCGATCGTCGTCGGCGGCGAGGCCGTCGCGCTGTCCAAGCCCGTCGACGACGAGTTCGGCTACCAGCGCGAGTACACGAACGGCAAGCTCTACTCGCCGCTCACCGGCTTCTTCTCTCTCGCGAACGGCACGACGGCGATCGAGCACGCGGAGAACGACTACCTCAACGGTCAGGCCGACGCCCTGTGGGTGGACCGGCTGCAGAACCTCCTCACCGGTCGTGACCCGGAGGGCTCCTCCGTCGAGCTCACCATCGACCCGAAGGCGCAGAAGGCCGCGTGGGACGCCCTGGGCGACCAGGAGGGCGCCGTCGTCGCCCTCGACCCCAAGACGGGCGCCGTCCTCGCGATGGTGTCCAAGCCGTCCTTCGACCCCAACGACCTGGCGTCGCACTCCACCAAGAAGGCCGGGCAGGCGTACACCGACCTTCTCAACGACGACGACGAGCCGCTGGTGAACCGCGCGACGTCCTGGAACCCGCCCCCCGGGTCGACGTTCAAGCTCGTCACGACCGCCGCCGCGCTCGAGAGCGGCGACTACACGCCCGACACGGTGATCGACGCGCCGTCCTCGTACACCCTGACGGGCACGAACACGCAGGTCGGCAACTTCGCAGGCACGTCGTGCGCGTCGTCGGGGAAGATGACGCTGGCCGACGCGCTGCGGATCTCCTGCAACACCGCGTTCCTCGGCCTGGGCGGCGAGCTCGGTGCCGACGCGATGAACGAGCAGGCCGAGAAGTTCGGCGTCGGCAAGCGGTTCGAGGTCCCGTTCACGACCGCGGCGAGCCAGTACGACCCGGACCCGGACGAGATGAACACGGCGCAGGTCGAGCTGTCCGGCATCGGCCAGGGCAGCGTCGCCACCACGCCGCTGCAGGTCGCGATGATCTCCGCAGCGATCGCGAACGGCGGCGAGGTCATGCAGCCCTTCTCGGTGGACACCGTGCGGGACCCGCAGCTCGAGGTGGTCCGTGAGACCTCGCCATCGAGCCTCGGCCGCGCCGTCTCGGAGAAGACCGCGGGCCAGCTCACGGACATGATGAAGAGCGTCGTCGAGTCCGGGTCGGGCACGAGCGCCCAGATCCCCGGCGTCACCGTCGCCGGCAAGACCGGCACCGCCCAGCACGGCGACAACTCCCAGCCGCCGCACGTGTGGTTCACCGGCTTCGCGCCGGCGGAGGACCCGCAGGTCGCGGTCGCCGTCGTCGTCAAGAACGGAGGCAAGCTCGGCGGCCAGGCCACCGGCGGCTCCGTCTCCGCACCGATCGCCAAGGCCGTCATGGAAGCGGTGCTGAACGGATGAGGCCGGCCACGGGGCTCGCGCTCGGCGAGCGGTACCGCCTCACGCGCCGTATCGCCATCGGCGGCATGGGCGAGGTCTGGGTGGCCGACGACGGCTACCTGGGCCGCGAGGTCGCGGTGAAGGTGCTCCGTGAGGAGTACACCGGCAACGAGGACTTCCTGCGGCGCCTGCGCACGGAGGCGCGCAACAGCGCCGCCCTGTCCCACCCGAACATCGCGCAGATGTACGACTACGGCGAGCAGGACGGCGCCGGCTTCCTCGTCATGGAGCTGGTGCTGGGCGAGCCTCTGGCCGACCTGCTCGAGCGCGAGCCGGTCGTCGCGCCCCGCAAGCTGCTGCCGATCCTCGCCGCCACGGCGCGGGGGCTGCACCACGCGCACCTGGCCAAGGTGGTGCACCGCGACGTCAAGCCCGGCAACATCCTGCTGGAGCACGGCGGCAGCGTGAAGATCACCGACTTCGGCGTCTCGCTCGCCGCCAACCAGGCCCCCATGACGGCCACCGGCATGGTCATGGGCACGGCGCAGTACCTGTCGCCCGAGCAGGCGGTGGGGCAGCCCGCGACGGCGGCGTCCGACGTCTACGCGCTCGGGGTCGTCGCGTACGAGGCGACGGCGGGCAAGCGCCCGTTCACGGGCTCGACGCCGGTCGACATCGCCGTCGCGCACGTCAACGCGCCGGTCCCGCCGCTGCCCACGCACGTGCACCCGGGGCTCGCGGACGTCATCGGGCGCATGCTCGAGAAGGACCCGTCGCGCCGGCCCGAGTCCGCCGCCGCCCTCGCGGGGGAGCTCGAGTCGCTCGCCCGCGAGATCGCGGAGGACCCGCTCGGCGCCCGGTCCCGGTCCGCGCGGCGCGCGGCGGCGGCGCGCCAGGGCGCCCGCCCGGCGCGTGCCGTCCCCGCGCACGCCGCGCCCACGGCGCCGCGACCCGCCGGGCCTGCCGCTCCGGCCGCCCCCGCCGGCCCTGGAAGCCCTTCCACCCCGCCGTCGGCCGCGATGCCGGTCGCGTGGGCGGCGGTGACGCCGTCCGAGGACGAGCGCGCGACGCCCGCCGAGCCCGCGGCGGTCGTCCCCGGCGACGAGCCCGCCCCGCAGACCCCCGTCGACGACCTCGCCGCCGGTCGCGCCTACCCGCGGCGCCGCGAGGTGCGCGCCGGCACCCACGACGCCCGCCGTCCCCCGGTGCGCAAGGCCCCGTCGACCGGCACCCGGAGCCGTTCGACGTCGCGCTCCGCGCCCGAGGCGAAGCCGGCGCGCCGCACGTCGACCTCGACGGGCCAGCGCTTCGGCCCGCTCGGACGCCTCTCCTGGCCGCTGATCGCGCTGCTCGGCCTCCTCGTCGTCCTGCTGCTCGCCACCCTCGTGCAGGCCATGGCGGCCGACGCCGAGGGCCAGGCGGCGGCCCTCCTGGTGGGACCGGCCCTCGCGGTCTCCCGCCCCTCCCGCACGGGCGCGCGTCCCTCCTCTGGGATGATGCTCCGAGACACGCCGCGCGCCCCGCGCGCGGCCATGACCGAGAAGGACTTCTGAGTGGTGGACAACACGCCCCGGGTACTCGCCGGCCGCTACGAGGTCGGTGAGCTCATCGGCCGCGGCGGCATGGCCGAGGTGCACATCGGGCACGACACGCGCCTGGGTCGCACCGTCGCGATCAAGGTGCTGCGGTCCGACCTCGCCCGCGACCCGTCCTTCCTGGCGCGGTTCCGTCGCGAGGCCCAGTCGGCCGCCGCGCTGAACCATCCCGCCATCGTCGCCGTCTACGACACCGGCGAGGACACGCACACGGACACGCAGGGCGCGTCCGTGCACGTCCCGTTCATCGTCATGGAGTACGTCGAGGGGCACACGGTCCGCGACATCCTGCAGGACGGCGCGGCGGTGCCGATCGAGGAGGCCGTCGAGATCACGGCGGGCATCCTCAGCGCGCTGGAGTACTCGCACCAGGCCGGCATCGTGCACCGCGACATCAAGCCCGCGAACGTGATGATCACGCCCACGGGCGCGGTCAAGGTGATGGACTTCGGCATCGCCCGCGCGATGGCGGACTCCGCCGCGACGATGACGCAGACGCACGCCGTCATCGGCACGGCCCAGTACCTGTCGCCCGAGCAGGCTCGCGGCGAGACCGTGGACGCCCGCAGCGACCTGTACTCCACGGGCTGCGTGCTGTTCGAGCTGCTCACCGGGCGCCCGCCGTTCATGGGCGACTCCCCGGTCGCGGTCGCGTACCAGCACGTCGGGCAGGCGCCGCAGCGCCCCAGCGAGCTCGCCTCGGACGTGCCCGAGGTGCTCGACCGCATCGTGCTCAAGGCCCTCACGAAGGACCGCGACGCCCGTTACTCGACGGCGGCGGAGTTCCGCGCGGACCTCGAGACGGCGCTGCGCGGCGGCGACGTCACCGCGCCGCTCCTCGGTGCGGCCGCGGCCGGCGCCGCGGCGACGCAGGTCATGGGCCAGCCCCAGGGCACCCAGGTGATGGACCCCGCGAGCACGTCGCAGTGGGGGACCACCGGGGTCCAGGGCGCGAACGGCGAGCCCGACGACGAGAAGAAGAGCCGCAAGGGCCTCATGTGGACGCTCATCGCGATCGGCGCCGTCGCGCTGGCCGCGATCATCACGTTCCTCGTCATGAACGGCGCCGAGGCCAAGACGACCGTGCCGAACCTCCCGGCCAACGTCACCCCCGTCGAGGCAGAGCGGGCGATCACGGCAGCGGGGCTCGAGTACGAGCAGGCCACGGACACGGAGTCCACGGAGCCCGAGAACACGTTCCTCGACCAGAACCCGACCGGCGGCACCGAGGTGGACCGCGGCACCACCGTGACCGTGACGTTCTCCGCCGGCCCGGACACCGTCGCGGTGCCCGACCTCTCGGGCATGACGGAGGACGAGGCCTCCGACGAGCTCGAGAAGGCGAAGCTGACACTCGGCGACGTCTCGCAGCAGAACAGCAAGGGCGTCGAGAAGGACCATGTCATCAAGTCCGACCCGGCCGAGGGTCAGGCGGTCAGCGAAGGATCGGCCGTCGACATCGTCGTCTCCACCGGTCAGGTCGACCTGCCGAACCTGCTGGGCATGACGGAGGACAAGGCCAAGGGGACGATCACCGACCTCGGGCTCAACTCCGAGACCAGCACCGAGGAGAGCGACGAGAAGCCGGGCACGGTGATCCGCCAGAGCCCGCAGGCCGGCTCGGTTCCCCAGGGGAGCGGGGTCTCGATCGTCATCGCCAAGAAGAAGGCCCCGGAGATGACGACGGTGCCGAACGTCGTCGGGCAGTCGGCCGCCGAGGCCCAGACGGCCATCACGGGCGCCAACCTGAACCCGCAGATCACCTTCGAGCCCTCGGACGACGTGCCGAACGGCTTCGTGATCTCCCAGGACCCGGAGGGGGGCGAGGCCGAGGTCGGGTCGAACGTCACCGTCGTAGTGTCCAGCGGCCCCGAGGCGGGGGAGACGCCCACGGATGAGCCCTCCGACGACCCGACGGACGGCGAGACCGATGACGCCGCCGGTGACCCGCTCGGCATCCTGGGCGACTGAGAGACGCACGAAGGAGCCCGCCGGAACGGTGTTCCGGCGGGCTCCTTCGTGCGTGTCGACGTCAGCCCTGGTGCACCAGCGGCGCCATGCCGGCGCACCGCTCCACCGCGCCGTCGTCGCCGCACACGGCGAGCCAGTTGGCGAGCAGCCGGTGCCCGCCCTCGGTGAGCACCGACTCGGGGTGGAACTGCACGCCGTGCAGCGGCAGGTCGCGGTGCTGCAGCCCCATGACGACGCCGCTCTCCGTCGCGCCCGTCACCTCGAGCTCGGCGGGGACGGTCTCCGGGAGCACCGCGAGCGAGTGGTAGCGCGTCGCCGTGAACGGCGACGCCAGACCGTCGAGCACGCCCTCGCCGTCGTGCTCCACCAGGCTGGTCTTGCCGTGCATGAGCTCCGGCGCGTGCGCCACCGTGGCGCCGTACACCTCCGCGAGGGCCTGGTGGCCCAGGCAGACGCCGAGCATCGGCGTGCGAGAGCGCGCGCACGCGCGGATGACGTCCTCCGACGAGCCGGCCTCCTTCGGGGTGCCCGGGCCGGGGGAGACGAGGACGCCGTCGAAGGGCGCTCCGTCCGCGTGGTGGAAGACGCCGTCCGCGTCGGGCTCGGGCACGGCGTCGTTGCGCACGACGACGGTGCGCGCCCCGAGCTGGTCCAGGTAGCCGACGATCGTGTAGACGAACGAGTCGTAGTTGTCGACCACGAGGATGCGCGGGCCGGCGGTCGTGGGGGTGGGGCTGGTCATGGCTGTCTCGCTTCGGGGAGATGGTCAGGCGGGCTGCGGGGCGGGACGGCGGCCACGCCATCGCCGGCCTGGCATCGAGGTGCTCACGAGAACACGTCCGTGCCGGCGGGGACGGTCGCGTACTTCATCTCGGAGCTGCCGGTGTACGCGGGGAGCTCGAGGGTGCCCGCGTCCTTGACCGACCAGCCGAGGGCGACCCAGTCGACGTACTGCTGGTAGATCGCGACGCCCGGGTCGGCGTCCAGCGACGCCCGGAGCTGCTGGGGGTCGCCCACGGCCTCGATCACGTACGGCGGGGAGAAGACCTTGCCGTGCAGCAGCAGGATGTTGCCGGAGCAGCGGAACGCCGACGTCGCGGTGACGCGCTCGCCCTGCAGCGTCATCGCCTCGGCCCCGCCCGCCCACAGCGCGTTGATCACGTGCTGCACGTCCTGCTGGTGCACGACCAGGTCGTCCGGCCGCGCCCCGCTGATCGACTGGCTGGACGCGGGCGCGTCGTCGAGCGCCACCCGCAGCCCGGGCCCCGAGACGGGCGCGGCACCGGTGACGACCGACTCGTCGGCCACGAGGTCGGCGCTCCGCGTGGGCAGGTCGGTCCCCGCCTGCCTGCCGAGGTCGTCGATCTCGGCCTCGAGCTCGTTCATCCGGTCGGTGAGCCCCGCGACGCGGTCGGACTCCGTGGTGACGAGCTCGGCGAGGTCCTGCGGGTCGCGACCGTCCTTGGTGTCCGCGAGCTGCGCGCTGGCGGTGAAGAGGAGCCCGGACGCGGCGAGGACGCACGCGACGGTCGCGCTCTGGCGCACTCGGCGGTTCATCGGCCCTCCGGTCGGTCGCGGCTGTCCTTCTCGAGCCTGCTGACGACTACGCTAGTCGACAGAATCGCCGACGGTGGCGGGCATCCGGCCCGCGGCCGCGCCCACCCGTCCGGACAGGAGACCTCCCCGTGCCCGAGTCGAAGTCCCGCAAGAAGAAGAGCACGCCCGCCGAGCAGCCGGCGACGCCGAAGGCGAAGCCGCAGGGCAACCCGCGCTGGCTGGTGCCGACGATGCTCACTCTCATGCTGCTGGGCCTCGCGTGGATCGTCCTGTACTACCTCACGGCGCAGGGGCTGGGCCTGCCGATCCCGGCGCTCGGCGCCTGGAACCTCGCCGTCGGGTTCGTGCTGATCATCGCGGGCTTCGGGCTCACCACCCGCTGGCGCTGACGCCGGGTCTTCCACCCGTGTAGTTCGTTCCACACCTGTGGACAACCCTGTGGGCGGCGCTCAGAGCATCCCCACCGAGGCGTACTTCCACAGGGTCGCGGCGACGAGGACGACGGCCACGCCCGCCGGGAGCAGCCACCCCACGAGCGCCTGCCGCTCGCGGGGGGCGAAGGCGAACCCGGCACCCATCGCCAGACCGACCGCCAGGCCGCCGAGGTGCGCCTGCCACGCGATCCCGCCGACGAAGAACGGGATCGCCATGTTGATGGCGATGAGCACGACGATCTGTGCGGCGCTGCGCCCGGTGCGGCGCAGGACCGGGATGATCGCGCCGAACAGCCCGAAGACGGCCCCGGAGGCACCCACGACGGCGGTGATCCACGAGTAGCTCGTCGGGTCGGCGAGCAGCAGGTAGCCCACGGACCCCGCGATCGCGGACAGCACGTAGAGCGCGATGAAGCGACCGCGCCCGAACGCCTGCTCGAGGAACGGGCCGGTGAGCCACAGCGCGTACATGTTGAACAGGATGTGGAGCGGGCTGGTGGAGTGCAGGAACGCGGCGGTGAGGAACCGCCACGGCTCGTCGAGCCCCACCGAGGGGGCGAAGGCCCACCGCTGCGTCCACTCGCCGCCCGTGACGAGCTGCAGCACCCAGCTCACCACGCACAGACCGACGATCGTCAGCGTGACGACCGGCCGCCCGCCGCGGACCGTGCCGCCGAACATCGTCCGGGCGCTCGGCACCGCACGCGACGCCTCCTTGACGCAGTCGACGCACTGGATCCCGACGGCAGCGGGTCGCTGGCACTCGGGGCAGGTCGGCCGCCCGCAGCGCTGGCAGCGCACGTAGGACACGCGGTCCGGGTGCCGCGGGCACACCGGCGGAGACGTCGGCTGCGGACCGGGAGTTGGGGTCGAGATGGGTCAGCCCTCCGAAAGGCGAGAGAGGTCGGGGTCGAGAATCTCGTCGCAGTCCGATCCTTCCCGAAGTGGAGCGCCCCTGGGGCGCGTGAACGGGACTGCGGCGAGATTCTCGACCCCGACCGTGACCTGGACCGAAACTCAGTCCTCGATGGTCACGCTGTTGATGACGATGTCCTGGACGGGACGGTCGCCGGGGCGGGTCGGCGTGGTGCCGATCGCGTCGACGACGGCGCGCGACTCGTCGTCGGCCACCTTCCCGAAGATGCTGTGCTTGCCGTTCAGCCACGGCGTGGCGCCGGTGGTGATGAAGAACTGCGAGCCGTTGGTGCCCTCGACGGCGCCCGTGACGGGGTTGCGGCGCTTGCCGGCGTTCGCCATCGCGAGGATGTACTTGTCGTCGAACTGGAGCTCGGGGTGGATCTCGTCGTCGAAGGTGTAGCCGGGGCCACCGGTGCCGGTGCCCAGCGGATCCCCGCCCTGGATCATGAAGTTGTCGATGACGCGGTGGAAGATCACGCCGTCGTACAGGGGGTCGTTGCGCTCGGCGCCCGTGGCCGGGTCCGTCCACGTCGTGGTGCCCTTGGCCAGCCCGACGAAGTTCGCGACGGTCTTGGGCGCGTGGTTCGGCAGCAGCTCGATGCGGATGTCACCGGCGGTGGTGTGGAGGGTTGCGAACATGCCCTCATCCTCTCACCCTCGCTCTCACCATCAGTCTCCACGACCCGCACGGCGCGGCCCGCGCGTGCCGCTGCAGGCCAAGGCACCAGGTGGCACAGTGGGTCCATGGTGCGAAAGAACGTGGGCGACGGCGTCAAGGACGCTGCCAAGGACAAGGCCGAGAAGCTCTCCTCGAAGGTCTCCGACAAGGTGAGCTCGACGATCAACGACATCGACACCGAGAAGCTCAAGGGCTCCGCGACCGAGGCGGCCGCCGTCCTGGTCGACGTCGGCGCCCGGGCCGCCGGTGGGGCGAAGGACGCCGCGAACCAGGCCAAGGACTGGGCCGAGCCGCGGGTCGACTCCTTCCTCGAGTGGCTCGTGCCACGCGCCGAGAAGGCGTGGCGCGAGAGCGTGCTCGCGGCGGCGCCGCGGGTCGAGAAGGCCGCCGACAAGGCGGGCCCGCTCGTGGACACCGCGCACGACAAGATCGTGGACGACTACCTGCCGCGGGTCGTCTCCGCGTTCAACGAGGCCGCGACGCGCGCCGGGGCGGCCGCGGGCGCGGCCGGCGTCCTGGCGGCGGACGCCGCGCGCGACGCCGCGGAGAAGGCCGGTCGTGCGGGCAAGAAGGCCGCGAAGAAGGCGGCCAAGGAGGCCGCCAATGCCCAGGCCGCCGCCGAGAAGGCGGCGAAGAAGGCCGCCAAGGAGGCCGAGAAGTCCGGGAAGGGCAAGGGGCTGTTCTGGCTCCTCGCGCTCGCCGGGGCGGCCGTGGCCGGATACGCCTTCTGGCGCCGCGCCCAGCCGCAGAACGACCCGTGGGCCGAGCCGTGGGAGCAGCAGTCCGGACCCGACTTCGACGGCGCGGCCCGCGACGCGCGGCACGCCGTCGGCGACGCGGCGGAGGCCGTCGGCGAGGCCGCGGGGCACGCCGTCGCGAAGGGTCGCGAGGCCGCGGAGCGCGCCTCCGAGAAGGCCGCCGAGCTCGGCGAGGAGGTCACCGAGGCCGTGGACAAGGCCAAGGACAAGGCCACCGACGCCGCCAAGAAGGCCACGAACCGTACGCGCTCCGCCGCCCGCAAGACGGAGGACGCCGCCGGGGACGCCGCTGACGCGAAGGATGCGGGGGAGGGCGACAAGGCCTGACCAGCTCGCCGTCCCGGGACGGCACCGCACCGATCGCCGCAGGGCCTCGTCCACAGGACGGGGCCCTGCGGCGTCCCCGGGCTCAGCCCTGCGGCACGTCCTGGAAGGCGCGGACCTCGACCCGGCCGCCGAGCGCCTCGGCCGCCAGCGTGCCCCACGCGATGGCCGCGGCGTCGTCCGCCGCCTCGATCACCCAGAGGCCGCCGAGGTACTCCCGGGCCTCCACGAACGGGCCGGGGGAGACGGTCGCCGGCTCACCGGAACCATCGATCGTCGTGGCCGTGCTCGGCGGGTGCAGCCCACCGGCGAACCGGAGCGCGTCCGCGGCCTCCAGCGACTCGTTGAAGGCGCCCACCGCCGCGAGCGTCGCCTCCAGCTCCGCCGGGTCCATCGTCGCCATCGTGGGTTCGCTCTCGGAGTCGTGCGGCACGGACAGCAGGTAGAGCGTCATCGTGACCCCCTCGTCGTGACGGCCTGCCGTTCGGCGGCCCACCATCCACCATGCGGGACCGGGGGCCGGCGCTCAACACCTCCGGGCGGGCTCGTCGCCGGACGACGAGACCCCGCACGCCGGCGGGCGTGCGGGGTCTTCGGTGGTGGAGCCAAGGGGACTCGAACCCCTAACCCCCTGCTTGCAAAGCAGGTGCGCTACCAATTGCGCCATGGCCCCTGGCGGCCTCGTCAGACGGGCCGGACGTTCTCAGTCGATGGTGTCGGTGACCTCGGACCACAGGTCCCGGTCGGCCGAGTCCTCGTTGAGACGGCGCCAGACCAGGTATCCCGCGCCCAGCGCGAGCAGGAGGACGAACAGCTTCTTCATCTTCTGCCTCCTCGTCACGACCGTCGTCGTGCGTCTCGGGCCCGGGCCTGAGGTGGCCTGGAGTGGGGCTAGGAGGACTTGAACCTCCGACCTCTTCCTTATCAGGGAAGCGCTCTAACCGTCTGAGCTATAGCCCCGAGCGCGCCCCCACGAGGGAGCGCGTGCAGCACGGAACATTACCGTACGCGCGGGTCCGTTCCCAAACCGGGAGAGCCGCCACGCGGTGTGACGTCGGTCCCGGTCGGGACGGGGTTCACTCGTCCGTCAGCGTGAGGTGCACGCCGCCGACGAGTGCGGCCGTGATGTTGTACAGGATGGCCATGATCGTGGCGAGCGCGGTCAGCAGCACCACGTTGACGATGGCGATCAGCACCGACAACGAGACGACGCGGTCGAACTCGATGAACTGCATGAGGTTCACGGCCTGCGGGCCGATCGTCTCGCTCAGGAAGCCCTGGATCTTCGCGAACGTGCCCATGTCGTTGAGCACGTACCAGACCACCATCGTCGCGACGACGGTGATGAAGCCGATCGCGACGGACAGCAGGAACGCGAGCTTCATGATCGACCACGGGTCGACCCGGGAGACCGACAGCCGCACGCGGCGTGCGCCGGCACCGGGCTGGGCGGCCCCCACCATCGGGCTCCCCACGGGAGCCGCCGCGGCGGGAGCTGCCGTCCCGTGCACGCCTCCGGCCGAGTAGTGCATCTCCGGCCGCGGCTCGGCGGGCTTCGCGGCGTTCTTCGTCGTGCCCGTGCCGCTCGCGCTGCCCGCGCCGTCCTGCCCCTTGACCTGGGCGTCCGGCATGACCGACTGGACCTTCTTCGCCGCGCTCCGTGCGGCGGCGAGCGCGGCGGCGGCCGCCTTCACCGCGCCCTCCTTGACGGGCGACGCGCCCTGGACGGCGGTGCCGTCCGGCGCGACCGACGTCGCGGGCGCCGGTGCGGCGACCGGCGGGGCGGGCGGGGCCGGCACCTCGCCGACGCGGACGACGCCGACCGGCGCCGCGGACGACGCCGCGCCCGCTGCCGGGCTACGGCGGTGGGTCGACTCGTCGATCTCCGCCTCCCGCGTGGAAGGCGCCGACGCCCGGGTCGACGCGCTGTTCTCCGTCATCAGTCCTCGTCCCCGCTCGTGGTCTGCTCGTCGGCGGCCTGCTCGTCCACGCTAACCGACTCGTCGCCACTTGCCTCGTCGACGTCCCGACGTTCGACGTTGCGGGCGACGGCGATGATGCGGTCCCCGCGGTCGGGCTTGGCGAACGTCACGCCCTGCGTGGTGCGGCCGGTGAGGTTCACCTCCGCGACCGCCGAGCGCACGATCTTGCCACGCTCCATGATGACCAGCACCTCGTCGTCCGCCTCCGTGACCAAGGCCCCCACGAGGTCTCCACGAGCCTCGACCAGGTTGGCGACCTTGATGCCGTAGCCGGCGCGTCCCTGGACGCGGTACTCCGTGATCGCGGTGCGCTTCGCGAAGCCGCCCTCGGTCACGACGAACAGGTCCGTCCCCGGCGTGACGACGTCCGCGTTGAGCAGCTCGTCCTCCTCGCGGAACTTCATGCCGGTGACGCCGGACGTCGCGCGGCCCATCGGGCGCAGGGTGTCGTCGTCGGCGGGGAAGCGGATCGACTGGCCCTTGCGGGACACGAGGATGAGGTGGTCGTCCGCGTTCACGAGTCGCGCCGCGACGAGCTCGTCGGGGTGCCCCTCGTCGTCCTCGCGCAGGTTGATCGCGATGAGGCCGCCCGAGCGCGGCGAGTTGTACTCGCCGAGGCGGGTCTTCTTCACGAGCCCGCGGCGCGTGGCGAGGACCAGGTAGTCCGCGGCCTCGTAGTCCGGCAGGTCGAGCACCTGCGCGATGTGCTCGCCGGGCTGGAACGCCAGCATGTTCGCCACGTGCTGGCCCTTGGCGTCGCGGCCGCCCTCGGGCAGCTCGTAGCCCTTGGCGCGGTACACGCGGCCCAGGTTCGTGAAGAACAGCAGCCAGTGGTGCGTCGTCGTGACGAAGAAGTGCTCGACGATGTCGTCCTCGCGCAGCGCGGCGCCGCGCACGCCCTTCCCGCCGCGACGCTGCGCCCGGTAGCTGTCCGAGCGCGTGCGCTTGGCGTACCCGCCGCGCGTGATCGTGACGACGACCTCCTCCTCGGGGATGAGGTCCTCGACCGACATGTCGCCGTCGAACGGCAGGATCGTGGTGCGTCGCTCGTCCCCATAGCGCTCGACGATGTCGTCGAGCTCGTCCTGGACGATCGTCCGCTGGCGCTCGGGCTTGGCGAGGATGTCCTTGTAGTCCTCGATCTCCCGCTGCAGGTCGTCGTGCTCGTCGATGATCCGCTGCCGCTCCAGGGCCGCGAGACGGCGGAGCTGCAGGGCCAGGATCGCGTTGGCCTGCTGCTCGTCGACGTCCAGCAGCTCCATGAGCCCGGTGCGGGCCTGGTCCACGTCGGGGGAGCGGCGGATGAGCGCGATGACCTCGTCGAGCACGTCGAGGGCCTTGAGGTAGCCGCGCAGGATGTGGATCTTCTGCTCGGCCTCGGCCAGCAGGTACTCGGTGCGGCGACGCACGACCTCGATCTGGTGCGTGGTCCAGTGCCGCACGAAGGCGTCGAGGCTGAGCGTGCGGGGCACGTCGTCGACGAGCGCCACCATGTTCGCGCCGAAGCTGAACTGCAGGGGCGTGTGCTTGTACAGGTTGTTGAGCACGACCTTGGCGATCGCGTCGCGCTTGAGCACGATGACGAGGCGCTGGCCGGTGCGGCCCGACGTCTCGTCGCGGATGTCCGCGATGCCGGCGAGCTTCCCGTCGTTGACCAGGTCGGCGATCTTGCTCGCGAGGTTGTCCGGGTTGACCTGGTACGGCAGCTCGGTGATGACGAGGCAGATCCGGTTCTGGATCTCCTCGACGTTCACGACGGCCCGCATCGTGATGGAACCGCGGCCGGTGCGGTACGCCTCCTCGATGCCCTTGGTGCCGAGGATCGTGGCGCCGGTCGGGAAGTCCGGTCCCTTGATGCGGAGCATCAGCGCGGCGAGGAGCTCCTCGCGCGACGCCTCCGGGTTGGCCAGGTGCCAGCGCACGCCCTCGGCGACCTCGCGCAGGTTGTGCGGCGGGATGTTGGTCGCCATGCCCACCGCGATACCCGCGGAGCCGTTGACCAGGAGGTTCGGGAACCGGGCGGGCAGGACGACGGGCTCCTGCGTGCGGCCGTCGTAGTTGTCCTGGAAGTCGACCGTGTTCTTGTCGATGTCCCGGACCATCTCCATGGCCAGCGGGGCCATCCGGCACTCGGTGTACCGCGGGGCGGCGGCCGGGTCGTTGCCGGGCGAGCCGAAGTTGCCCTGGCCGGCGACGAGCGGGTACCGCAGCACCCAGTCCTGCACCAGGCGCACCAGGGTGTCGTAGATCGCCGTGTCGCCGTGCGGGTGGAACTTGCCCATGACGTCGCCCACGACGCGCGAGCACTTCGAGAACGCGCGGTCGGGGCGGTAGCCGCCGTCGTACATCGCATACAGCACGCGGCGGTGCACCGGCTTGAGGCCGTCCCGCACGTCCGGGAGCGCGCGACCGACGATGACGCTCATCGCGTAGTCGAGGTAGCTGCGCTGCATCTCCAGCTGCAGGTCCACCTGGTCGATGCGGCCGTGCTGCACCGTCACCGCACCGTCGGTCGTGTCGATCGCCTCGCCGTCCGGGGCGCCGTCCGTCATGTCGGGACCGGGGGTCTCGTCCGTCACCGTCTACCTTCTTCCTGTCCTGCGCCGCCGGGGCGCGGGTTCCGTCGTCCTCGAGATCGTGCTCGGCCGGTGTACAACGACGCACGTACGGGTTGTACGACGTCGTCGTCAGCCGCTAGATGTCGAGGAAGCGGACGTCCTTGGCGTTGCGCTGGATGAAGCTGCGGCGGGACTCGACGTCCTCGCCCATGAGCACCGAGAAGATCTCGTCGGCCGCGGCCGCGTCGTCCATGGTCACCTGCAGCAGCGTGCGGTGCTCCGGGTCCATGGTGGTGTCCCAGAGCTCGGTGTAGTCCATCTCGCCCAGGCCCTTGTAGCGCTGGATGCCGTTCTCCTTGGGGATCCGCTTGCCGGCCGCCAGGCCCTCCTTGAGGAACGCGTCCCGCTCACGGTCCGAGTACACGTAGTCGTGCGGCGCGTTCGACCACTTGAGCCGGTACAGCGGCGGCTGCGCCAGGTACACGTGGCCGTGCTCGATGAGCGGCCGCATGTAGCGGAACAGCAGGGTGAGCAGCAGGGTGCAGATGTGCTGGCCGTCGACGTCGGCGTCGGCCATCAGCACGATCTTGTGGTACCGGAGCTTCGAGATGTCGAAGTCCTCCCCGATGCCGGTGCCGAACGCCGTGATGAGGGACTGGATCTCCTGGTTGGAGAGCGCCTTGTCCAGCCGGGCCCGCTCGACGTTGAGGATCTTGCCGCGCAGCGGCAGGATCGCCTGGTTGTGCGGGTTGCGACCGCGGACGGCGGAGCCGCCGGCCGAGTCGCCCTCGACGATGTAGACCTCGCAGTCCTCGGCGCGGTTCGACTGGCAGTCCTTGAGCTTGCCGGGCATCCCGCCCGAGCTGAGGATCCCCTTGCGTCGCGTGGCCTCCCGCGCCTTGCGGGCCGCGATGCGGGCCTGCGACGCCTGGATGGCCTTGCGGATGATGTCGCGCGCCTCGGTCGGGTGGGCGTCGAACCAGTCCACGAGCTTCTCGCGGACCACGCGCTGCACGAACGTCTTCGCCTCGGTGTTGCCGAGCTTCGTCTTGGTCTGGCCCTCGAACTGGGGCTCGCCGAGCTTGACGGAGATGACGGCGGTGAGGCCCTCGCGGATGTCGTCGCCCGTGAGGTTGTCGTCCTTCTCCTTGATGATCTGCTTGTCGCGCGCGTAGCTGTTCACCAGGGTGGTGAGCGCCGCGCGGAAGCCCTCCTCATGCGTGCCGCCCTCGGTGGTCGAGATCGTGTTCGCGAAGGTGTGCACCGACTCGCTGTACGCGCTGGTCCACTGCATCGCGATCTCCACCGAGATCTTCCGCTCCGTGTCCTCCGACTCCACGTCGATGATCTCGGGGTGGATGAGCTCGGACTTCTTGGCCGCGTTGATGTGCGCCACGTAGTCCGTGAGGCCGTTGTCGTAGCGGTACGTCACCGTGCGGACGGGGTTCGCCTCCTCGACGTCCGCGGCGCCGTCGGCCGACGTGACGTCGGCGTCGGCGCCCTCCGGCGACTGCCCCGCGACCTCGTCGTCCGCGACGGCGTGACCCGCGCGCTCGTCGCGCAGCGTGATCTGCAGGCCCTTGTTGAGGAAGGCGTACTGCTGGAAGCGCGAGCGCAGCGTCTCGAAGTCGTAGTCCGTGGTCTCGAAGATCGAGTCGTCGGCCCAGAACGTCTGCGTGGTCCCCGTGGTCTCGCCCTCGGCCAGCGGCTCGAGCTTCTGCACCTCGGTGACGGGCTCACCGCCGTCGCGGTACTCCTGCTGCCAGTGGAAGCCGTCGCGCTTCACCTGGGACACGAAGCGGGTGGACAGCGCGTTCACGACCGACATGCCCACGCCGTGCAGGCCGCCGGAGACGGCGTAGCCGCCGCCGCCGAACTTGCCGCCCGCGTGCAGGATCGTCATGACGACCTCGAGCGTGGGCTTGCCCTCGGTGGGGTGCATCGCGACGGGGATGCCGCGGCCGTTGTCACGGACCCGGACGCCGCCGTCGGCGAGGAGGGTCACCTCGACGCTGTCGGCGTGACCCGCGAGGGCCTCGTCCACAGAGTTGTCCACAATCTCGTAGACCAGGTGGTGCAGGCCCCGCTCGCCCGTCGAGCCGATGTACATGCCCGGGCGCTTGCGGACGGCCTCGAGGCCCTCCAGGACGGTGATGTTGCCGGCGTCGTACCCGTTCCCCGGTCCGGCTGCTTCGTTGGCTCCGTTGGCGACAGTGTCGGGACGGGGGGTGTCGGTTCGGTCTGCCACAGGCGGAGCTGCTCCTCGGTCGTCGTGCACGCGCCGACGCTTCGTGCGGTGTGCAGGCGGCGCGGCTCTCAGGTTCCGGGCTGCGCTCGACCGAGCCGTGCGAGAGGTCGCAGCACGACCCGGAATGACCGTCCCAGTCTACCTGCCGGAGGCAAGGAAACGGCGGATTGACGCCGCTGGAGGGAAGTTCCGCACACGTTGTCCACAGGTCGTGGAAAGCGCGCTCTCCACAGCCTTGTCCACAGGCTTGTCCACAGTTTGGGGGTGATCGGAGCGGCTCTTCCGGAACGTCGGGTTTTTGTGCTCTGACCGTTATCAACGGCTCTCCCGATTTACTCCAAAAACTGGTGTACTACACCACGACTCCCCGTTTCGCACGTCGACTGGCGCGCGCCCGTGCACCGGTCACCACCGAAGGGACAACCCCACAGTGAAGAGGACTCTGGCCGGCGTCGCCGCGACGACGCTCGCCGTCGGAGGGATGCTCGTCGCCACCGCGGCGCCGGCCTCCGCCCACACCCCCGGAGCGTCGGCCACCTGCGACACGCTCACCGTGAACCTGGCGGCATACGCCGACGGCCACGACGGCCGGACCAACACCGTGACGGTGAAGGTCGACGACAAGACCGTGGTCGAGGAGTCCTTCGGGACCCGGTACCACAACGACGAGATCGACATCTCCGGCAGCGCCCGGTGGACCGTCGAGGTCGATGCGTGGGACGGCCGCAACGGGACCCAGTACGACTGGTCCTACGGCGAGAGCACCAAGGCGTGCCCGGCTCCGGAGGTCACCGACGTCCAGGTCGGCATCTACCTGTACCCGAAGCTCGACAAGGACAAGCCCGCCGCGTGGGAGAACTCCGGCGAGCAGCAGCTGCTCGGCACGACGCCGCTCTCCGTTCCCGAGGACGAGCTCAAGAACGACCAGCACTGGTACACCGAGCTCCCTGAGACTGACGCGCTCGACGACATCGACCTGTGCACCGGCTGGGGCATCCAGCAGGACCTGGTGCGCGGCGGCGTGGACGAGTACACGATGCCGGAGACGATCACCTACCCCGACGGCTCGTCCATGGACGGGCACCTGGTCGACTGGCAGCACCAGGAGCTGAGCGACTTCGGCATCGAGCTGCCGTCCGCCGAGGACTGCGCCACCCCGACCGAGCCGGAGGTCCCGGTCGTCGAGGAGCCCCAGACCGTCGTTCCGCAGGCCCCGGACGCCCTCGACGTCTGCGGCGCGGTCGCGTCGGACGTCATCCTCCCCGCGGACACGGCGGACGTCACCTACCTGACCACCGAGCAGGGCGTGCTCGCGGTGCCGACCGAGGGGCGCACCTTCGGCGACGACCTGGGCGGCTACACCCGCACCGACGGTGGCGACGTGATCTTCCCGATCGAGCAGCTCGTCCCCTCGGAGGAGGAGTGCGCGCTGATCCCGGGTGACATCGGCGCCGTGTGCGTGGGCGACACGCCCTACCTGGACTACGGCGTCTCCCTTCCCGAGGGCATCGAGGTCGACGACGAGACCCCGCTGACCATCACGTTCATCCACCCGGAGGGTGGCGAGAACTACGTCGCCACCGACCAGCCGCTGGAGGGCCAGCTGCTGTGGCCGGGCGCCTCGGACACGGCGCCGAAGCAGTGGCCGGGCTGGGAGCAGCAGGACGACGGCTCCTACGCCGAGACGGACGGCAACTACGCCTGGACCCGTGAGGGCGTCGAGGTGCTCTTCGAGGTCAACCCCGAGTACTCGCAGCTCGTGAGCTACCCGGAGGCGAACACCGAGTGCGCCAACCCGGTCGGCGCAGGCGGCGCGGACGTGGAGGTCGCCGCGGACGACGCCGACGTCCCGCCGGCCGCGGCCGAGGCGGGCGACGAGCTCCCGCAGACGGGCGCGACGGTCGGCGTCTTCGCCGGGATCGCCGCGCTGCTGATCGTGGGCGGCGGCGTGCTGTTCTGGCTGCGTCGCCGCATCCAGCACTGACGTCTCGCGAGCACGACGACGGGGCCCGGCCGCACCAGCGGCCGGGCCCCGTCGTCATGTCCGCGCGGTCCTGAGCCTCAGCCGTACGTGTCGCGCGGTCCCGGGCCGCGCACCGTGCGTCGTCCGCGGCGGAAGCCCGGCCCGGCCGGCCCGAGCACGGTGACCTGCTCGACCACGCCCTCGCCGACCTCCTCCTCGAGCCGGCGGAGCAGGGTCGGCACCAGCAGCCGCACCTGGGTCGCCCACGCGGTCGAGTCGGCGCGCACCACGAGCACCTTCTGCTCGAAGGTCTCCGGCTGACAGTGGTCGGCGACCTGGTCGCCCACCACCTCGCGCCAGCGCCCGATCACGCCGCCGACGGACACGTCCGCCGTCCACCCCTTGTCACGCATGAGGCGCCCCAGCACCTCCGACAGGAGCTGCGGGTCGCGGGCGCCGGGACCCTGCCCGGACAGACGGGGCTCCGCGAGAGGGGAACGGCGCGCCGGCGAGCCCGGCCGGAGCCCCTTGGCCCGCGCCGCCGCCTTCGCACGGTTGAGGGCCTCTCGTGCGACCGCCGACGGCGGCGTCAGCTCGGTGCGGTCCGTGACCGGTCGCGGGTCCTCGGCGCGGGAGGACGGGCCGCCCGCGCTCCCGTCGTCCTCCGGGAGGTCCCCCTCGACGGTCTCGCCGTCGTCACGTCGCACGACGCACCTGGCCGGGGGTGACCTCGTACCGCGCGCCGAGCAGCCCCGGCGGGACGTCGTCGGGCACGGCGGCGGTGACGAGCACCTGGCGAGCCGGCGCGACGAGCTCCGCCAGCCGCTCACGACGTCGCACGTCCAGCTCGGCGAACACGTCGTCCAGGATCAGCACGGGGTCGGCGTCCGTGTCGAGGTCGGGGTCCCAGAACGCGGCGTCCGGCACGTGCTCCGGGTCGTCGCCGCCACCGAGCAGCCGGTACGACGCGAGCCGCAGCGCCAGCGCGAACGACCACGACTCCCCGTGGCTCGCGTACCCCTTGGCCGGGAGCCCACCGAGGGTGAGGACCAGGTCGTCGCGGTGCGGCCCGACGAGGCTGACGCCGCGCTCCAGCTCCTGGGCGCGCGCCTCCGCCATCGCCGCGAGGATCGCCTTCTCCAGGTCCTCCGCGGCAGGCGTCGCGCCGTCCGCGGCGCCGGGGACGCTCGAGCGGTACGCGAGCTGGGCGTCGCCGTCGGCGTCGCTGACCTGCTCGTACGCGGCCGCGACGTGCGGTCGCAGGGCCTCCACCAGCGCGAGCCGCATCGCAAGGATCTGCCCGCCGAGCTGCGCCGCCCGGGCGTCCCAGACCTCGAGGGTGCTCGTGTCCACGGCGCCTGCACCGGAGCGCCGCGCCCCGCGGAGCGACTTGAGCAGCGCCGACCGCTGCCGCACCACGCGCTCGTAGTCGCCCAGCAGGCCGGCCACGCGGGGGAGGAGCTGCACCACCAGCTGGTCGAGGAAGCGGCGGCGGCCGTCGGGGTCGCCCTTGACGAGCGCGAGGTCCTCGGGCGCGAAGAGCACCGTCCGCAGGATGCCGAGCACGTCGCGCGCCCGTCCGAGCTGCCCACGGTTCACGCGGGCCCTGTTCGCCTTGCCCGCGGTGATCTCCAGCTCGACGGTCGACGCCCGGTCTCCGCGCACGATCCGCGTCCGGACCACCGCACGCTCCGCCCCCGCCCTGATGAGGGGGGTGTCGTTCGCGACCCGGTGGCTGCCGAGGGTCGCCACGTAGCCGATCGCCTCGACGAGGTTGGTCTTGCCCTGGCCGTTCCGCCCGACGAACGCGTTCGGGCCAGGCTCGAGCTCGACGTCGGCCGCGGCGTACGAGCGGAAGTCGAGGAGGGAGAGGTGGGAGACGTACATCTACCCTGCTCGGCGGCCTGCCACCGCCGGCCTCACTGCGCGGGCTTGACCGCGTGCCCGCCGAACTGCTGGCGCAGCGCGGCCACGGCCTTCATCGCCGGGGACTCGTCCTGCCGGGACGCGAAGCGCGCGAACAGCGCCGCGGAGATCACGGGCAGCGGCACCGCGTTGTCAATGGCCTCGTCGACCGTCCAGCGGCCCTCGCCCGAGTCGTCCACCCAGTCGTCGATCGCCGCCAGCGCCGGGTCCTCCTCGAGCGCCTTCACCATGAGGTCGAGCAGCCACGACCGCACGACCGTGCCGCGCATCCACGCCTTCATCGTGCCGTGCACGTCCGTGACGATGTCCTTGGCGGCGAGCAGCTCGTAGCCCTCGGCGTAGCTCTGCATGAGGCCGTACTCGATGCCGTTGTGGACCATCTTCGCGAAGTGCCCCGCGCCCACCTGGCCGGCGTGCACGAAACCCTCCTCGCGGGGGCCCTCGGGCCGCAGCGCGTCGAAGACGGGCATGAGCGTCTCGACGTGCGCGCGGTCGCCGCCGCACATCAGGCCGTACCCGTTCTCCAGGCCCCACACGCCGCCGGAGACGCCGACGTCGACGTAACCGATCCCGCGCTCGGCCAGCTCTGCGGCGCGCGCCTGGTCCTCCGGGTAGTGCGAGTTCCCGCCCTCGACGACGACGTCACCGTCGCCCAGCAGCGTGCCCAGCTCCTGCACCACGCCGCGCGTCGGGTCGCCGGCCGGCACCATCACCCACACCACGCGACGGTCCGCGGGCAGCGCGGCCACGAGGTCCGCGAGCGACGCGACGTCCGACACCTCGGGCCTCGGGTCGTACCCGGTGACCTCGATGCCGCCGCGGCGCAGCCGCTCGCGCATGTTGTTGCCCATCTTGCCCAGACCGACGAGTCCGATGTGGCTGACCATGGGTTCCTCCGGGGGGCGGTGCGGGCGAGCGGGCAGGTCGAGCTCAGCCGGCGAAGCGGATCGGCACGAGCAGGTAGCGGTACTCCGACGAGTCCTCGCCGTCGAGCGACTCCTGGCCGGTGAACTCCACAGGCTTGTTCGGGTGGGTGAACGACAGCCGGACGAAGTCGGTGCCGAGCGCGCCGAGCCCGTCCAGCAGGAACTGCGGGTTGAACGCGACCTGGATGTCCTCGCCCACCAGCACCGCCTCGAGGGCCTCGGACGCCTGCGCGTCGTCGCCCTGCCCGGCGTCGAGCACGACCTGACCGTCCGTGAACGACAGCCGGATCGGGGTGTTGCGCTCCGCCACGAGGGACACGCGCTTGGCGGCCTCGATGAGCGGCGCGGTGGCGACGACGGCGTGGATCGGCGTCGCGTCCGGGAAGAGACGCCGCACGGGCGGGTAGTCGCCGTCGACGAGCTGCGACGTCGTGTGGCGGCCGCCCGCCTCGAAGCCGATGAGGTCGACGCCCTGGCCTGTGGACAGGCCCACGTTGACGAGGCCCCCGCCCCCACCGAGCGACTTCGCGACGTCGGTCAGGGTGCGGGCGCGCACGAGCGCGACGGCCGAGTAGCCCGGCGTGGCCGGCGTCCAGGTGAGCTCGCGCAGGGCCAGGCGGTACCGGTCGGTGGCGATGAGCGTGATGCGCTCGCCCTCGATCTCCATGCGCACGCCGGTGAGCAGGGGAAGCGTGTCGTCGCGGCTCGCGGCCACGCTGACCTGGGCGACGGCGTGCGTGAGCGCGTCGCCGGTCACCGTGCCGCTCAGCTCGGGCATCTGCGGCAGCGTCGGGTAGTCCTCGACCGGCATGGTCAGCAGGGTGAAGCGCGAGGCGCCGCACGTCAGGACCACCTTCGTGCCCTCGAGGGTGACGTCCACAGGCTTGTTGGGCAGGGCCCGGGAGATCTCGGCCAGCAGGCGTCCCGAGACGAGCACCGTCCCCGGCTCGGAGACCTCGGCGGGGATCTCCGCCCGCGCGGACACCTCGTAGTCGAAGCTGGACAGCCAGATCGTGCCGGCCGTGTCGACCTCGATGCGTACGCCCGCGAGCACCGGTGCCGGAGGGCGCGTGGGGAGCGTGCGCGCCGTCCAGGTCACGGCCTCGGCCAGGACGTCACGCTCAACCCGGAACTTCATCCCACTCCTCGCGTTGTCGACCCTTGTCGATCGAAGCGGACGTGCGGGCGTGGGGCCGGTGGCCCGGGACCGGCCCGGACCGTCGACGTGACCCGACCTGCCTCGTCGTCCGAGCCAAACCCTACGCGAGACAGGGGCTCTTCGGCACGTGATCCTCAGGCCGGGGCGCGGCACCGCCCTGGACCGCCTCGCCGCCCTGATGAAGGTGTGGGGAATTTCTTGATGATCAAACGTTCGTCATCGTCATCGGGGTTGTGGAATCTGGGGATGACGAACGTTTATGCAGGTCAGAGGGCTGTTCAGGGTGTGGAGGCCGTGGGGGCGCCGCTGTGGACAACACCTTGTGCCTGTGGGCGACGGAATCTGTACCCACAGCCGTCCACCGATCGGGGCGTCGTCGTCCACGGATCTGGCGCCGTGGTCCACACGCGTCCACAGAGTTATCCACAGGTGTGAATCTCTCCCGTGCCCGTGCAGGGCCGCTTGTCCACGGTATTGCTCCACAGGCCTGGGGACAGATGCAGCGCAACCGGCCGTTTCCGGGCATCTCCCTGTGGGCAGGGATGTGGAGAGACGCCGACGGGCCCGGATCCACAGCCCTGTGGAGAGCGTGGTCGGGCCCGCGAGGCGGTTCGTCGTGCGGAGAGAGGTCAGCCGCGGTGCTGCTGCTTGATGCGGCTCGTGAGCTCGGTCACCTGGTTGTAGGTGGAACGACGCTCGGCCATCTGGCCCGCGATCTTCTTGTTCGCGTGCATCACGGTGGTGTGGTCACGGCCGCCGAACTGCTGGCCGATCTTCGGCAACGACAGGTCGGTGAGCTCCCGGCACAGGTACATGGCGATCTGACGGGCGGTGACGAGCACGCGCGAGCGGGAGGAACCGCACAGGTCGTCGATCGTGAGCCCGAAGTAGGCGGCCGTCTGGGCGATCACCATCGCCGGGGTGATCTCCTGCGTGTCGTCGTCGGTGATGAGGTCCTTGAGGACGATCTCCGCGAGGGCCAGGTCCACGGCCTGGCGGTTGAGGTTCGCGAAGGCCGTGACGCGGATGAGCGCGCCCTCGAGCTCGCGGATGTTCGTGGAGATGCGCGAGCCGATGTAGCTGAGCACCTCGGCCGGGACGTCGAGCCGCTCGCTCGCGGCCTTCTTGCGCAGGATGGCGATGCGCGTCTCGAGGTCCGGCGGCTGGACGTCCGTGATGAGGCCCCACTCGAAGCGCGACCGCAGCCGGTCCTCGAAGCCGTTCAGCTGCTTGGGCGGGACGTCGGAGGTGATCACCACCTGCTTGTCCGCGTTGTGGAGGGCGTTGAAGGTGTGGAAGAACTCCTCCATCGTCTGTTCCTTGCCCTCGAGGAACTGGATGTCGTCGATGAGGAGGACGTCGACGTCGCGGTAGCGGCGCTGGAAGGCCCCGGCGCGCCCCTCGCCGATGCTGTTGATGAAGTCGTTGGTGAACTCCTCGGAGTTCACGTACCGCACGCGCACATGGGGATAGAGGTTGTGGGCGTAGTGGCCGATGGCGTGGAGCAGGTGCGTCTTGCCGAGCCCGGAGTCGCCGTAGATGAACAGCGGGTTGTACGCCTTGGCCGGTGCCTCGGCCACGGCGACGGCGGCGGCGTGGGCGAACCGGTTGGACGAGCCGATGACGAAGGTCTCGAAGATGTACTTCGGGTTGAGACGGGTCGGCTCGGCCGACTGCTTGGGGCTCGGCGGCAGCGGGGGCGCCTCCGGCTCGTCGGGGACGCCGGGCTCCGGGGGAGCCGTGTAGTCCTGCGACGGTCCGGTGAGGGTGTCGCTGCTCAGCTCCGGGTCCACGGTGATGCCGAAGCGGATGTCGCGACCGAGCGTGGAGGCCATCGCGGACACGAGCTGGTCGCGCACGCTGGTCTCGAGGTAGGCGCGCGTCTGCTCGTGCGGCACCGCGATGAACACGGTGTCCTCGAGGATGGCCATCGGCTTCGCGAGCTTGATGAACGCGAGCTGCCGGGCGCTCATGTCCGGCCGTGCCTCGAGAGTGGCGAGCGTGTGTGCCCAGACGTCGGTGATGTTCTCGTCCGGCTGGGCCACGGGCGTCGTCCTTCGGGTCGTTCGGGATGGTCAGCGAGGTCGCGAGTCTGCCACGCCAGATCGCCGTCCACAGCGTTGTCCACATGCTGTGGAACCTGTGGACAATGCTGTGGGCGATGACCGGACCGGTCGACCGGCGCGACGTCGCGCCGAGGTGCGTGAGGTCCTCCACATCGTAGCCACCGGCCGGTCCGGGGCGCCCCCGGGCGGGTTTGACCTGAGAGGCCTCGACGGCGTAACGTCGGACAGCCGTTCCAGGTCCTTTCGCGCGCCCTTAACAGGGCTGCCGGTCCTCGGGTCGGCCCGGTCGGTGCTTCCACGTCTCGTACGCGAGCCCGACCTGCGACAAGACCTGCATCGTCGAGGAACTGACGGTGTGCCTCCCCGACGTTTCTTGGAGTACCTCGTGAGCAAGCGGACTTTCCAGCCGAACAACCGCCGTCGTGCCAAGACCCACGGCTTCCGGCTGCGCATGCGCACCCGCGCTGGCCGCGCCATCCTGGCGAACCGTCGGCGCAAGGGTCGCGCCGAGCTCTCTGCCTGACGGATGCTGCCCGCGGCGCACCGACTGCGCCGTTCCGTCGACTTCGAACGGACGGTGCGCCGCGGCACGCGTGCAGGTCGATCGACCGTGGTGGTGCATCTCCTCGTCGACCCCGACGCCGGCCTCGAGGCCGGCGTCGGTGCTGTCGCGGGCGATGCCCCGTCACAGGTCGGTCTTGTCGTATCCAAGGCCGTGGGGAACGCCGTGCACCGCAACCAGGTGAAGCGCCGTCTGCGGCACATCGCTGCGGCGCACCTTCCCGCCATCCCCCCTGGGGCCCGGATGGTCGTTCGTGCTCTGCCCGCCTCGAGCGGCGCCACGTACGCGGAGCTCGACAAGGACCTCACGAGCAGCCTCGAACGCGCCGTCGTGCGCGCCCGGAGGACGACGTGACCGCCTCGACGTTCGACCGCGGACGCGACGCGCTGCGGAACTTCCCGGCGGCCGTCCTCATCGGCGTCCTGCGCGTCTACCAGTCGGTGATCTCCCCGCTGACGGGGCCCACCTGCAAGTACTACCCGTCGTGTTCCCAGTACGCGATCATCGCGATCCGTACGCACGGGACGCTACGGGGAACCGGCCTCGCTCTCTGGCGGATCCTGCGGTGCAACCCGTGGAGCCTCGGCGGAGTCGACGACGTCCCACCCGCTCGTTCCCGCCACGTCGATGTCGACGCGGCAGGTCACGAGCACCGCGGCGCAGCACACTGACCCTCCCGGACCGCGCCGCCGGGGACGCAGACTTTCCGACAGAGGAGACAATTCGGGATGTTCGACACCATCCTCTACCCCATCGAGTGGGTCGTGGCCTGGATCATGTACGGGGCGCACGCCCTGTTCACGACCCTCGGGATGCAGGACGGCCCTGGCTGGGCATGGGTGTTCTCGATCGTCGCTCTGACGGTCGTCATCCGTATCGCACTGATCCCGCTCTTCTTCAAGCAGATCAAGGCCTCGCGCGGGATGCAGATGATGCAGCCCGAGCTGCAGGCGGTGCAGAAGAAGTACAAGGGCAAGACCGATCCCGCGTCCCGCGAGGCCATGGGCCGCGAGACCATGGAGCTCTACCGCAAGCACGGCACCAACCCCATGGCGTCGTGCCTGCCGATCCTCCTGCAGTCCCCGATCTTCTTCGCGCTGTTCCGGGTCCTCAACAACCTGCAGGGCATCGCGGAGGGCACGCACAAGGCCATCGGTCCGATCGACCAGCGGATCGCCGGCGACATCGAGTCGTCGAGCCTCTTCGGAGCGCAGCTCTCCGACGTCTTCCGGACGACCGACTCGATGACGTCGCGCGTCGTCGTCATCTGCCTCATCGTCCTGATGAGCGCCACGATGTTCTTCACCCAGCGCCAGCTCACGATGAAGAACATGCCGAAGGCCGCCCTCGAGGGGCCGATGGCGAGCACGCAGAAGATGATGCTCTACATCCTTCCGGTGATCTTCCTGATCTCGGGCATCAACTTCCCCGTCGGCGTGCTGATCTACTGGGTCATCTCGAACCTCTGGTCGATGGGCCAGCAGTTCTACACGATCAAGAAGATGCCGGCTCCCGGCTCGGAGGCGGAGCGTCTCCTCAAGGAGAAGCAGGCGCGGAAGGCAGCAGCCAAGGGTGCCATCGAGGCGACCCCGGAGCCCGAGCCCGAGAAGCCCCGC
The DNA here is from genome assembly GCF_042792715.1 of Isoptericola sp. NPDC056618. NCBI lineage: Bacteria > Bacillati > Actinomycetota > Actinomycetes > Micrococcales > Promicromonosporaceae > Isoptericola > Isoptericola sp. NPDC056618. The sequence continues at coordinate 372,330 of NZ_JBHTVZ010000001.1, read as the reverse complement.
GGGCAGCGTGAGCAGCCCAAGCGCAAGAACCGCCAGAAGCGCCGTTGAGCAGCGAGAGGAATCGAACACCGATGACGACGGACACTCCGGTGGAGCACGGCCCCGACCGTACGAAGCGCCTCGAGGAGGAGGGCGAGATCGCGGCGGACTACCTCGAAGAGCTGCTCGACATCGCCGACCTCGACGGGGACATCGACCTCGACATCCAGCACGACCGTGCCGCCGTCGAGGTCGTGGCGGACGAGGACGAGGACCTCTCTGCTCTGGTCGGGCGTGACGGCGAGGTGCTGGAGGCGCTGCAGGAGCTCACGCGCCTGGCCGTTCAGGCGCGGACGGGGGAGCGGAGCCGGCTGATGCTCGACATCGCCGGGTTCCGCGCGGCGCGTCGGCAGGAGCTCACGGCGCTGGCGGAGGACGCGATTCGGACCGTGCGCGAGTCCGGTCGCGAGGTCGAGCTCGACCCGCTCAACGCGTTCGAGCGCAAGGTCGTGCACGACGCCGTCGCAGCGGCGGGCCTGATCAGCGACTCGCGTGGCGTGGAGCCGGCACGGTATGTGGTGGTGCAGCCGGCCGCGGAGAAGGACGGCGCGTCGGAGTCCTGAAGGACGTCTCGAGAGCCCGTTGTTTCACGTGAAACGACGGGCTCTCGGCATGTAATGGGAGTGCAAGGGAGAGATCGTGAGCGACGAGACGCAGGTCCCCGCGGGCGACGAGGACGCGGAGCTCGGTCAGAGCGACGCCGTCCGTGAGTACTTCGGTGACCGCTACGAGCTGGTGGCCCGGTATGCCGCGAGCCTGAGGGACGAGGGCGAGCTGCGTGGGCTCATCGGCCCGCGGGAGGTCGCGCGCCTGTGGGAGCGCCACATCCTCAACTCCGCCGCTGTGACGCCCTACCTGGGCGACGTGCGTTCGGTGGCAGACATCGGCTCGGGTGCCGGTCTCCCCGGCCTCGTGCTGGCGATCCAGCGACCGGAGGTCGAGGTGCACCTCATCGAGCCGATGGAGCGTCGGACGGCGTGGCTGCAGGAGTGCGTCGAGAACCTGGGCCTGGAGAACGTGCTGGTGAAGCGCGGGCGCGCGGAGGAGTACCACGGCGCCTTCGAGGTGGACGCCGTGACCTCGCGCGCGGTGGCGGCGTTGAGCAAGCTCGCGCGGATGAGCCTCCCGCTCGTTCGAAAGGGCGGCGCGATGGTCGTGCTGAAGGGTCGCAACGTCGAGCGGGAGATCGAGCCGGCTCGCAAGGTGCTGCGGTCCTTCAAAACCGCTGAGCCGGAGATCCTTGAGGGACGCACGGTCGACAACGTCGAACCCACCACGATCCTTCGCGTGCGGCGCACCTGACTGTCGCAAGCACTCCGGCCGTGGACGTTCGGCCTGTCCACGGGCCGGAGTTTTGACCCGTCGCGACGCCGGTGAGGCCGTAGAGTGAGCGCGGAGCACCGGGCCGTGGCGTCGTACGTGCGGCGACTCGGGTGCACAGGCCCTGTGACGAACCGGAGGAGTGGCACGTGAGCACGAGTACGGAGCACGTCGACGACGTCCCGCAGAACAATGGGACCGCGACGGGTGATCCGCACGTTTCACGTGAAACCGCGCCGACCTTGTCCTGGGCGCAGGGCGGGCTTCCTCCCGCCATCGACGGACACAGGGCTGCGCTCGTCGCGTCTGTCCCCGAGGCTGACGAGTCCACGCCCCTCGCCGCGCAGCTCGCGATCGACGCGCGGCGTCGGATCGAGCTGCAGGGACGGCAGTTCCCCCGCCCTGCTCGCACCCGCATCATCACGGTGGCGAACCAGAAGGGCGGCGTCGGGAAGACGACGACCACAGTGAACATCGCCGCCGGGCTGGCCCAGTCGGGCCTGAAGGTGCTGGTCATCGACAACGACCCGCAGGGGAACGCCTCGACCGCGCTCGGCTTGGAGCATCGTGCTGGGACGCCGTCCATCTACGAGGTCCTGGTCGAGGACGAGCCGCTCGCCAACACGGTCCAGGAGTGCCCGACCGTTCCCGGACTCTACGGTGTGCCCGCGACGATCGATCTCTCCGGAGCCGAGATCGAGCTCGTCTCTCTCGTTTCACGTGAAACACGGCTGCGGCGCGCGCTTGATGCCTACCTGGCCGAGAGGGAGGAGCGGGGGGAGGAGCAGATCGACTACGTGCTGGTGGACTGCCCCCCGAGTCTTGGCCTGCTGACCGTGAACGCGTTCGTGGTCGGCCGCGAGGTGTTGATCCCGATCCAGTGCGAGTACTACGCGCTCGAGGGGCTCAGCCAGCTCCTCAAGACGATCGAGCTGATCAAGGCGCACCTGAATCCTGAGCTTCGTGTCTCCACGATCCTCCTCACGATGTACGACGGCCGGACGAATCTGGCGCAGCAGGTCGCGGCGGAGGTGCGTGAGCACTTCCCGGATCAGACGCTCCGCACCACTGTCCCGCGCTCGGTCCGCATCTCCGAGGCCCCGAGCCACGCGCAGACTGTCATGACCTACGACCCGAGCTCGACCGGATCCCTGGCCTACCTCGAGGCCGCCCGGGAGCTCGCCGAGCGCGCGCCGCAGCGCGCTGACCTGCGATGACGGCGGGGAACGGCGCGACGGCAGGGCGCGTGCGCGCGGGGGCGACGTGTGGAGCCCGGACCTGCGGCGGGGATGTGGACGCTTCTCCGTCGGTATGGAGGCGGGGCGGTAACTTCAGGACGAACAGGGGAGTGCGGAGCCAGATGGTTCAGGAGGCTGGAGCATGAGTCAGAAGAAGCGTGGTCTGGGTCGAGGGCTCGGCGCGCTGATCCCTTCCGGACCCGAGGGTGATCGTCCGGTCGACGTCTTCTTTCCTTCCGGCGAGGGTCGTGACACGACCGAGAGCGGCGGCGCTGCCGCTCTCGGTGTTGCTGAGCGTTCGGCAGCTGAGAACGGAGAGGACGGAGGGCGCGCTTCGCGCCGCTCTGCGTCGTGGGACTCGGCGATCGCGGGCGGTCGCCTGAGCATCCGGACGGGTGGCGAGCCACAGGTGAGGGCGCCCGGACCCGCAGGTTCTGCCGCTCCGGCCTCGGTCCTCACCGACGAGTCCGATGCTCCGGCCGACGCCGGCGGCCCGGGTGCGGAGCGTGTCACGGAGGAGTCCCTCGGCGCCGACGGTCTCTCGCTGGGCCTGATCACCAGCATCGAGTTCCCGGATGTCGACGACCCCGCCGATTCGTCGTCCGCATATGAAGAGCCGGAAGCGTCGGCGCCTGCTGTGGAGTCGTCGGCGCCGGAGGGCGCGACGCTTTCGGAGGTCGGGTCTGTTGACGACGTTTCACGTGAAACGGAGCTCAAGCCGGTGCCCGGTGCACGGTTCGCTGAGCTCCCTGTCGAGTCGATTCGCCCCAACACTTGGCAGCCGCGGACCGTCTTCGACGATGGCGAGCTCGACGAGCTGGTGGCGTCGATCTCGGAGATTGGCGTGCTCCAGCCGATCGTCGTGCGACCCGACGTCTCCGACCCCGAGCACTACGAGCTCATCATGGGGGAGCGACGGTGGCGTGCCAGCCAGGCCGCAGGACTCGAGACGATCCCTGCGATCGTGCGCGAGACCGACGACAGCGACATGTTGCGGGATGCGCTCCTCGAAAACCTGCACCGTGCGGCGCTGAATCCCCTGGAGGAGGCGGCCGCCTACCGCCAGCTGCTGGACGACTTCGGGTGCACTCATGAGGAGCTCGCAACGCGGATCGCCCGGTCGCGCCCGCAGATCTCGAACACGCTGCGCCTCCTGAAGCTGCCCCCGCTGGTTCAGCGACGGGTCGCCGCCGGCGTGCTCTCGGCAGGTCACGCGCGTGCTCTCCTCTCGCTGAGCGACGGCGCCGAGATCGAGCGACTTGCTCAGCGCATCGTCTCCGAGGGTCTCTCTGTGCGGGCCACGGAGGAGATCGTCACGCTGCTGACCAGCGGCGACACCGATTCGCCGACGCGTCGTGCGCCGCGCGCGGGTCAGCGCAGCGAAGCGATGGACGAGCTCGCGACCCGGCTTGCTGACCGGTTCGAGACGCGGGTGAAGGTGAGCATCGGGAAGACGAAGGGGCGGCTCACTGTGGAGTTCGCCTCGGTCGAGGACTTGAACAGGATCCTGGAAGTGATGGCACCCGAGGACCCCGGGCTCCTGCGCTCGGGACCCGCCTGACACGTGGCCGCCATGAACGGGCACCGCTCCTCGGAGGAGCGGTGCCCGTTCTGCGTGTCAGGGATCATCCAGAACCGCTTGCGGCGGCGAGGTATCGCTCGGGTGGGAACCCGGTCAGGCGCGCGCCGCGCACGGCGCATCGTGAGGTTCCGCGGACTGCGGCGAACCGGTCTCGGTGCCCGCCGGGGATGCATGTTTCACGTGAAACGCGTGGGCTTCTCGGGGCAGGGAATCCTCGCGCGGGGGCCATGGTGTGGCTGCGGCGACAGACCCGGCAGGCGCGTGGCGGGCGGGGCGCCTGACGGTGCGGCGGTGCCGCCGCGCAGGTGAGGACTAGGGGGGTATCGGACCACGAGGGGGACGCGGTGGTGGGTGGCGGCCGCAGGGAATGTCGGTCGGCGGCGACCGTCTTGCCCTCGGTAGCGGCTTCCGAGCGCTCACTGGCGAGACACAGGGCCAGAGTCAGGCGCGCGCCCCGTACCCGTGGGATTCGATTCAGGCGGGAGGCAGCCCGCCTGTCGCCTCATCCGGGTGGGTCCTGGATGGGGTCAGTGGGCGGCGGCACGCGCGCCGTGCGCAACCTGACGCGGCACAGCGAGGCGTCGGGTGGGTGACGACATTCCTGCAGGTGCCCGGCCTGCGTGACCTCTAGATGGCCGGCGCGAACGGAGAGGCGGTGGCGTCGGGAGCGTCGGTCGACAGCGCTGCTCGATCTCGACGGCGAGGTCGATCGTCAGGACGAAGCGTGCGCGTGCGGCGTTCGCCAGGGCCGCCTTGCCAGTGCGCGGGACGACGTGGCGGTGCATCGGGGTGCTGTGGCGGCGAACCTGCGGCGATCCAAGGGACACCTCCCGTTTCACGTGGAACGTCCATCGACACAGGGGCCCTGCGTCTCCGGAGCCAGCATGACTCGACTTCCCATGGCGTGGCCGGGTGCCGTTCCCGTTTCACGTGAAACACCTCGTGGGGTAGAGGAGGCACCTGCCGGCGTCCCGATCCGAATCCGCGTGGTGCGGATGCTTCTGCTCGCCTGGATGGAACGCCCGGACGGGAGCGCAGACGAACGACGCCTGGGGAGCGCACCGGTCGCTGGCGCGGGTGAGATGGGGTCGGCGGGCGAAGGACGCACCGGCCTGACGGGCAAGAGGAGCTGAGGACCCCGCGGCAAGGGGGTCGGGAGAGGAAGGCGTCGACGTCGGAGCGGGTGAGCCTGGTCCGCACGGGAGACGGTGATGGCAGCAGTTGGACGGGGGTGACCCCGCTGCCCAGATACACGGCTGGCCCCGGGGGGCCCGCACGGCGAAGTGGCGAAGTCGCGGGGCGGTGGGTTCGGCGCGACGGCACACACTCTTGTCCCGGTGTCCGGTGTCCCGGTGTCCCGTTTGCTGCCTTGGTGATCCAGCGATCGCTGGGGACCTGACTGGTGGTGGAACTCAGCGTGGTCTCGGTGCGAGGGCGCGGAGACCTCGACGATGCGGCGGTCGTGCCTCTGACGACGGCCAAGCCGAGGTCGGCGCTGGTGCTGGGGGCCATGCCGCGGCCTAGCGCCCATCGGTCAGAGCGGTAGATCGTCGCAGGTCACAGGCCTGTGGAACGGAGTGAAGGGCGGACATGGACGTGATCGATGGCGCGCCTATCGGGCGCGGGTCCGAGGAGCGGGCGGCGTGGGGCCACCGGAGAAGAGTGTGCGGGGTGTGTCCGCTTCGACCGGTCGAGGCGTCGAGCGGACGCAGGAAGCAGGGCCTGGGGCCCGCAGTTCGGAATCGGTGTGCTTGCGTGTCGTTCACCGACAGCCTGCCGTGGTGAACCGGCGGCGTCAGGGGCGACGTCCTCGGCGCGGGAGCCGAGACGGGCGGAGTCCGGGTTTCGGCACGTCGCGCGCGGTCCGAGGTGCTCCGACGCTTGATCGGCCGGCGTCGCTGGGTCGCCCTTCAGGGATGTGTGTGGTGGACGGATCGCGATGACGTTAGGGCGGGCCGAGCGGACGCCCGTCGAGCGACTCATTCCGGGAGGCGGCGGGACACGAGCCTGAGTCGATCGCCGTGCGTCTCGCCGCCCTCGCACCCCTGCGAGGGCGATGGTCACAGGGGGTACCGGCCCGTCCACCACTCTCAGGAAGATCGGCGCGACCCGGTCATATCTGGTGAATCGGGACGCGCACGCTCGGTGGAGCGCGACCAAGGGTCCTCGAGGAAGGGCCTGTTCCATCAGGAGCACGCCAGGTCGTTCCTGGACCGGTGAAGTCGCGGCCCCGGGCGTTTCGACCGGCTTGCTGCGGATCGACCCGACGCTCTCGACCACGGCCACGACGCGGCAGGCCAACGGCGCCGATGACGATCGGAATGTTCAAGGTGTTGGAGGGCAGTGGCGCGATCCAGACTCACGTGGCGTGACCCACGGGGCGACCTCGCCGTTCGGCACGGCGGAGGTGCGGAGGACCGATGCCGGACCGGCGATGGCCTACCCTCCTGCGTGGTGCCCGCGTGTCTCACAGCCGAGCATGACGAAGGCCGCCCGTGTTTCACGTGAAAACGGGCGGCCTTCGTGGAGGCGATCAGGCGCTCGGCGCGAGCACCGCCTCGATCTCCTCCTGCAGAGCGCGCTTCGGCCGGGCGCCGATCACGGACTTCACGAGCTCACCGCCGGAGTAGACGTTGAGCGTCGGGATCGACGTGATGCCGTAGGCCATCGTGGTGGCCTGGTTGGCATCGGTGTCCAGCTTCACGATCTTGATCTTGCCCTCGTACTCGTCCGAGAGCTCCTCGAGGATCGGGGCCACCATGCGGCAGGGGCCGCACCAGGTCGCCCAGAAGTCGACGAGGACAGGGACGTCGGACTCGAGAACCTCGGCCTTGAACGTGTCGTCGGTGACGGCGACGGTAGCCATGTGTCGCTCCTTAGGGATCGGTGAGAAAAGGTCAGCCGGCAAGCGCGGCGGGGAGCCCGTCCGGGTTGGGGACGGCCGGGGTGCCGGCGAGGGACTGCTCGCCCTCGGCATCGGCCACCTCGGTGAGGTACGACTGGGCGTCGAGAGCGGCGGCGCAACCGGACCCGGCGGCGGTGATCGCCTGCCGGTAGGTGTGGTCCACCGCGTCGCCGCAGGCGAAGACGCCCGGCAGGTTGGTGCGGGTGGAGCGACCCTCGACGAGGATGTAGCCCTCGTCGTCCAGGTCGATCTGGCCCTTGACCAGGTCGGTGCGGGGGTCGTGGCCGATCGCGACGAACAGGCCGGTGGTGTCGAGCTCGCGCTCCTCACCCGTGACGGTGTCGCGCAGCGTCAGCCCGGTGACCTTGTCCTCACCGGAGATGCCGGCGACCTCGCTGTTCCAGGCGAACTCGATCTTCGGGTCGGCCTGGGCGCGGTCGGCCATGATCTTCGAGGCGCGGAGCGAGTCGCGGCGGTGCACGATCGTCACCTTGGACGCGAAGCGCGTGAGGAAGGTCGCCTCCTCCATCGCGGAGTCGCCGCCGCCGACGACGGCGATGTGCTGGTCGCGGAAGAAGAACCCGTCGCAGGTGGCGCACCACGAGACGCCGCGGCCGGAGAGCTGCTTCTCCTCGGGCAGTCCGAGCTCGCGGTACGCGGAGCCGGTCGCGAGGATCACGGCGCGGGCCTTGAAGGTCTCGCCGCCGCCGGTGACGACCGTCTTGATGTCGCCGGTGAGCTCGACCTGCTCGGCGTCGTCCCACAGCACGCGGGCGCCGAACTTCTCGGCCTGCTCGCGCATCGCCTCCATGAGGTCAGGACCCTGGATGCCGGTGGGGAAGCCGGGGAAGTTCTCCACCTCGGTGGTGTTCATGAGCGCGCCACCCGCGGTGACGGAGCCCGCGATGACCACGGGCGCCAGACCAGCCCGCGCGGCGTAGACGGCCGCGGTGTAGCCCGCCGGGCCCGAACCCACGATGACGATGTCGTGCACGGTGGCCTCACCGGTGGTGTTGGTCGGCTGATCGGTCACGTTCTCTCCTGCTCGTCTGGTGGTCTTTCGCGTCCTGAGGCGCCATCGCCCTCAACATCCCGAGGGGGTGTGGTGTTCCCGGGCGACGGGGCGTCGCCCGGGAACGTCACGAGAGGACGATCTCGTTGAGCTCCAGGTAGTACTTGTCCCGGGTCTGCGGGAGCTCGGTGACCCAGATGACGAAGGAGTCGGCGACGGTCTCCTCCTTGAGGTCGAGCGTCGTCTCCGAGCTGAACGACCCCTCGGCGAGCACCGGGCCGTCGGTCGGCTTGTCCCGCGACGTCGCGCGGACCTCGACGTGGCCGCCCTCGGAGTTGGTGTTCAGCGTGATCGACGTGACCGGCGCCGGCTCCTCGAGCTCGATGACGTAGCCGAGGCCGCTGCGCAGCCCGGCGAAGTCCGGACCGTTGAACCACTGGGTGTACCAGAACGTCGACGGGTCGCCGTCGTAGGCGAGGTCGACGGCCTCGGGGTGCTGGCCGTCGCCCTCGGGGTCGAGCTGGTCGCCCGACGAGATGACGGGGCGGACCTCGGGGGTCTCCGACGGTTCGCTGGACTCGTCGTCCGTGGGCTCCTCGGCGGCCGCGCCGCCACCCGCGTCCTCGCTGGCGACCGGGCTCTCCGCCACGGACGGCGCCGACGGCGACATCACCTTGGAGACGGCCCACAGGGCGCCGGCGAGCACGAGCACGACGACGAGCCCGAGCACGATCGGCGTCGGGTTCACGCCCCGACGCTTGGGCGCCGGCGAGGACGCGAACCCGCCGGTGTCCGTGCGGGGCTCACCGCCCCCGGGCGGCGGAGGCACGGGGGCGTGCGCGGTCTGCTGCTGGACCGGGGCGCCCTGTGCGGTGGGGTAGGCCTGGCTGCCGTAGGCGGCCGCGGGCGCGGCGCCGTAAGCCGCTGCGGGCTGCTGGGCGGGGGCGGGCTGCTGCTGGACGGGGGCCATCGCAGCCGTGGCCTGTGCGGGCGGTACGGGAGCCTGAGCCGCGGTGGGCGCCGCGACCGGCGGGATCGCCTGCGTGGACTGCGGTGCCGCGACGCCGGCCGCCGCACCGGCGGCACCGCCGACGGCGGCGGAGCGGGCGATACGTCCGCTGGCCGGCCGGCGGACGGGCGGGGCGGGCGGCGGCGTCCCCGGCAGGGCGGCACCCGTCCCGACCGCGCCCATGACGGAGGAGCGCACCGGGGGCTCGGTCGACGGCTGCACGAACTGCGGGAGTGCCGCGACGACGGAGACCTCGCCCCACGGCGCGAGCGCGGCGACGACGTCGCCGGGCGTGGTGGGTGCGTCGGGGGAGTCGGAGCCGAAGGTCCGGCGCACCAGGGAGTCGAGCTCGGCGTCGACGTGCGGCACCAGCGTCGACACCGGGACGACGCCGCGCTCGTCGCGCTGCGCGGGCAGCGGACGCACGGCGTCGGGGGCGATCCAGGGCTCGTCGAGCGAGTCGCCCGGCCACCGGGCGGTGAGCGCGTAGTAGGCGAGGGCGACGAGGTCGCGTGCGTCCGCGGCGGCCGCGCCGGCGCCCGTGATGTGATCCCGCCCGCCGTCGACACCGGCGAGCGCGGCGTCGATGCCGAGCCCGGTGACGACGACGCGGTGGCCGTCGATCCGCACGGCCTCGGGACGGAGCGCGAGGTGGTGCACGCCGCGCTGCCCGGCGGCCTCGAGCGCCGCGGCGGCCTCGCCGACGACGGCGCGCGCCTGCTGGGCGTCGACCAGTCCGCCGGAGACGACCTCCGTGAGGGACGACCCCCGGTACGGCTCGGAGATGATGTAGCTGCGCCGGCCCGTGCCGAGGTCGGTGCTGCCGACGTCGAGCACGCGGGAGAGCCGCGGGTCGGCGACGAGCGCGGCCCGGCGCGCGGCGTCGAGCGCTGCGGACGCGTACGGGCCGTCGACGAACGTCACCCGGACGGGACGGTCCAGGATCTGGTCGTGCGCTTCCCACGCCTCGGCTGCGGCGAGGTCGGTGGCCGCGAGCTGCACGAGCCGATAGCGATCGACCATGACGGTCCCGGGATGGGCGGTGCTCACCTGTGCTCCTCGGTGGGGGTGCGGGGGGAGAGGGTCCTCCGGTCCATCGGACCATGGTACGGGCGGGCCGGTGCCCGTGAGGTCGCGCCTGGCGGGCGTGCCCGCAGGGCCCTCACGGAACCCGCGCGAGCCGGGCACGCGACCGTCGTCATCGCTTGAGCCGCCGCAGGACGGGGGCCAGCGCGTCGTCGAGCTCGCGCACGTGCAGGACCTTCAGCGCGAGCACGTAGCCGACCACCATCACGACGCCCGCGGCGGCCGTGACCAGCACGGAGTGGCCCCAGGACGTGACGTCGTACCCGTCGAGGAGGCGGACGGTCAACCACCCCAGGAGGGCGGCGATCAGGGCGCCGACCAGGGCGCGGACGTACAGCTGGAGGACGCGCCGGCCGTCCATGCCCTGGAGCTTGCGGCGCATGCCGCGCACGCGCAGCAACAGCGAGATCCACGTCGACAGCGCGTACGCGCCGCCGGCGGCGACGGCCCACCACTGAGGTGGCAGCAGGCGGGTCGCGCCCCACAGGACGACGACCATCGACACGGTCGCGATGACCTGGATGCCGAAGATCGAGCGGCCGTCCTCGAACGCGAAGTACATGCGGCGGACCAGCACCGTCGCGCCGAGGGCGACGATGCCGATCGACATCGCCTGGATGATCGGCGCGACGGCGCCGACCCCTTCCGCGTCGAGCGACGGCAGCAGGGACGCCGTGAGCGGGACGGCGAGGACGATGAGCGCGGCGGCGGAGAACACCGAGAAGACGCCCGCGGACCGCATGCCGAGCGACATGTCGCGGCGCACTCCGGGGAGATCGCCGGCCTGGACAGCCGCCGTCATGCGGGGGAACAGCACCGTGACGATGGAGACGACCACCAGGGAGTGGGGCAGCAGGTAGATCGTCATCGCGTTGGTGTACGCGGCGTTGCCGGCGAACGCCTCGTCGAGGTCCGTGCCGGTCTGCCCGGCGGCGCCGAGGACGTTGGTGAGGAACAGGACGCCCACCTGCTCCAGCGCGACGGCGCCGATGGTCCAGCCGACGACCGTCCCGGCAGCGCGCAGGCCGATGCCCCGCAGGCCGAGCCGGAACCGCCACCGGAAGCCGGTGCGTCGCAGCGCGAACACGAGCACCAAGGCCTGGGCCGCGATACCCAGGGTCGCCGTGCCGGCGAGGACCGCCGTCTGCGCCGTCGACCAGGTCGACAGGTCGGAGATGCCGCGAGACGGGGCGGTGCCCCACACGGCGATGAAAGCCCCGAAGCCGATCAGGGAGACGATGTTGTTCGCGACCGGGGCGACGCCGTAGGCGCCGAAGCGTCCCTGCGCGTTGAGCACCTGGCCCAGCAGCATGTACAGGCCGTAGAAGAAGACCTGGGGGATGCACCAGTACGCGAAGACGACGGCGAGGTGGCGCGCGTCGGCGTCCCAGGCGCCGCTGAGCGTCGAGAGCCAGATGATGAGCGGGGCAGCGACGACCAGCACCGCCGTGAGCAGCAGCAGCCCGAGGCCGGAGAGGGTGAGGAGCTTGTCGAGCCGCTCGCGGGCGTTGCGGGCGTTCATCGCCCGCAGGATCTGCGGGATGAGCACGGCCTGGAGCACACCGGCCGAGATGAGCGCGAACAGCATGTTCGGGAGCTTGTTCGCGATGTCGAACGCGTTGGCGACCGTACCGACGGCGCCGACGCACGCGACCAGCAGCATCGCGCGGATCAGCCCGGAGGCACGGGACGCGACGGTGCCCAGCGTCATCACGACGGATCCGCGGCCCAGGCTGGTACGCCGCACGCCACCGGCGCCGCCTTCGTCGGTGCTCCCGGTGCTCCCGGTGCCGTCGTCCTGACCGGCGCGGGCACCACCGGGGTCGCCGACCGGGTGCCAGCTCGCGCCGGGCGCGCCGGTCGGGTTCGCCGGGTCGGTCGCGTCGCCCTCGCCGGGCAGGTCGGGCCGGCCGTCGTCGGGGAAGGCGGACGTCGAAGTCATGAGGGGTCGGTCTCCGTGGCCTGGGCGGGCGGCGTGCGGGCGGCGGGGATCCCGCCGCCGTCTGGGTCGGGCGGGTCGTCGTCGTGCGGGTCGCGTGGCGGGCTGTCGTCGGGCGCGGCGGCGTCGGGGCCCTGGGGGTCGGCGGCGGCGTCCGCGACGCCCTCGTCGGTGGTCCGCGCCGAGGACCGCCCCCGACGCACCGTACGCCAGATTCCCCCGATGAAGAGGAGGGCGACCAGGGCGGCGACGACGGCGGTGCCCGCGGTCTCCCAGCCGGCACGGACGCGGAGGGAGAAGCTCGTGGGCCCCGCGACGACCGTGCCGCTCGGTGCGAGCACCTCGACCTGCACGGTGACGTCGCCGGAGCCGATGGCGCGCACGGGGACGTGCACGTTGGACGACGTGCCGGCGGGCACGACGACGGTCGGCCGCGACTCGACGACCAGCCGGGACGCGTCGGGCCGGAGCACCACGGTGACCGTGGCGTCCACGGGCAGGTCGTTGGAGACGGTGACCGGCAGCTTGCCGGTGTCGCTGACGAGCGTGACGTTGGACCGGTCGGCGACGCCGATGCCCTGCTGCAGGGCCTCGGACTGCTCCACGGCGAGGTCGACGGCGTTGTCGCGGGCGTCGGGCTCGGCGCGGGCGGCGACGGCGAGGGGGGCGACGAGCGCCTGGTCGGTGTCGCCGCTCAGCTCGACGGGGTCGCTGGCCACCGTGGAGAACGCGGCGAGGCCGCGGTGGGAGTCGAGGAGGCGGCGGACGGAGGAGGACGCCAGCTCGCCCTTGGACCGACCGGCCCGCTCGCCCCGAGCAGGGTCGGCGCGCGGCACGCGGGAGGCGGGGGCGGCGACGGTCTCGGACAGCGGCACGACGTCGGCCCACGACGCGTCGTGGAGGGCGCCGAGCACCGCGCCCACCAGGGCCGGGTCGGGCGACCAGTTCCGCGGGAGGGCGGCGAGCAGGTGCAGGTCCTGCTGCCCGGAGTCCTGCTGCTGGAGCGCGACGAGCGCGGCGTCGGCGAGCACGCGGGCGGACGCCTCGGCGGCCGACGGGGCGTCGTCACCGTCGGTGAGGGCGGCGAACGCCGACGACAGTCCCTCGTCGGCGACCAGCGCGGACACCTTGCCCGACGGCGTCTCGACGGCGGTGCGGGCGGATGCGGCGGCCCCGTCGGCGGGGGCGAGGCCGTCGGCCACCACCACCTGGTCGACGGGTGCCTCGCGTCCGGCGGCGAGGGTGGCGGCATCGGGCCGACCCTCCGGCCAGGCGACGGTGAGGTCCCATCGCTCGGGCCGCTGCCAGGCCGCCCCGAGCGCGGCCTCCCCGCCGGTCGCGGCCGCGACGTCCGCCCGGGACGGGTCGGCGTGCGCGACCGCCGCGAGGTCGGGGTCGTAGCCGGGCAGGACGGCGACGTCGGCGGGCTCACCGGACGCCGCCGTGCGGGCGGTGCCGGCGGTGCTCGTCAGGCTCGCCGACGTGCCGGCGTCGGTGGCGTCGGTGGCGTCGACGTCACCCGTGACGGGCGCACCCGTGAGCCGGGTCGCCCACGCCTGGGCGTCGTCGTCGTCCGCCCCGGCCGCAGCCGACACGAGGGCCGGGTCGACGGCGAGCGACATGCCGGGCGACGTGCCGGTGACCGACGCGGCGTCGAGCAGGCGGGTCAGCCGTCCGCCGGTCGCGGTCGCCGTGCCGAGCTCCAGGTCGTAGCCGTCCGGGTCCAGCGGGTCGACGGCGGGGCCCGTGACGGGGGCGGCGACGCTCACCGAGACCGGGTCGGGCGCGTCGCCCTCCGGTGCGAACAGGAGGAACGTGTGGACGACGTCGAGCGTGGAACCGCCGCGGGTGAGCGCGACGGACATCTCCCGAGGCCCCCACGGGTTCTCCGCGCTGAGGCCGAGGGTGTCGACGTCGAGCTCCATCGTGACCTGGGCGGTGTCCCCGGGAGCGAGGCGGTCGACAGGCTCGGCCGTCTGGGACCGTCCTGCGGTGCTGGTGCCGTCGTCGTCGGCCCAGGCCGCCAGGTCCTCGCGCGAGGTGACCGGGCGCCACGAGACGCCGAGGTCGAGCTGGGCGCCGTCGAGCGCGGCATCGGTGCCGTTGGTGACCCGGAGGTCGAGCGTCACGGTGGAGCCGGGGGAGGCGAGCGAGGGCGCGGAGCTCACGAGCTCGACCGTCGCCTTCCCGTCGCGGGCGGCGGGCAGGAGGGACGGCGAGGTGACGGCCGACGCCGACGCGCCGGGGAGCGCGCCCGTCAGGAGCAGCCCGGCGAGCAGGGCCAGCACGGGCAGGAAGGGGGCGTGGTGGAGGCGGGCCCGCCGGGCGGGCGGGGGCGCGGGTGCGGCGACGGCACCCGGGGGTCGGGAGGTGGTCACGCGGCGGGCCTCACTCGACGGCTCCGAGACCGGGGTGCCCGAGCACCTCGGGCGTGCGGCGCAGCACCTGCTGCGCGACGACGGCGAGCCGCTGCTCGTTGGGGTAGGAGAGCCGCTCCGTCAGCTGCTCGACCGGGACCCAGAGGGCGTCCTCCGCCTCGCCGTCGGGGTCGCCCTCCGCGGTGATGGTGCCGCCCTCCGCGCGCAGGAGGAAGTGGTGCACCACCTTGTGGACGCGGTGGTCCTCTCCGCTGAACCAGTAGTCGATGACGCCCAGGCGGGTGCGGATCGAGCCGAGGATGCCCGTCTCCTCGTGGATCTCGCGGACGGCCGCCTGCTCCGGCGTCTCCTCGCCCTCGAGGTGCCCCTTGGGCAGGCACCACTCGAGGCGCCCGCCGCGGTTGCGCCGCACGATGACGGCGGCCTCGGGGCCGCCGGCGGCGACCTGGACGACGAGCCCTCCCGCCGACGTCTCCTCGTTGACCGGCAGGTGCGTCGTCGTGCCCGACGGGGCGACGCCCACGACGGCGGGCGTCGCGGTGCCGCGCGGCCCCGCGAGGCGCGCGGGGTCGACCTTGAGGGGGTGTCCTCCCGGTGGCACGGGGACCGGCGCGGCCGGGCGCCGGCGCCGCGGGCCGGGAACCGGGGCCGGGGATGACATGCGCCCACCCTACCGAGTGGAGACGCCCCGCCGGCCCAGCCGCCGGGGCGCCGACGCGCGGGATCTGGGAGGATGGGACGCCGTGTCGACCCCTGAACCCCAGGCCCCTGCCGCGCTGCTGCGCCGCGCCCTCGCCGTGCTGACCGAGATGGCCCCCGCGGCCGTCGAGCTGGGCGAGGTGTTCCGCGCCGCCGGGCACGAGCTCGCGCTGGTCGGCGGGCCCGTCCGCGACGCCTTCCTCGGCCGCACCAGCAACGACCTGGACTTCGCGACGTCGGCCTCGCCTGACGAGACGCAGGCCCTGCTGGCCCGCTGGGGTGACGCCCACTGGGACATCGGGAAGGAGTTCGGCACGATCGGGGCGCGGCGGTTCGCGCGCACCGGAGGCGGGTCGGGCGACGGGACCGCGTCGGGCGACGTCGTCGTCGAGGTCACCACCTACCGCAGCGACGAGTACGACCCCGCCTCGCGCAAGCCCGTCGTGGCCTTCGGCGACACGCTGGACGGCGACCTGTCGCGGCGCGACTTCACGGTGAACGCGATGGCGGTGCGGCTGCCGGACCTCACGTTCGTCGACCCGTTCGACGGGCTGTCCGACCTGGCCCGCGGCGTGCTGCGCACCCCCATCGCGCCGGAGCGGTCGTTCGACGACGACCCGTTGCGCATGATGCGCGCGGCGCGGTTCGCCGGCCAGCTCGGGTTCGACGTCGAGCCCGCGACCCGGCAGGCGATCGTCGACATGGCGGGCCGGATCGACATCGTCTCCGCCGAGCGGGTGCAGGCGGAGATCTCCAAGCTGCTGCTGAGCGACCGGCCCCGCGCCGGGCTCGAGGTGCTGGTCGACACCGGCCTGGCCGACCACGTGCTGCCCGAGCTGCCCGCGCTGCGGCTGGAGATCGACGAGCACCACCGCCACAAGGACGTCTACCAGCACTCGCTCACGGTGCTGGAGCAGGCGATCGCGCAGGAGACCGGGCCGGACGGTCCCGTGCCCGCGCCCGACCTTGTGCTGCGCCTCGCGTCCCTGCTGCACGACGTCGGCAAGCCGGCCACGCGCCGGTTCGAGCCCGGCGGCGGCGTGAGCTTCCACCACCACGAGGTGGTCGGCGCCAAGCTGGTGGCCAAGCGGCTGCGGGCCCTGAAGTACGAGAAGCAGGTGGTCAAGGACGTCGCCCGCCTGGTGGAGCTGCACCTGCGCTTCCACGGCTACGGCGAGGGGCAGTGGACGGACTCGGCGGTGCGCCGCTACGTCACCGACGCCGGCCCTCTGCTCGAGCGGCTGCACCGGCTCACGCGTGCCGACTCCACCACGAGGAACAAGCGCAAGGCCCAGCGCCTCGCCGACTCGTACACCGACCTCGAGCACCGCATCGCCGCCCTGCGCGAGCAGGAGGAGATCGACGCGATCCGGCCGGACCTGGACGGCTCGCAGATCATGTCGATCCTCGGCATCGCGCCCGGGCCCGCCGTCGGGCAGGCGTACAAGCACCTCCTCGCGCTGCGGATGGAGCACGGTCCGCTCGGCGAGGAGCGCGCGGAGCAGGAGCTGCGCACCTGGTGGGCAGGCCGCGAGGCCTGACCGACCCTCCCTCGAGGGACGGCCACGGGTCTATCCTCACGCTTGCGCGCGGGCCCGACGACGAGCCCCGGAGCGCGACGAGCGGAGGCTGGGCATGAGCGGTTCCGGTTCGACGTCGGGTGGTGCGTCCGGCGGGGAGGCCACCGGCGGGGGCGCCGACGCGGGGGCGCGCGACCGGCGGGCGCGGCTCGTGGTGACGGCGTTCTACCTGGTGCAGGGCACGTGCTTCGCCGGCCTGCTCGCGCAGGTGCCGACGCTGCAGCACGACCTGGGCATCTCGGACGGCACGCTGACGCTGATCCTGCTCCTGGTGCCGGTCGTGGCCGGCGTCGGCAGCGTGCTCGCCGGTGCGCTCGCCCCGCGGGTCGGCAGCGCCCGCCTGCTGCACGTGTGCGGGCCGCTCGTGGCGCTCGCCGTCCTGGGTGCCGGCCTGGCGCCGACCGTCACGATCCTCTACCCCGTGGTCGCGGCGGTGGGGCTGCTGCTCGGCCTGGTCGACGCGAGCATGAACATGCAGGGCGTGGAGGTGGAGCAGCGGTACGGCCGCAGCCTGCTCAACTCCTTCCACGGCGCGTGGAGCGTGGGCGGCATCCTCGGGTCCCTGGCAGCCGTCCTGGCGCACTCGCTGGGCTGGTCGCTCGCCGCCGGGCTGGGGCTCGTCGCCGCCGTGGGCGTCGCCGTCGACCTCGTGGCGACGGCCGCGGCGTCCGGCGGCGCACCGCGTCCGGACGCGCGGGAGGCCGTGCCCGGCCTGGTGACGGCGGGACGCCCGCCGCGCCCGGTGAACGGCGTGCCCGAGCCGACCGGGCCGGTGGGCCGGGAGCGGGCCGACGCGGGCGCGTCGCGCGCCGCCCGCCCGCCGTGGGGCCCGCTGATCCTGGTGGGCCTCGCGGTGACGATCGTGTACGTCGCGGACTCGGCGACGTCGAACTGGTCCACCAAGTACATCCAGGACGCGCTGGGCGCGGCGGCGAACGTCGCGCCGCTGGGGCTGGCTGCCTACCTGGGGTGCCAGCTCCTGGGGCGGCTCGCGGCGGACCGGCAGGTCAACCGGTTCGGGCCGGTGGCGCCCGTCGCCGTCGGCGGGATCGTGGGGGCGGCGGGACTCGCCGCCGTGACGCTCGCCCCCGGGCCATGGGTCGCCGTCGTCGGCTTCGGTCTCACCGGGCTCGGCCTGAGCGTCGTGGTGCCGCTGGCGTTCTCGGTGGCGGGCCGGCTCGACCCCGAGGGGACAGGCGTCGCGGTCGCGCGCGTGAACCTCTTCAACTACGTGGGGTTCGTCGTGGGGGCGGGCCTGATCGGCGGCGTCGCCGAGGTGCTGAGCCTGCGGCTCGCCTTCGCGGTCCCCGCGCTGCTGGCGCTCGGCGTGATCGCGCTGGCGCCCACCTTCAAGGTCGCGGCCCGCGACGGCGTCGCCTCTCCGGCCGTCGCGCCCTGACGTCGGGGACGACGACGGGCGGCCACCGTCGTGCGACGGTGACCGCCCGCGGCGGCGCCTCCGGCCCGTGACGGGGCCGACCGGTCAGTGCGCCGCCGGCATGCCCTCGCCCTCGGGGGAGGCGGGCACGCGCCGCAGCAGGAGCGACAGCCCCACCGCGACGAGCATGATCGCCGCGCCCCAGACGAACGCGTCGCCGACACCCTCGGCCAGCGCGACCTGCGCCGTCGCGCCGTCCTCCATGAGGGCGACGGACCGCGTGGTCATCACCGCGACGAACATCGCGGTGCCGGCCGCGCCGGCGAGCTGCTGCACCGTGCCGATCGCGGCCGACCCGTGGGAGTACAGGGGCGGGGTGAGCGACGACAGCGCCGAGGTGAACAGCGGCGTGAACATGAACGCGAGGCCGAGGCTGAGCGTCACGTGCAGCGCCAGGATGTACCAGGGCGACGAGTCCGCGTGCACCTGCGTGAACAGGGCCAGCGCGATCGTCACGACGACCAGGCCCGGCGTGACCAGCGGGCGCGGGCCCACCCGGTCGTACAGGCGGCCGACCGTCGGGCCGAGCAGGCCCATGAGCAGGCCGCCCGGGAGCACGATGAGGCCGGTGGCCAGCGGCTCGAGGCCCATCGCGTCCTGGAGGAACAGCGGCAGCAGGATCAGCGAGCCGAACATCGCGAGCATGCCGACCGCCATGATGGCGAGGCCGACCGAGAACCCGCGGAACCGGAACACGCTCAGGTCGAGCAGCGCGCGGTCGTCGCGGGCCAGGAGGAGCTGGCGCCACGCGAAGAGGCCGAGCACCGCGACGCCGACGACGATCGGGATCCACGGCGCGACGGGCGGGGCGTGCCGTGCGGCCTCGCCGATGCTGGACAGGCCGTACACGAGCCCGCCGAACGCCACGGCCGCGAGGAACAGCGACAGCGGGTCGAGGCGCGAGTGTGTACGGTCGGCGACGTCCCGGACGTACAAGAAGCCCATGACCAGCGCGAGCAGGGCGATCGGGAGCACGATACCGAAGACCCAGCGCCAGCTCAGCGCGTCGAGGATGATGCCCGAGATGGCCGGGCCGAGCGCCGGCGCGGCGGCCATGACGATGGAGATGTTGCCCATCACCTTGCCGCGGATCGCCGGTGGCACGACGGTCATGATCGTGGTCATGAGCAGCGGCATCATGATGGCGGTGCCCGACGCCTGGACGATGCGTCCGCCCAGCAGCCACCCGAAGCCGGGGGAGAGCGCCGCGAGGAGCGTGCCCGCGCTGAACAGCGACATCGCGAGCAGGTAGGCACCGCGCGTGCCGAGGCGCTGCAGCAGGAACCCGGTGGCCGGGATGATGACCGACATCGTGAGCATGAACGCGGTGGTCAGCCACTGGCCGGTGCTCGCCGTGATGCCGAGGTCGGTCATGAGGGGGGCCAGGGCCACGCTCATCGTCGTCTCGTTGAGGATCACGACGAACGCGGAGCCCAGCAGCAGCGCGATGACGGTGAACTGCTGGCGCGTGAGGCGCTGGGGAACGGCCTCGTCGATGACGACGCCGCGGGCGGGCAGCGTCGTGTCGGCCGTGCCGGGAGATGCGGTGGCGGGAGTCGTCAGGGTGGCCTCCGGGGTCTGCGCGTCGGATGTGACGGTGGTGTCTGTCGGTCGGGGGGCTGGCACTCTGTGCTCCGCTCGCGTCGTGCCGGGGAACCCGGCGGAGGGCAGGGGAGGGCCGACGCCGGTGGGCGCGGCACGTCGTCGTGGTCGGTCGTGGCCCCGGGAGGTCACCCCGGTGCGATCATCGTGCGGTCACCGGACGGGCGAGACCGTACTGTGTACGACCACGAACCATCCTGCGATATTCCCGCTTCCCGTGACGACCTGATTTTCGGTCGGAACTCGTCGGTCGTCGCGAGAGCGGGTCAGGACGAGCGCGGGACGGGACCCCAGCCTGGGGCTCGGGCCGGGGCCGGAACAACGCCAGGTCCGGGAACGGTCGTGAACCGTCGGTTCACGATCCGCGCGGGCGTCAGGCGCGGGCGGCGGCGTCCCCGGCGCCCCCGGCCCGGCGGACGCGGGCCGGCACGTCGACGGGCGTGCGGGCACCCCGCGTCGCCATGAGCAGCGCGGCGAGCACGTAGGCGACGGCGAGGCCGACGAAGACGCCGCGGGACCAGCCGGTGTCCGGGAGGGTGAAGGCGGCGAGGGCGGCGGCGCCGACGAACGCGGCGTTGTAGAGCACGTCGTAGAAGGCGAAGGCGCGGCCGCGGAACTCGTCCTCGGCGTCGCGCTGCACGATCGTGTCCACGGCGATCTTGGTGCCCTGCGCGGCCAGGCCGAGGAGCGCGGCCCCGGTGTAGACGACGGCGCGCTCCGGCGTCGTGACGAGGAGCAGCTGGCTCGCGGCCGCGAGCAGCAGCATGACGGCGATCCAGCCCTGCGGGCCGGTGCGACGCGAGAGCGTCGGCGTCAGCACCATGGCGATCGCGCCGCCGGCGCCCGTGAGACCGATGACGACGGCGAAGGTCGCCATCCCGGCGCTCTGGCTGCCGGGGTCGAGCAGGTTGCGCGAGATGAGGATCGATGCGATGAACACCACGCCGTAGAGGAAGCGATGCACGGCCATCGCGAGCAGCGCCTGACCCGGGGTGCGCCGCGCGACGAGGTAGCGGGCCCCGTCGGCCAGCCCGCGGGCGACCTTGGCGATCTCCCCGCGCAGGTCGGCCTCGGCCGGCTGCTCGGGGCCGAGCTGGGTGCGCCGCAGGCGCGTGGCGAGCAGCGAGGCGACGCCGAAGACGAGCGCGGCGCACACGAGCGCGGACGAGTCCTTGACCCGGCCGGGCTCGAACGCCAGGCCGAGGACGAAGCCGATGCCGCCGCCCACGAACGCGGCGCCCGCGCCGAGCGTGGGGGACAGCGAGTTGGCGGTGAGCAGCAGCGGCCCGTCGACGACGCGCGGCAGGCCGGCGGACAGCCCGGCGAGGAGGAAGCGGTTGACGGACAGGGCCGCGAGGCCGATCGCGTAGATGGCCCAGCCGACGCCGCCGGCGAGCATGACGCCCGCCATCGCGAGCGTGAGCACCAGGCGCACGGCGTTGCCCCACACCAGCACCTGGCGGCGCTGCCACCGGTCGAGCAGCACGCCCGCGAAGGGGCCGACGATCGTGAACGGCGCGAGCATGACGGCGAACGCGCCGGCGATGGCCGCCGCCGTGCCCTGCGACTCGGGCGAGAAGAACAGCAGGGACGCCAGGCCCACCTGGAACATGCCGTCGCCGGCCTGCGAGACCAGCCGGACGGTGAAGAGCTTGCGGAAGCCCTCCAGCCGCAGCAGCGCGCGCAGCTCGTGCCAGGTCTCGCTCATCGCTCCCACGCCCACAGCCTAGGCGGTCGGCGTCCCGCGACCCCTGGGGCGGTCCCCCCGGTGGCCCGCGCGGTCAGGTCGTGAGTTCTGCAACCGGGCGACGGAAGAAGTTCACCGTGACACCTCTTGTCGAGGCCTACTTATAAAGGTACCTTTCATAACTCCACGACGATGTGCTCCAGGTCACGTCGCGTCCGGACAGGAGGGCGTATGCCTCGCACGACCCCCACCTTCAGCCGTCGGGAGGTGCTCCGCGCGGGCGGCCTCGGTGCCGCCACGCTGGCGCTCGGCATCAGCGCCCCGGAGACGGCCGGGGCGGCGTCGCCGTCGGACGGCTCGTTCGGGCTGGGGGTCGCGAGCGGCTCGCCGCGCCCGGACTCGATGGTGCTGTGGACGCGGCTCACCCGCGACCCCCTGGCCCCCGACGGGCACGGAGGCATGCCGCTGCGGAGCTACGGCGTGCACTGGGAGGTCGCCACCGACCCCGAGCTCGAGCACGTCGTGCGGCGCGGGCACGCGCTCGCGCAGCCGGAGCTGGCGCACTCGGTGCACCCCAAGGTGACCGGCCTGCGGCCGGCGACCGAGTACTTCTACCGGTTCCGCTCCGGCGCCACCTCGAGCACCGTGGGGCGCTTCCGCACGCTGCCGGCGGCTCCCGCCGTCCCGGACACGTTCACGGTGGGCGTCGTCTCGTGCCAGGCCTGGTACCACGGCCACTTCACCGCGCACCGGCACCTTGCGGCGGAGCGCGAGCTCGACCTGGTGGTCTTCGGCGGCGACTACGTCTACGAGTACGGGATCACGGCGGCGAACCTGTGGCGTCAGGGGGTGACGGTCGCGCCGGAGCACGCCGCCGAGGTGCAGACCCTGGAGCAGTACCGGCTGCGGTACGCCCTCACCAAGAGCGACCCGCACCTGCAGGCGCTGCACGCGCGCGTCCCCGCCGTGGCGATCTGGGACGACCACGAGGTGCAGAACAACTACGTGGGCGGTCGCTCCGCCTACGGCCTGCCCGACGAGATCTTCGCGCACCGCGTGGCCGTGGCCTACCGGGCGTTCTACGAGCACCTGCCGGTGGACCTCGAGGCGCTGCCCGACGGGCCCGGCTCGGACATCACCACCGGCTTCGACGTGGGACACCTGGCGAGGTTCTCCCTGCTCGACACCCGACAGCACCGCGACCCCGTCCCGGGGACCGCCGAGGAGCAGGCCGAGCCCGCCCGCACGATGCTCGGCCGCGCACAGGAACGGTGGGTGGAGGAGCGACTGGTCGACAGCCCGGCGGTCTGGAACGTGGTGGCGAGCGGCGTGGTCCTCATGCCGGTCACGGAGGACCGGACGGACCAGTGGGACGGCTACCCCGCGGCGCGGGCGCGGCTGCTCGACGCGATGGCCCGCAGCAGCGGCGTGGTCGTCCTTTCGGGCGACATCCACCACGCGGTCGCCGGCGAGCTGCGCGCCGACGTCGCGGACCCGGGGGCGGGGAACGTGGGCGTGGAGCTGGTCTGCACGTCCGTGGCCTCCGACGGCGACGGCGCCCCGACGGACGCCTACGCCCCGGACTGGCTCCAGCACGACTACGTGCGGCTCTACGACGGCCGGCGCGGCTACCTGACGGTCACCCTGACCCCGCAGGAGATGACGTCGACCTTCGTCTGCGTGCCCTGGGTGGAGGCCGACGACACCGCCCCGCGCGAGGTCCTCGCCCGATTCGTCACCCCCGCGGGCACGTCCCGCCTCGTCGAGGCCTGAAGGAGGCATCGTGCCCGTCCCGTCGTCCCGGCCGCCCAGGCAGGTCACCGGCCTGCGCGCCGAGCCCGCGATCGCACGCACCGAGCTGAGCTGGCGCTCGCTCGGCTTCGAGCCGCTCATCGACCACTACCGGGTGCACGCGGTCCGGGGAGCCCACGGCCCCTTCGAGCCGGACGGGGCGAACCTCGTCGGCAAGACGGTCTACCCGCAGCTCACGCACCACGTCGACCCGCGCGGCGAGACCTGGACCTACCGCGTCGTCGCGGTGTCCGACGCCGGGCGGACCGCCCGCCCGAGCGGCGTGCTCGTGGCCAGCTCGGTGGCGTCCGTCGTCGGGACCGGCCTGCCGGTCGCGACGATCGGCGACTTCGACGCGCGGACGCTGGAGCACCGGTTCGCGCCGGCGGGGTACGCGCAGATCCCGGCGGCCTATCCGGGCGCCGTGATCGAGCTCGAGCAGGGCGTCGACAGCCCCGCGGACTCCTGGCCGTACCTGTTGCCGGGACCCGGCGACGCCTGGGCCGGCCGCAAGGCGTACACCGCGCGCTGGCGCCTCCCGCTGCCCGCCGCCCCCGCGGCCGACCACGACCTCGCGCTGTGGCTCGTCGACACGACCCGCCTGGGCGGCACGCTCCGCGTGGCCGTCAACGGCTCCGCGCTGGCCGACGTCGCCCTGCCCCCGGGCGGGACGCGCGGCTCGCGCGAGGGGGACGCGACCGTGCCGGGGACGGCGCTGGTCCGCTCGTACCACGAGCTCCCGGTGCCGGCCGGCCGGCTGCGCGAGGGCGAGAACACGATCGAGCTCGTCCTCGCCGACGGCGGCTGGGTGGCGTGGGACGCCGTCGGCCTGTTCGCCCGGCGCTGACCGGCTCGAGGACACGAGGAGGGAACGGGGAGACATGGTCCGCAGCGGTGGAGACCGGCACGTCACGGACGTGCGCCGACGCAACACGCTCAGCTGCATCGAGGTGCTGCGCGGCAGCAAGGCGACGACGCTGACGGCGCTCGCGAAGGACACCGGGCTGTCGCGACCCACCGTCGAGTCGATCGTCGCCGAGCTCGTCGAGCGTGGCCTGGCCCGCGAGGTCTCCGGGGTGGAGGAGGGCGCGGTCGGGCGTCCCGCACGGCGGTACGCCTTCGCGGCCGACGCGCGGTACGCGGTCGGCCTCGACCTGGGCGTGCACTCCGTGACCGGGATGCTGGCCGACCTGGCGGGGCAGGTCCGCGCCGTCGTGCGGCGCACCGTGGACGGCCCCGTCGACGGTGTCGAGCGCCTCGAGACGGCCCGCGCCGTGCAGCGCGAGCTCCTGGACGCGGTCGGGGCGCCGCGGTCGCGCGTCGCCGCCCTGGCGGCGGCGGTGCCCGGCATCGTGGACGGCGAGCGGGTCCGCCTCTCGCTGCCGATCCCCGACTGGACCGGCGTCAACCTCGCGGGCCGGCTCTCGACCGGCGGCGAGCACCCGGTCGTCGTCGAGAACGACATCAACATGGCGGCCCTGGCCGAGCACGCCCTGGGTGCGGCCCGGCTCGCGGACGACGTCGTGCTGGTGCAGCTGGGCTACCGCGTCGGCGCGGCGCTCGTGCTCGGCGGGCAGGTCTACCGCGGGAACCGGTTCGCCGCGGGCGAGGTCGGGGACTTCGAGTGGATGGGCTGGGACGGCTGGCTCGAGGGCAGCCTGCTCCGGGAGATCGAGGAGGCGGGCGGCGCCGAGCAGGTCGCGCTCCGCGCCCAGGAGGGCGACGGCGCGGCGCTCGGCCTGCTCCAGCAGTACGCGCGGCGCGTGGCCCCCGGCGTCGCGACGCTCGCCATGGTCGCGGACCCGGAGTGCGTGGTGCTCGGCGGCGGCCTGTCCCGCGCGGGCGAGCTGCTCCGGGCGCCGCTGCAGGAGGAGGTCGACCGGCTCGTGCGGCCGCGTGCCGCGGCGTCGCTGGTGACGTCCGCGTTCGCGTCGGACGGCGCGGCCCTCGGCGCGCTCGTGCGGGCCCTGGAGGTCGGGTCGCGGGACGTCTACGGCAGCAGCGACGTCGCGGCTCCGCCGCTGAGCGCCGCGGAGCCGGGGGTCTCCCTCGCGGAGGCGCTCGCCGCCGCCACGCCGTCCTCGGCGCCGGCCACCGTGGCGGAGGCTGTGGACGACGCCGAGGGCCCGGAGCAGCCGCGGGCGGCGGAGGTCCGCGAGCCGCTGCGGGTCGCGGTGGTCGGGGTCGGCGCGCGCGCCGGGCTCGCACGATGGGTGGGCCGCACGGGCGTCCCGGCCCGCGTCGTCGAGGCGGTGGACGTCGACCCCGCGGGCCGCGCCCGCGCGCAGGAGCTGTTCGGCCCGGGCACGGCGTTCGCGACCGACCACCGCGGCCTGGTCGGCCGGGCGGGCACGGCGGCCGGCGTCGACGCGGCCTTCGTCTGCACCCCCGACGACACGCACGCCGACATCGCCGAGGACCTGCTGCGCGCGGGCGTCGCCGTCTATCTCGAGAAGCCGCTGGCCACCACCACCGAGGACTGCGACCGCGTCCTCGCGGCCGCGGTCGAGACCGGCACCAGGCTCTACGTGGGCCACAACATGCGGCACATGGCGGTCGTGCGGACGATGCGGGACGTCGTCGCCCGCGGCGAGATCGGCGACGTGCAGGCCGTGTGGTGCCGGCACTTCGTCGGGAACGGCGGCGACTATTACTTCAAGGACTGGCACGCCGACCGCGCGCGCAGCACGGGGCTCCTGCTGCAGAAGGCCGTGCACGACATCGACGTCATCCACTGGCTGGCCGGCTCCACGACGCGGGACGTCGTCGGGATGGGCGACCTGCAGGTCTACGGGCGCGTGACGGACCGCGCGGACCGCACGGGGCAGCTCATGACCGACTGGTTCTCCTACGACAACTGGCCGCCGCTCGAGCAGACGGGGCTGCACCCGACGATCGACGTCGAGGACACGTCGATGATGCTCATGCGCCTCGACAACGGCGTGCTCGCGAGCTACGAGCAGTGCCACTTCACGCCCGACTACTGGCGCAACTACACGGTGATCGGCACCCGCGGCCGGCTCGAGAACGTCGGGGACGGCGACGGCGCCTCGGTCCGGGTGTGGAACCGCCGCACGTCGTGGTCCGAGCACGGCGACGTCGAGCACCCGGTGCACGCGGCCGGCCCGGGCCACCAGGACGCCGACCGGCTCACCGTGGACGAGTTCCTGCGGCACGTGGCCGAGGGCGCGCCGATCACCACCTCGCCGGTGATGGCCCGCGACGCCGTCGCGACGGGCATCGCCGCCACCGTCTCGCTGCGCGCAGGGTCCGCGCCGCAGCGTGTCCGACCCGTGACCCCCGAGGTCGCGGCCCACTTCGACGACGACGTCGACCCCGCGGCACCGACGCCGCGGACCTGAGAGACCCATCAACCCGAGGAGCACCCCGATGAAGCATCTCCTGCGCAGCGCGTCCCTCGCGGGCGTCGCGGCCGTGGCACTGACGCTCTCCGCGTGCGGGGGCGGCGGCGACGCCGCCGAGGACAGCGCCGAGGTCGCGCCGACCGACGCCCAGGCCGAGATCACGTACGCGATCTGGGACGAGAACCAGAAGCCCGCGATCGACCAGAACATCAAGGACTTCAACGAGACGTACCCGAACATCAAGGTCACCGTGGACCTGACCCCGTTCCAGCAGTACTTCACCAAGCTGCAGACGCAGGGGGAGTCCCGGACGCTGCCCGACGTGTTCTGGATGAACGGCCCGAACGTCCAGCTCTACGCCGCGAACGACCTGCTCCAGCCGATCACGGGCCTGGTGGACGCCGGCGAGATCGACCCGTCGAAGTACCCCGACGCCCTCAACCAGCTCTACTCGTTCGAGGACACGCAGTACGGCGTCCCCAAGGACTTCGACACCGTCGCCCTCTGGTACAACAAGGCGCTCTTCGAGAAGGCCGGCGTCGACCTCCCCACCGACGACTGGACGTGGGACGAGTTCCAGGACGCGGCGGGCGCGATCTCGGACGAGCTCGCCGACCAGGGCGTCTACGGGGTGGTCTCCGAGATCAACGGCATCGGCCAGAGCAGCTACTACAACACGATCCTCCAGGCCGGCGGACAGATCATCTCGGACGACGGCACGACGTCCGGGTACGACAGCCCCGAGGCCGCCGAGGGGCTCCAGCTGTGGGCCGACCTCATCGCCGACGGGGCCGCGCCGACCCTCCAGCAGATGTCCGACACCAAGCCGAACGTGTGGTTCGGCTCCGGCAAGGCGGCGATGTTCTGGTCCGGCAACTGGTCCGTCGCGGAGATGAAGGACTCGCCGAACAAGGACGACTTCGGCATCGTCCGGCTCCCCGCCGGGCCCGAGCGGCGCGCCACCGTCATCCACGGCGTCGGGAACGTCGTCGCCGCGGACAGCGAGAACAAGGCGGCCGCCAACGCCTTCCTGGCCTACCTCGGCTCCGAGGAGGCGCAGCGCACGCAGGCGGAGATGGGCGTGGCGAACCCTGCCTACACCGGGACGCAGCAGGCGTTCGTCGACTCGGTCCCGAGCTTCGGCATCGACGTCTTCATCGACTCGGCCGAGGACATGGCCTTCCCGTACCCGATCTCGCAGAACACGGCGGCGTGGAACGCGCTCGAGACCGAGCTGCTGCCGCAGGCGCTCTCCGGGGAGCGCCCCGTCGAGGAGGTCGCCCAGGAGCTGGCCGACGCCATGAACGAGGAGCTCGCGAAGGAATGACCTCCGTCGACCGATCCCCCCGGGCGGGCGTCGTCGCTCCCGCCCGGGGCTCCGCCCCACGCACCGCGGCCGGGGGCACCACGCCCCGGGGCCCCCGGCGCGGGTACGACGGCTGGTGGCCCGTCCTCTTCGTGCTGCCCACGATGTTCGGCGTGGTCCTGTTCTACCTGTGGCCGATCGTCCAGACCGGCTACTTCAGCCTCACCGAGTGGGGCGCCTTCGGCGGCCAGACGTGGGTGGGGCTCGAGAACTACCAGCGCCTCGCCCGCGACCCCGACCTGGGGACCGCCGTCGTGAACACGCTCGTCTACACCGCGATCGTGCTGCTCGGCATCCCGATCGCGATGTTCGTCGCGAGCCTGCTGCACCGGCCCGGGATGCGGTTCACGGCGTTCTACCGGGTGCTGTACTTCATGCCCTACGTCGCGATGCCGACGGCCGTGGCGATGGTGTGGCGGCTGATCTTCAACGGCGACTTCGGGATCCTCAACCAGGCGCTCGCCGTGGTCGGCATCGACGGCCCGTCGTGGACCTCGACGCCGGGTTTCGCGCTCGTCGCCGTGTCCGTCGTCGGCCTGTGGACGTCGCTCGGCTTCGCCATCATCATCCTCTCCGCCGGGCTGCGGACCATCCCGCCGGAGCTCTACGAGGCGGCGTCGCTCGACGGCGCCTCGGCGTGGCGGCAGTTCCGCTCCGTCACCGTCCCGCTGCTGACCCCCAGCGTCTTCTTCGTCACCGTCATCACGGTCATCAACGGCTTCCAGCTGTTCGACCTGCTGTACGCCCTCATGGGCCAGGCCAACCCGGCGATGCGGCAGACGCAGTCCCTCGTCTACCTCTTCTACAACGAGGCCTTCCTGCGCAACGACAAGGGCTTCGCCGCCGCCATCGCGATGGTGATCCTGCTGATCGTCGGCGCCGTCACGCTGCTCCAGTTCCGCATGCAGAGGAGGTGGGTCACCTATGCCTGACGCGACCCTCACGACGACGGCCCCCGCGGTCGCCGGACGGCCGGCGGCGCCGCGTCGCCGCACGTCGCGCCACGGCTCCAACGCCTGGGCGCACGTGCTGCTCGCCCTCGGCGGCGTGGTGATGGTGTTCCCGTTCGTGTGGCAGCTGCTCACGTCGCTGTCCACGAACGCCCAGGTGATGAGCGTGCCCCCGGTGTTCTGGCCGGGGGAGCTGCAGTGGGGCAACTACGCCGAGGTGTTCTCCAAGCTCCCGTTCCTCCAGGAGTTCTGGGTCTCGGTCTCCATCACCGTGGCGCGCACGGTGGGCCAGCTCGTGCTGTGCTCGATGGCGGGCTACGCGTTCGCGCGCATGCGGTTCCCGCTGCGGGGCGTGCTGCTCGCGCTCGTGCTGTCCATCCTCATGGTGCCGTCGCAGGTGTACCTCATCCCGCAGTACCAGATCATCAACGGGCTCGGCTGGCTGAACACGGTGGCCGGCATCGCCGCCCCCGGCATCTTCAGCGCGTTCGGCACGTTCCTCATGATGCAGTTCTTCCGGGGCGTGCCCGACTCGCTCGAGGAGGCCGCGCGGCTCGACGGCGCCAACCCGTTCCAGGTCTTCTGGCGGGTCATGCTGCCGCTGGCCGGGCCCAGCCTCGGCGCGCTGACGATCATCACCGTCCTGTGGTCCTGGAACGACCTCCTGTGGCCGCTCGTCGTCTCGACCCGCGCCGAGAGCATGCCGCTCGCGGCCGGCATCGCGACGTTCGCGGGGCGCACCACCACCGACTACACGGTGATGATGGCGGCCAGCGCGCTCGCCATGGCGCCCATCCTCCTGCTCTTCGTCGTCATGCAGCGCCGTGTGATCGACGGTCTCGCCCATTCCGGACTCAAGTAGGGAGCACGATGACTGCCGCAGAGCCTTCCCCTGCCCTCACGGTCGGCCTCGTCGGCGCGGGCGGCATCGCCCGGGCCCACGCGCCGGCGTGGCGCGCCCTCGGCGCGGACCTCGTCGTCCACTCGACGGACGGCGCCGCCGAGCTCGCGGCCGCGCACGGCGGACGGGTCGTCGCCGGCCTCGACGAGCTGCTCGACGTCGCGGACGTGGTCGACGTCGTGACCCCGACGCCGACCCATCTCGAGGTGGCGTCGGCCGCCCTCGCGGCCGGGCGCCACGTCCTGTGCGAGAAGCCGCTGGGCCGCACGTCGCGCGACGCCGTCGCGATGCTCGACGCCGCCCGCGCCGCGGACCGGCAGCTCTACCCGGGGCACGTCGTGCGGTTCTTCCCGGAGTACGCGCTGATGCGCCAGGCCGTGCGGTCCGGCGAGATCGGGGCGCCGGCGGTGCTGCGGTTCGCGCGCGGCGGCATGTTTCCCGCGTGGTCTCCCTGGTTCGCGGACGACGCGCAGTCGGGCGGCGTCGTGCTGGACCTGATGATCCACGACCTCGACCTCGCCCGGTGGGTCGCGGGCGAGGTCACGAGCGTGCACGCCACGCGCCGGTCCCTCGAGGAGGACGGGGCCCCGCACACGCTCGCCCACGCCGTGCTCACCCACGCCGGCGGCGCGATCAGTCACGTGCGGGGGCTGTGGGGGGCGCCGCACACCACCTTCCGGACGTCGTTCCACGTCGCCGGGGACGCCGGCACGCTGCGGTTCGACTCGGCCGAGGCGGCGGGGGTGCGGTCGGACCTCCCCCCGGTCCCGGCCGGAGGGCAGGACCGGCCGGCCCCCGCCGCCGGAGAGAGCCCGTACCTCACGGAGATCCGGGAGGTCGCCCGGGCGTTCGCGGCGTCCCCGACGTCGTTGGCGCCCGACGACCCGCGCCACCCGCGGGTGAGCGCCGTCGACGGCGTGATCGCCGTCGAGATCGCCGAGGCGGCGCTCGCCTCCGTCGCGTCCGGGGAGCCCGTCGCCCTGGACACCGCCGCCCGGGCCCGCGCCCTGGCCGACCTCGAGACCACCGGGAGCCGAGCATGACGCCCACCCCGGCCCCGCTGCGGGTCGCGATCCTGTCGTTCGCGCACGTGCACGCCGCGTCGTACGTCGCGCTGCTGCGCGACCGGCCCGACGTCGAGCTGCTCACCGCCGACCCCGACGCCGCCACGGCCCCGGCAGGCGAGCTCCGCGGGGCCGCGTTCGCCGCGGAGCACGGCGCCGCCTACGTGGACACCTACGCCGAGGCGCTCGCCTGGCGGCCCGACGCCGTCGTCGTGTGCAGCGAGAACTCCCGGCACCGGGACGTCGTGCTCGCCGCCGCGGCGGCCGGCGCGCACGTGCTGTGCGAGAAGCCGCTCGCGACCCGGGTCGAGGACGCGGAGGAGATGGTGGCGGCGTGCGACGCCGCCGGTGTGCGCCTCATGACGGCCTACCCCGTGCGGTTCAGCCCCGAGTTCGGCACCCTGCGCGGGCTGGTGGCGTCGGGCGCGCTCGGCACCGTGCTCGGCGGGACGGGGACGAACAACGGCAAGGTGCCGGCGGGCCGTGCCTGGTTCACCGATCCCGAGCTGGCGGGCGGCGGGGCGCTCGCGGACCACGTGGTCCACCTCGCCGACCTGCTCGACGCGCTGCTCGGGGAGGAGCCGGTCGCGGTGCGCGCGGTGAGCAACCGCGTCCTGCACGGGGGCGACCCGCACGTGCGTGCCGAGACCGGCGCGCTGGTGAGCATCACCTACGCCGGCGGCGCGGAGGTCGTCGTCGACTGCTCGTGGTCCGTGCCCGACGGCGCGCCCACGTGGGGCGGCCTGACGCTGCAGGTGGTCGGCACCGGAGGCACGGTCGAGATCGACCCGTTCGCGGCGCACGTCGGCGGGCTCGTGGCGCAGGGGACGAGGCAGGCGTGGCTCGGGTTCGGCGAGAACCTGGACGCGCTGATGCTCGAGCACTTCCTGGGGTGCGTCCGCACGGGAGAGACGCCGGGGCCGGACGGGCAGGTCGGGCTGCGCACGCTGCGCGTCGTCGCCGCGGCGCAGCGCTCGGCCGCCGAGGGCGGTGCGGTGGTGCGGCTGGGGGCGTGACACGACGAGGCCGGGGCACGTCCGTGCCCCGGCCTTCGTCCTCATGCGGTGGTCGTCAGCGCTCGACCTCGCCGCGGATGAACGCCTCGAGCTGGGCGCGGCCCGCGGTGTCCTCCATCTGCACGGGCGGGGACTTCATGAAGTAGGTCGACGCCGAGAGGATCGGGCCGCCGATGCCGCGGTCCAGCGCGATCTTCGCGGCGCGGACGGCGTCGATGATGATGCCGGCGGAGTTGGGGGAGTCCCACACCTCGAGCTTGTACTCCAGGTTCAGGGGCACCTCGCCGAACGCGCGGCCCTCGAGGCGGACGTACGCCCACTTGCGGTCGTCGAGCCACGCGACGTAGTCCGACGGGCCGATGTGGACGTTGCGGTCCTCCTTCTTGCCGCCGAGCGGGCCCTCGAGGTTCGAGGTCACCGCCTGCGTCTTGGAGACCTTCTTCGACTCGAGGCGGTCGCGCTGCAGCATGTTCTTGAAGTCCATGTTGCCGCCGACGTTGAGCTGGTACGTGCGGTCGAGCACGACGCCGCGGTCCTCGAACAGCTTGGCGAGCACGCGGTGCGTGATCGTGGCGCCGACCTGCGACTTGATGTCGTCGCCGACGATCGGCACGCCGGCGTCCTCGAACTTCTTCGCCCACTCGGGGTCGGAGGCGATGAAGACGGGCAGCGCGTTGACGAAGGCGACCTTCGCGTCGATCGCGCACTGCGCGTAGAACTTGTCCGCCGCCTCGGAGCCGACGGGCAGGTAGGAGACGAGGACGTCGACCTTCGCGTCCTTCAGCGCCTGCACGACGTCGACCGGCGCGGCGTCCGACTCGTCGATCGTGGCGGAGTAGTAGTCGCCGAGACCGTCGAGGGTGTGGCCGCGCTGGACGGTGACGCCGGTGGGCGGCACGTCGGCGAACTTGATCGTGTTGTTCTCGGAGGCGTGGATCGCCTCGGCGAGGTCGAAGCCGACCTTCTTCGCGTCGACGTCGAACGCCGCGACGAACTCCAGGTCACTCACGTGGTAGTCGCCGAGCTGCACGTGCATGAGGCCGGGGACGGTGTCGGTCGGGGCGGCGTCGCGGTAGTAGTGCACGCCCTGGATCAGGGACGATGCACAGTTTCCGACACCGACGATGGCAACGCGGACGGAGGTCATCCTCGCTCCTTGTTTCTCTGGGCCGGGGCGTCCTGCACCCCGGCGCTGTGGTCGCGGGCGCGGCCGAGAGCACGGTCGCGTTCCGTGGTGATGAGTCCGTCGAGCCAGCGCACCTCGCGCTCGACCTGTTCGAGCCCGTGGCGCTGCAGCTCGAGGGTGTACTCGTCGAGCCGCTCGCGGGTGCGTGCGGCAGACTCTCGGACCGCCTCCAGCCGCTCGGTGAGCCGGGTTCGCCGGCCTTCGAGGATACGGATGCGGGTCTCGGCGTCCGTCTGCGCGAAGAACGCGAAGCGGACGTCGAAGTTCTCGTCCTCCCAGGCGGCCGGGCCGGACGACGCGAGGACGGTCTGGAGGTGCTCCTTGCCGTCCGCGGTCAGCCGGTACACGATCCGCCCGCGCCGGCCCGACAGCGGTGCCTTGCCCGAGGACCTGGCGCCGGCCTGCCGGGATCCCGACGCCCGCGCCGCGGGGGCCGGGGCCTCGCGCTCCGTGGTCTCGATGAGACCGCGCGCCACGAGGGACTTGAGTGCCGGGTAGAGGGTGCCGTAGGAGAACGCGCGGAACGAGCCGAGCAGCAGGTTGAGCCGCTTGCGCAGCTCGTACCCGTGCAGCGGGGCGGAGTTGAGCAGGCCGAGGATGGCCGTCTCGAGCACCACAGACCTGCTGCGCACGAGCGTTCCCCTTCCCGTCTGTCCCGATGCTGCTGCCGACCCGTCGTCACGACGTATCGAGTCGATACATCGCGAGAATAGGACTCGTCGACATGGTCGTGCAACGGGAAGCGGCGGCGCGTCAGGTCCGCGCAGTTGTGAAGGTTCCGCGGAGCGCAGGCCAGAGGGCTGGGGACGGCTGGGGCCGAACCGTCGCCCCGGGCGCTCGAGGCTCCCGTCGGCCCTACGGCATCGCCTAGTGTTCCCTGTGGTCCGCAGGCCGGCGCGCCGTACGAGCACGACGCCGGTCCCGCACGACGAAAGGCTTGACGTGGCGAGGAGACGTCGCTTCTGGAACTACCCGCGCCCGCGCAAGGGCCCGGTGCAGCGCTGGCTGCCGTCCTGGCGCGTCGTCGTCGGCACCCTGCTCACCGGGACGGCGCTGGGCGCCGGTCTGTTCGTGGCCGCGTGGAGCACGACGACGATCCCGAAGAACCTCGACGAGGTGAACAACCAGGCCACGACCGTCTACTGGGCGAACGGCAAGCCGATCGGGCAGTTCGCCGAGCAGAAGCGCGAGCTCGTCGAGCTCGGCGACCTGCCGGCCTACGTCGGGAACGCGGTCGTCGCCTCCGAGGACGAGACGTTCTGGACCAACAACGGCATCGACGTCAAGGGCATCGCGCGCGCCGCGTACAACAACGTCACGGGCGGCGGGCGCCAGGGCGCGTCCACGCTGACGCAGCAGTACGTCGAGCGGTACTACCTCAACACCGAGGACTCGTACGCGGGCAAGGCCCGCGAGGCGATCATCGCGCTCAAGGTGGCCCAGACCCAGCCCAAGGAGCAGGTGCTCGAGAGCTACCTCAACACCATCTACTGGGGCCGCAACACCTACGGCATCCAGGCCGCGTCGCAGGAGTTCTTCGGCAAGGACGCCAAGGACCTCACGCCGTCCGAGGCCGCGATGCTCTCGGGCATCATCCCGTCGCCCAACAACTGGGACCCGTCGGTCGACCCGGACCGGGCCAAGGAGCGCTGGGAGCGCAGCATCAACCGGATGTACGAGCAGGGGTACATCACCAAGGACGAGCGGGCGAAGGCGGAGTTCCCGAAGTTCAAGAAGAAGAAGGAAGCCACCAACACCTGGGGCGGCCAGAAGGGCTACCTCCTGGCGCAGGTGCGCAAGGAGCTCGTCAGGTCGGACAGCAACCCTGACGGCCCGCTCGAGTCCGAGCAGGAGCTGGAGACCCGCGGGCTCAAGATCACCACGACGATCGACCAGAAGCTGCAGAAGACGGCCGTCGCCGTCGAGAAGACGCTGCACGAGGACGGCACCTACGGCAAGGCGAACAAGAACGTCCGCATGTCGCTGGTGTCGATGGACCCCCAGACCGGCGCCGTGAAGGCGCTGTACGGCGGCCCGGACTACGTGAAGCAGTCGCTCAACACGGCGACGCAGGACGTCGTGCAGGCAGGCTCGACGTTCAAGCCCTTCACGCTCATGGCGGCGCTCGAGAACGACTACACGCTCGAGGACACGTTCGACGGCAACTCGCCCCACGTCTTCCCGGACATCAAGGGCGACGACGGCAAACCGTGGTCGCCGGCGAACTTCGGGCTGCAGGACTACGGCCGGGTCAGCCTGGCCGACGCGACGGCGCACTCCGTGAACACGGCGTACGCGGAGCTCAACGTCGAGAACGGGCCCGAGAAGACCGTGGACGTCGCGCACCGGGCCGGCATGCGCGACTCCGAGAGCTACCCGATCGAGGCCGTGCCCTCCAACGTGCTGGGCACCGCGTCCGTCTACCCGATCGACCTCGCCCGCGCGTACTCCACGATCGCCGCAGGCGGCTTCCGCACGACGCCGCACATCGTGGCCAAGGTCGAGACGCTCGACGGCACCGTCCTCTACGAGGGGCCGCAGGAGCAGGAGAAGGAGTTCGACGCGGACGTCACGACGGCGGCCACCTACGCGATGACCAAGGTCGTCGAGGAGGGCTCGGGCAGCACGGCGCAGGAGCTCGGTCGCCCCGTGGCGGGCAAGACCGGTACGTCGCAGAACAACCGTTCGGCGTGGTTCGCCGGCTTCGTGCCGCAGCTCACGACCGTCGTCGGCCTGCGCCAGTACGAGACGCTCGACCTCGAGGCGGGCAAGATCTCCGGCCAGGCCGAGATCGACGGCTTCGGCGAGTGGCAGGAGATCACCGGTAGCACCTGGCCCGCCCGCGCGTGGACCGACTTCATGCAGGTCGCGACCGAGGGCATGGACGTCGAGGAGTTCCCGGAGTACGTGCCGGCCCAGCCGACCTTCACCCCGTCGCCGACGCCGAGCGAGACCGAGGAGGAGAAGGTCACCGTGCCGGACCTCGTCGGTCAGGACGTGGCGAAGGCGACCCAGGAGCTGCAGGGGCTGGGGCTCGTGGTGCGGACGCAGGCGCGGGACAGTGACGAGCGCAAGGGCCAGGTGCTGGAGATGTCGGGCGTGGGCCAGGAGGTGCCCGTGGGCACCACCGTGACCGTCGTGGTCTCGACCGGGCAGCCGGACAAGCCCGAGCAGGTGGCCGTGCCGAACGTCGCCGGGTTGAGCCTCGAGGAGGCCCGGAACCAGCTCTACGGCGACACGCTGAACCCGTCGCCCCAGGCGAAGGAGGAGTTCAGCGACTCGGTCCCGGAGGGCACGGTCATCGGGACCGACCCCGGCGCCGGCCAGCCGGTCGACCCCGGGTCGAACGTGACGATCATCGTGTCCAAGGGCCCCAAGAACCAGGAGCCGGACCCGACCGACTCCCCGACCGATGACGGCGGGGGCGGCAACGGGAACGGCAACGGTAACGACGGCGACCCGCTCGGCATCATGGGCACCGACGATTGACCGATTTCCGGGACGCCCGCACCGGCGGGTATCCTGGTCGACTGGCTGTGCCCACCACCCCGGACCGTTCCGGGGTGGCGCGCGGCCGACGCACGCAAGAACCCTCCTGTCACGGAACGACCGTGACCGCTGAGACCAGAGGAGGTGGGTTGAACACATGCGTCAGTACGAGCTGATGGTGATCCTGGACCCGGAGGTCGAGGAGCGCACCGTGGCCCCGTCGCTGGACAAGTACCTGACGGTCATCTCGACCGAGGGCGGGTCCGTCGACAAGGTCGACATCTGGGGTCGTCGCCGCATGGCGTACGACATCAACAAGCGTTCCGAGGGCATCTACGCCGTCGTCGACTTCACCTCGACGCCGGCCACCGCGAAGGAGCTGGACCGCCAGCTCGGCCTGAACGAGGCCGTGCTGCGCACCAAGATCCTGCGCACCGACGCCCGCTGAGACCTGAACCGAAACTCTGCTCCCGTCGCGGGCGGCGGCCACGTCGAAGGCGTGGATGTCACAGCCCCGTGATGGGATCCCCTCACGACTCTCGGACGAACGAAGGAGCATGGCATGGCTGGTGAGACCGTCATCACGGTCGTCGGAAACCTGGTCGCGGACCCGGAGCTGCGCTTCACCCCGTCAGGGGCTGCCGTCGCCAACTTCCGCATCGCGTCCACGCCGCGCACGTTCGACCGCCAGACCAACGAGTGGAAGGACGGCGAGGCGCTGTTCCTCGCCTGCTCGGTCTGGCGCGAGGCCGCGGAGAACGTGGCGGAGTCGCTGACGAAGGGCATGCGCGTCATCGTGCAGGGCCGTCTGACTCAGCGCTCGTACGAGACCCGCGAGGGGGAGAAGCGCACCGTCGTGGAGCTGCAGGTCGACGAGGTCGGCCCGTCGCTGAGGTACGCCTCGGCGAAGGTCACCCGCGCCCAGCGCTCGGGCGGCGGCGGCTTCGGCGGTGGCGGCGGCAACCAGGGGGGCGGCTACGGCGGCCCCCAGGGTGGCGGCGGCCAGCCCGGCGGAGGCTTCGGTTCTTCCGGCGGCGGTCAGAGCAACGACCCGTGGGCCACGGCCGGTCCCGCCTCCTCCGGTGGCGGGTTCTCGGACGAGCCCCCGTTCTGATCGGCGCCAGTCCCCAGATCACCCGTCCTCCGACGTCGGCCCCGGCCGGCGCCTCGTGAGGACAGCACCTGTGAAGGAGCAACACCATGGCGAAGCCTGTGGTGCGCAAGCCCAAGAAGAAGGCCAACCCGCTCAAGACGGCCAAGATCGAGTCCGTCGACTACAAGGACACCGCGCTGCTGCGCAAGTTCATCTCCGACCGCGGCAAGATCCGCGCGCGTCGCGTGACCGGCGTCTCCGTCCAGGAGCAGCGCCAGATCGCCCGTGCGGTGAAGAACGCCCGTGAGATGGCGCTGCTGCCGTACTCGTCCTCGGCCCGCTGACCGGAAGGATCACTGAATCATGTCGAAGCTGATCCTGACCCACGAGGTCACCGGTCTCGGTGAGCCTGGCGACGTCGTCGAGGTGAAGGACGGGTACGCCCGGAACTTCCTCATCCCGCGCCGTCTGGCCACCCCCTGGACCAAGGGCGCCGAGTCCCAGGTCTCCGCGATCCGCAAGGCCCGCAAGGCCCGCGAGATCGCCACGCTGGACGAGGCCAAGGCGGTGGCCGACTCGCTCGCCGCCAAGACGGTCGTCGTCACGGCGAACGCCGGCGAGTCCGGCCGCCTGTTCGGTGCCGTCACCACCGGTGACATCGCCGACGCGGTCGTGGCCGCCGAGGGCCCGCAGGTCGACAAGCGCAAGATCGAGATCGGCCAGCCGATCAAGACGACCGGTGAGTACACCGTGTCGGTGCGCCTGCACCCCGAGGTCTCCGCGAAGATCGCCGTCAAGGTCGTCGCCGGCTGAACGCCTGACGCCTGACGGTCGAAGGCCCCGGCCCCCGCGAGGGGGTCGGGGCCTTCGTCGTACCTCCCGTCAGACGGTCAGGGCAGCGGCTTCAGGTCGACGTCGTAGACCGTGGTCTGCCCGGCGACGATCTGGGCGGTGCGGACGGTCGGGACGAACCCGTTCGCCGCGACGACCAGCTGGAGCGGCCCGTTGGCCCTGGGCATCCAGTACCCGTACGTGCCGTCGGCCCCCGTGACGAGGGTCTTGTCGTAGGCCTTGCCGTCCAGGTGCACGACGGCGCCGTCCAGCGGCCCGCCGTCCCCGGTCACCGTGCCGGTGACCTTGCCCCACCCGGTCGGTGCCTTCACCGTCATCAGCGCTGCGACGGTGGGTGCCTCGTACGGGGTGTCCCCGGCCGCGGTGATCGTGGCCGAGTACGCCCCGGGCTGCTCGACCGCGGCGGTGAGGGTCACCGCGGCCTGCACGGACGCCCCCGGCGCGAGGGTGACCTCCGGCGGCTGGACGTCCAGCCACTCCAGGCCACCCCCGCCTGCCGCCTCGCCCGACACGTTCATGACGATGTGCATCCCGGCGTACCCGATGTCCGCCGTGTCGGTGGGCTCCGGGAGGTCGCAGGCCTCCGACCGCAGGTACGACGGCGCCGTCTGGCCGGCGTCGTTGGACCCGATGAAGAACCAGCCGCCGGCCGGCACGTCGATCTCGACGACCAGCGTGCCGTCCTTCGGCACCTCGCCCTCGACCGGCACCGAGACGACCGTGCCGCCGGCGCTGGTGCCGACCGTCGCCTCCGCGCTGCCGATCTTCGTCATGTTGGCGTAGGTCAGCGACCCGTCCAGCGTGTACAGGTTCACGGTCAGCGGCTGGGCGACCCGGGCGGCCTCGACGGCGAACGACACGTTCTTCACGTCGAACGTGCCGTCGATGCCGAAGTCGCTCAGCGTGAACGTGCGCAGGTAGGCGTTGTCCTGGGTGGTCACCTGGTTGGTGCACGCCACCGAGTTGTTGGCCACGACGTCCTGCGACGCCGAGTGGGTCAGGGTCGTCTCGTCGAGGGGGACGGCCGACAGGGCGGGGGAGACGGTGCCCGCCTTCGCCCCGGACGTCGCCAGGCCGCCCTGCTTCCCGTCCGACGTGCCCAGGCCGGGACCGGCGGGTGTCGTCGACCGCGGCACGGTGGTGTCGCCGGTGACGTGGCTGATCACCGCGCCGTCGCCGCCCGTCGCGCCGAGCAGCTCGAAGCCGCCCTGCCCGGCGCCGAGGGAGACGTCCACCGGCTCGGTGCCGGTGTTGGTCACCCGGAACGCGCGGCTGGCGGTGGCGCCCATCCCGATCGAGGCGGAGACGCTCTCCTTGTTGACCTCGAGCCGGCCGGCGCCGAGCGCGACGTTCCGTGTCACGACCTGGCCGTCCTCCGTGAGCGCCGCGCTGCGGGTGGCGCTCGCGTACGCGTCCTTCGCGTAGGTGAGGCCGTACCGCTCCAGCGGGAGCCGGGCGGCGTAGGTGCCGTCCGCGCCGGTGGTCACGACCTCCTCGTCGCCGTCGTCCTTCGACGTGATGGTGACGGTGGCGCCCTCCAGCGGCTCGTTCGTGTTGCCGTCGCGCACCGTGCCGGCCACGGACCCCATGCCGGCCACGTCGTAGGTGACGGACAGGCCCTCGGCCACGGCCGGGGTGTTGTACGAGAACTGCGACGCGACCGCGCCCGCCGCGTTCTCGATGCCGATCGTGGCGGAGTCGCCGCGCGCCGTGGCGGTGTCGGTGACGGGGCCGTAGCCGAGGGTGACCCGGCCGTCGGCGAAGAGGGTGGCGGAGAAGTTGACCCGGTCGGTCTCGGGCCGGTACTTGCGCACGTTGCGCCACTCGACGACGAAGGCGTCGACGCCGTCGACCGTCGTCGTGCCGGTGTAGACGGCCGACTCTGCGTCGACGTTGAGGTCGTCCCAGAAGGGGTAGACCGCGGCGTTGGGTGCGGCCGCGCTCGGGAGCGCGCCGTTCGTCAGGCTCGTCGACGAGGCGAGGAAGTTCAGGAACCCGTTGGTCGACACGTACGCGGTGTCGTACGTCTCGCCGTAGAACGGGAAGCCGAACGGCAGGTCGACCGACGCCGCCTTGTCGTCGCCGGTGAGGGCCAGCAGCGTGTCGCCGGTCGCGACGCCGGCGTTCCCGGTGGAGCAGTAGTACCCGTAGGCGTCGATCAGCCGCTTCAGGGCGGCGTCGACGGACTCGTCGCCGTCCACCACGACCTCCTTGCTGAACGGCTCCGCGCACGTGCCCGCCGAGACGGTCAGGGTGTACGTGCCGTCGGGCACGCCGGAGATGGCGTAGGTGCCGTCCGCGCCGGTCGTGACCGGGTCCAGCGGGCCGGAGAGGGCGACGACGGCGCCCGGGGTGGGCGACCCGTCCTTCTCCGTGACCGTGCCGGAGACGGTGCGCGTGGGCGCCCGCTCCAGCGTGATCGGCAGGGTGAGGGTCTCGTCCACGACGACGGCGACGTCGGCCGGCGAGGAGGCGAGGAAGCCGAAGGCCTGGGCGCTCACCGCGTAGTCGCCGACGGCGAGCTCGGCGGTGAAGGCGCCGTCGTCGCCCGCGGTGACGGTGCGGTCGCGGTCGCCGTCGAACGTCACCTGGGCGCCGGCGACGGGGGTGCCGTCGGCGGCGGTCACGGTGCCGGTGACGATCCCGGTGTCG
Source organism: Isoptericola sp. NPDC056618 (assembly GCF_042792715.1). Taxonomy (NCBI): domain Bacteria; kingdom Bacillati; phylum Actinomycetota; class Actinomycetes; order Micrococcales; family Promicromonosporaceae; genus Isoptericola; species Isoptericola sp. NPDC056618. The sequence continues at coordinate 331,091 of NZ_JBHTVZ010000001.1, read as the reverse complement.
CCCACGGGTGCGGCGTCGAGCAGGGCCATGACGTCGAGCTTGCCCTCGCCCCACACGTTGTTGTCGTCCGCGGTGCCGCCGCACGTCGTGTCGTCGACGTCGACCGCCGCGCCGTCGAGCAGCGCCTGCGTCTCCTCGATCTGGCCGACGAGGCTCGGAGCCGCGCTCCACAGCAGCGCGATCGCGCCCGCGAGGTGCGGGGCGGCCATCGACGTGCCGTTGTAGGCCGCGTAGCCGTCGCCCGGGACGGACGAGCGCACGTTGACGCCGGGGGCGGAGATGTTCGGCTTTGTCCCGCCGTTCTCCCCGGTGCCGCGCGACGAGAACGACGCGATCGCACCGGAGGAGTCGAACGCGCCGACGGCGTAGGTGGCCTCGTTCGCGCCGGGCGACGACGTGGACCGGCAGCCCGGCCCTTCGTTGCCCGCCGACCAGGTGCCGAAGATGCCGGCGGCCTCCCACGCGGCGATCTCCTCGGCCATGAAGTCGTCGATGGCGCCCGACGCGTCCAGTCCCCAGGAGTTGTTCACCACCTGGGGACGCTTGCTCGGGTCGGGGTCGCTGCCGTCGGTCCTGGTGGGCGCGAGCACCCACTGCCCGGACTCGAGCAGGTCCGCGTCGGAGCAGGTGGAGCAGCCGTTGGCCGCGATCCAGTCCGCGCCCGGCGCGACGCCGATCTGGTTGCCGGCGCCGTCGTCGCCCACCATGGTGCCCATCGTGTGGCTGCCGTGGCCGTCGGTGTCGCAGGGGGAGCCACCGGCGCAGGCGTTCGACGAGTCGAACCAGTTGTAGTCGTCCACCACGCTGCCGTCGGCCTGCAGGCCGCGGTAGTGCGGCGCGAGCGCGGGGTGGTCGCCCTGCACGCCCGAGTCGATGTTGGCGACGGTCACGCCCTCGCCCGTGTACCCGAGGGCCCACGCGTCGTCGGCGTTGATGGCCCGGAGCCCCCACTCGGCGGACTGCGTGCCGCGGACGGGGGACTTGGTGCGCTCGACCGGCTCGACCAGGTCGAACGTCTGCGGTGCGGAGATCGCCTCGACCTCGGGGGACGCCGCGAGCGAGGTCGCGAGGGCGGCGTCGCCGTCGCGCACCAGGATGCGGTTGGTGATCCAGAAGGACTCGTGGGCGACGCCGGCGGCGTCGAGCTCCTTCAGGAGGCCGGCCTGCGCGTCGTCGGCGACGGCGGTGAGGGTGTCGTAGACGTACCGCCCGCGGTCGTCCCAGTCGGCGATGTCCTTCGCCGCGCGCAGGTCGGCCGTGTCGGCGAGGTCGAGCCAGAAGTCGGCGGGGCCGGCGTCGAGGTCCTTCTCGACGGCGGCCCCGATCTTGTCCGCGGGGTCGGGGACGTCGGCGGACGGGGCGAGCGGCGGGCCGTCGTCGGCGAACGCCGGCGCGACCCCGACCGCGGACGTGGCGAGGAGGGCGACGGCCGCGCTCGTCGCGACCCACCCCCTCCTGGTACCGGTCGATCTCGTTCGCATCGATCTCGTGCGGATCGGTGAGTGCACGCTTCCTCCAGGTGAGGGAGCCCCCGGGTCCGGGGGCGTCGTGACGGGCGCCCGGTCGGGGCCCACCCTCCAGCCCATCCGGCGTTCCTCCGGCGGACAAGGACGGTCGGCGGCCAGTTTCCGGTCAACCCGGGGGCAGGTCCGGGTCGGTTCCGGGGCGTCGTCGGCGGGCGGTTCCCTCTGAACTCTGATAGGCACCTGGGTAAACGATGTCCGCTCAACGATGTCCGCGAACCTGCCCGGAGCGCGTCGGACGGAGGACGGCTATGCCCCCCAAGAACGTGGTCGAGCCGGTCGGCGGTTACGTGCTCTGCATCGGGCTGCCGCTGCAACGGGTGGGCGAGGTGGCCCGCCTGCTGCGCGGACGGGCGGCCGTGATCGCGACCGCCGACACCGACGGCGCGCGGACGCTCCTCGGCCCGCCCCCGCCCGCGGTGCTGCCCGACGACGAGGCGCCGCACACGCTCGAGGTGCACGCCCGCGCCCCCGCCCCGCCGTCCGGCGAGGTCCCGGTCGTCGCCGTCGCGCCGGACCACGACCGGGCGCGGCGGATCGTGCTCGGCGCGCTCGAGGTCGACCTCGCGGCGCGCGAGGTCACCGCGGGGGGCGTGCCCGTGCACCTGTCGATCCGGGAGTTCGACCTGCTGGTCGTGCTCGCGTCGGCGCCGGACCGCGTGTGGTCGTTCGCGGAGCTCACCAGCACCGTGTGGCGGACCGGCTACCTGGGTGACCCGGACCCGGTGGTGTCCGCCGTGAAGCGGCTGCGCAAGAGGCTGCGCGTGCTGCCCGAGCTGCGCGTCTCGTCCGTGCGCGGCATCGGCTACCGGCTCCTGGTGCCCTCGTGACGGCGGCGCGTCACACGGCGTTCACCGGACGGACCGACGGCGTCACGCGCCCGTGACCATCCAGCGGTCGCCGCGGGCGCGCAGGCCCGTCGTGAGGGCGCGGGCGAGCATGAACACGCCCGCGAACGCGCCCCACAGCCACGCCAGCCCGATCGCGCCGTCGGGCGCCCAGGCGCGCACCGCGAGGGCGAACGGGACGTAGACCACGAGGGTCAGCATCCCGGCCCAGGCGAGGAAGCGGCCGTCGCCGGCGCCGATGAGGACGCCGTCGAGCACGAACACCCAGCCCGCCATCGGCATGAGCACGCCCGTGACGACGAGACCGGCGGTGATCGCGACGCGCACGTCGGGGTCGGACGTGAACAGCGGGGCGATCCACCAGCCGGAGACGGCGAACACGACGCCGATGACGACGCCGGCGCCGACGCCCCACTGCAGCGAGCGGCGCAGGACGGCGCGCACCCGCCCCACGTCGCCGGCCCCGAGGCCGTGCCCCACCAGCGCCTGGCCGGCGATGGCGAGCGCGTCGAGGGCGAACGCGGCAAGTCCCCACAGGCTGTTGACGACCTGGTAGCCGGCCAGCGCCGTCGCGCCCAGGCTGGTCGCGACCGCGACGGTGAGCAGGATGGCGAGGCGCAGCGACGCCGTCCGGACGAACAGCGGCGCGCCGGCCCGGGCGTTGGCCCAGATGCCCGCGTGGTGCGGCCGCAGCGACGCGTGGTGGCGGCGGGCGCCGCGCACCACGACGACCGTGAGGACCGCTCCCATGCCGAGCTGGGTGGCGGCGGTGCCGATGGCCGAGCCCGCGATCCCCAGCCCAGCGCCGTACACCAGGACGACGGACAGGATGGCGTTCACGACGGCGCCCGTCGACGCCACCCACAGGGGGGTGCGCGTGTCCTGCAGGCCGCGCAGCACGCCCGTGGAGGCCAGGACCACGAGCATCCCCGGCAGGCCGAGCAGCGACCAGCGCAGGTAGGTGGCCGCATAGCCCGCGATGTCCGCGCCGGCGCCCATCGCCCCGACCGCCCAGTGCGCCCCGACGGCGAGCACCGCGGCCAGCACGACGCCCAGCCCGAGGGCGAGCCACATGCCGTCGATGCCGGACTGGAGGGCGTCGCGGGTGCGGCCCGCGCCGACCAGGCGGGCGACGGCGGCCGTGGTGGCGTAGGCGAGGAACACGCACAGCCCGACGAGCGTGACGAGCAGCGTGGACGCGACGGACAGGCCGGCGAGCTGCGCGGTGCCGAGGTGGCCGACGACGGCGCTGTCGACGAGGACGAACAGCGGCTCGGCGACGAGGGCGCCCAGCGCGGGCAGCGCGAGGGCGAGGATGTCGCGGTCGATGCGGCGTCGGTCACCCCTGTGGTCGCCCCTGTGGACAACCTTGTGGGCGGGGTCGGCGGGCGGGTGACCCTCCGGCGGCGTCGGTGAAGGAGGGGTGGCGCCGGGGTGTCCGGCGTCTGGATCCGGGGTGCGGTGCACCTCACCCAACTTTCTTCTCCTCCACAGCCTGAGGGTAACGTCGTCGCAGGTCAGGGACCTGCCGAAAGTTGTACACAGCCGATATCCCCAGTTGTGCACATGTCTGTCCACCGCCCGTGCACAGCCTGAGGCGCATATCCACAGGCCCGTCCACACCTGTGTCCACACCGTCGATTGCGCACGGTCGCGGGCGCGCCTAGCGTCGTCCGCGGTGTCAGAGGGCCACGGTAGAACGTGGACCTGACAGCGGGAGTCGATGTCCGGTGACGGACCGGACGCCGGCGACGGCGGGGGAGCGGGGTGAGCATGTCGATCGAGGAGCTCGAGGCGGGCTATCAGGGGGCGTCCGGCGCCACCTTCGACCGCACACCTCCTCAGGACGTCGCCGCCGAGATGAGCGTGCTCGGCGGCATGCTGCTCTCCAAGGACGCCATCGCCGACGTCGTCGAGCAGATCCGCGGCAACGACTTCTACCGGCCCGCGCACGAGGCGGTCTACGACGCCATCATCGACCTGTACGGCCGCGGCGAGCCGGCTGACGCCATCACCGTCGTCGCCGAGCTCACCAAGCGCGGCGAGCTCGCCCGCGTCGGCGGCGCCCCGTACATCCACGACCTCATGGCCGGCGTCCCCACCGCCGCCAACGCCGGCTACTACGCCCGCATCGTGCAGGAGCGGGCCGTGCTGCGCCGCCTCGTCGAGGCCGGCACCAAGATCGTGCAGCTCGGCTACGCCACCGACGGCGGCGACGTCGAGGGCATCGTCAACACCGCGCAGGCCGAGATCTACGCCGTCACCGAGCGCAAGACCTCCGAGGACTACCTGCCGCTCGCCGAGATCATCGGCGGAACGATGGACGAGATCGAGGCCGCCGGCAACCGCGGCGAGGGCATGGTCGGCGTCCCCACCGGCTTCGCCGACCTCGACCGGCTGACCAACGGCCTGCACCCCGGGCAGATGATCGTCATCGCCGCGCGACCGGCCATGGGCAAGGCCCTGGCGCTCGACACCCCGCTGCCCACGCCCCACGGCTGGACGACCATGGGCGACGTTGCCGTGGGCGACGAGCTCATCGCGGCGGACGGGACACCCACGCGCGTCGTCCGTGCGACCGAGGTCATGACCGGCCGGCCCTGCTATGAGGTCGTCTTCGACGACGGCACCACCATCGTCGCCGACGCCCAGCACGAGTGGTCGACGAGCACACGCGCCCAGCGGCGGAAGGTGCATCATGGGCAGGCGCCTGAGTCCGAGATCCGGACGACGGAGGAGATCGCCGGATCGTTGCTCTGCGCGACGGCGGATCGTCGGGCGAACCACTCGATCGCGACGGCAAAGGCTCTCGATCTTCCCGACGCAGACCTTCCGCTCCACCCGTACGTGCTCGGGGTGTGGCTCGGTGACGGACACTCGTCGTCCGCACGATTCACGTCGGCGGACCCCGAGATCCCGATGCGGATCGAAGGACTCGGCTACGTCGTCGGCGAGCGGATGTCGGTTCCGGGTGCGGCCAAGCTGTACCAGCTGCAGCTGCAGCTGCCCGGTGACGGCCCGGTCTCCACACGACGCTGCGTCGTCTGCGGCACCGAGTTCGTCCCCAAGCTCGCTCACGTCAAGACGTGCGGACGTTCCTGCGGAGGCAAGTCGTCTGCAGTGTCGCCGCGATCTGCTGCGCCGACCTGCTCGGACTGTGGTGGGCCGAGCTCGGGTCATCGCCGGTGCATGGAGTGCTACGAGCATCACGGCAGCGTTCCAGCGATCCTGCGGACCCTCGGGGTGCTGGGCGACAAGCACATCCCTGACGAGTACCTCCGTGCCAGCGAGTCTCAGCGGCGCGAGCTGCTGGCCGGACTGCTGGACACCGACGGCACCGTGAACCGAACCGGAAGCCCGCAGTTCACCGTGACCAGCCGGAGGCTCGCCGAAGGGTTCCGCGAGCTGGTCCACAGCCTGGGCTACCGCACCGGCTGGTGGGAGAGGGCGGTTCGCGGCAGGAGTGCCGGATCGTCGGTCGCCTACACGATCACCTTCACCACCGACGACGAGGTCTTCGGACTCGAGCGCAAGCGCCTCGTGCACAAGGAGCGCCGTCGGCCTTCGACGGCTAAGCTCACGTCGCGGTTCGTCGTCGAGGTGCGGCGTATCGACTCGGTGCCTGTGCGCTGCGTGGAGATCGAGCACTCCTCGCACCTGTACCTCGCGAGCCGGTCGATGATCCCGACGCACAACTCGACCCTGGCCATCGACATCGCTCGGGCGGCGTCGATCAAGCACGGTCAGTCGTCCGTCGTGTTCTCGCTGGAGATGAGCCGCAACGAGATCACGATGCGTCTGCTGTCCGCGGAGGCGCGCGTCCACCTGCAGAAGCTGCGCAACGGCTCCATGGGCGAGGACGACTGGCAGAAGGTCGCCAAGGTGATGGGCCGGGTCTCCGAGGCGCCGATGTTCATCGACGACTCGCCGAACATGTCGCTCACCGAGATCCGCGCCAAGTGCCGACGGCTCAAGCAGAAGCACGACCTCAAGCTCGTCGTCATCGACTACCTGCAGCTCATGACCTCTGGCAAGAAGGTCGAGTCGCGACAGCAGGAGGTCTCCGAGTTCTCCCGTGCGCTCAAGCTCCTGGCCAAGGAGATCGGCGTCCCCGTCATCGCGCTGTCGCAGCTGAACCGTGGTCCCGAGCAGCGGCAGGACAAAAAGCCGGCAATGTCGGACCTTCGCGAAAGTGGCTCTATAGAACAGGATGCAGATATGGTTATCCTTCTGCATCGCGAAGACGCATACGAAAAGGAATCACCGCGAGCGGGCGAGGCTGATCTTATTGTCGCCAAGCATCGAAACGGCCCGACCGACACTATCACCGTGGCTTTCCAGGGCCACTACTCACGGTTCGTCGATATGCAGTCCTGATCGCCGGTTTGTCGACGTGCAGGCGATCCCTCAGAATCTTACAAATATGCTTCATAAGCGATTCTGAATAGGGTTCAGTCAACCTGACTGGCCACCGAGGGGATCTGGCAGGTGCAGTGGAGGGTGCCCAGCAGCACCGTGTGCACCCGCCACGGTTGCTACCTCGTCGAGCAGTGCCCCGGTTGCGGGCGGCGCTTCCTCGACCACCCGCACAGGCCGCTACGGTCCGCTCCCGGCACGCACTGCCTCAATCCGCTGCCCGGGGGAGGTCACTGCGATGTCGATGTCAGCGCACTGCCCACCGAACCGGCACCGGCGCCGGCGTCGCCCGCCAGCGACGCCACGACCGAGCCTTGAACGGCGATGCTCCACTGGTGCTCCGGACCTCCAGCACGCCAGCGGCGTACCTGCTCGATGTGTGGGCCTTGACCGTCTTGATGCTCTACCTGGTCACCATGCCGGCCGCCGCTGGGCTAGCAGCCTGGAGAAATGACGTGCTCTCCGAGACTGCCCGACGCCGGCTGGCATCGGCCGCGGACCAGCAATATCCGGACGAGCACTGGTGCCTATCTGACCGTGGCGACGCCAGATGCATCCGTAGCGCTGCCCGAAGCAGCGAAGCTGGCGGCCAGGTTTCTCGGTGCCTTCGAGGACACACGGCCCGACGACATGACCGACGTCTTCTACATCCACGCCTACAACGAGCTTGCGCTCGTCCTGCGGGATCTGCTGAACGCGATCGGAGCCGCCGAACAGATAGGTGGCTACTGACCTACTACCCCGTCTTGGGCCACGGCCAGTCCCCTCTTCCCTCCCGCAGTCGTCAGGGAGTTCTCGTCGCGCGCATCCATGTCATCTCGGTCTCGCTCAGTTGGGGTCTTCCGACGACGATCCATGCTGGTTCGTAGAGTTCGGTTAGTCCGCGCCAGTGCGGGTCGGCGGGGTCGCGGAGCTCCCATCCGAGCTCGGTGAGTTGGAGGTCTCCCTTGCGACGGTTGCAGCCCCAGCAAGCTGTGACGAGGTTGTCCTCGGCTATGGGGTCGCCACCACCTGCGATGGGTTGGATGTGATCGAGTGTCGCGGATCGGGAGACGAAGGCGGGGTGTGTCTGGTCGGACTTCCAGTTCGGGTGCATGGGGAACTCGTCCGGGAAGATTCTCGACAGCAGGCGCATGACCGGCGTGAGGATCGTCTTTTCCCCGCAGTAGCGGCATTGGTAGTGGTCGCGAGCATAGATCCTCGCGATGGTCGATGTGGCGGGCCATTGTTCAGTGCGCCGGGGTGTGGGCACGAAAGGGATCTCTCGCAGCGCGGTGCGTGCGCCTTCGAGGTTGTGACCAGCCAGTTGGCGTAGCGCCGTCTCCAGTGCCTCGGGGTAAGGGTCGTCGAGCTGTCGTGGACGTGGCGAGCGTCGTTCGCTACCGGATGCTGGCTCCATCAGATAGCTCGCCAGGCAACGGCATCGAGTAGTCGTAGGTCCGTCAGTTGTGCCATCATCTGGACGTTGGTGTGCTCGTCAGCGGCGAGCCGGGCGCGCATCTCGACGAGTACCTGGGCGTTGCCGTCGTCGATGAGGTCCTCGCGGATGGCTGCCCAGTTCAGGCGCCGAGCGCCAAGGTACTCGTGGTGGTGTGCTGCCCGGACTGCGCCGGCTGCGTAGGCGGCCGCCAGGCGACTATCGAGGATAGGGATCAAAGCTGGGCGCTTGAGGTGCAGGACCTTGTGGATCTTGGCGGTCGCCACGCCCTTGGGAGCCGCTGCGCGGAAGTGCTCGTAGAGGGCGATGGCCGCTGCGTACAGCCCATCGGGTTCGGCCGGGTCTGCATCCCCCAGGTTGGCGTCGGCGGGCACTTCGCTCCATGGTGCACTGCGGCCACGCTCGACGAACCAGGCGCTCTCTGCGGCCGAGATTCGGCTCGCGATGGTCCGGGTTCGTGTCACCTCGTCGGCAGTCAGCACGTCGGCGTCGCTGGAACCGCCCAGGTCGTACTTCGTGAGAGTGCCGCCGTATCGACGCGCGTACTCAGACAGCTGTGTGAACGGGTCGGCGATCGTCTTGCCAGCGACTGTCATCAGTGACGGCATCCGACCAGAGTGCCAGACCGGTCCGACAATGGTGCGACGACGCGATAGTCGTACGCATCCCTCGTGGTGCCTGCGCTGCGGCTGGACGTCGTCGTACCCCGCCGCAGCGGGGTTACCCCATCGCGTCGAGACGTCAGTGCGGGGTCGCACCGCCGATCAGGTCGTCGATTTGCTTCTGTGTGGGTGCTGTCGGCTGGTCCCAGACGGCGGCGAAGGCTCCGGCCAGCAGGGGCCAGACGCTCGCCATGCCGTCCTGGAGGGTGTGGAGGTCGGTGGAGTGGGCCGGGATGACGACGACGTCGTGGGGGATGACTCGTCCTGCTTGATCGCGCCGGCCGTCGGGGTCGGGGAACCTCAGGGCGACACGACCGTCGATCTGTCGGCACGTCGATTCCGCGTCGCCAGTTCCGGCGAAGGCCCGTTCGTAGGCGTCTAGGGGGTCCGCGTACCCGCCGTCGAGGAGGAAGCGGAATCCCCATGAGCGCCCGCGCGTGGCCCAGATGAGGTTCACCGGTTGCTCTTGACGAAGATGCCGTCGTCCTCGCCCTGCTGGAGATCGAGGCGGAATTGCGAGAGGACTGCGGTCAGGGTCTCGTGCTTGGCCCGCGCGGCGGCATTCACTTCCTCGATCTTCACCTTATTGAGATTCGCGGCCTGGACGAGCACGGGCAGGATGAGTGCCAGCAGTGGGCCCACCTTGGGAAGCCTGCCGATGGCTCCCTGGACAGCCTTGGCGTTGACCAGCACCAGGGCGATCGCCTCGGCGTTGTCCGCGAAGACATCGAGTAGTCGTCGCGGGATGTCGAAGCGTTGCGACCATTGGGCCAATCGCTGAAGGGGCAGGATCGAGGCCACCGGGAGGATGAGGTCCAGACCGACACGCGTCGTAACCTCGATCCTCTCGATTTCGAACTTGGCGGACGAGAGCAAGAGGAAGTCCTCTCCGAGCGAGAGGGCCTCGGGGAACTGCACCATGTCGGTGACGACGTCGCGCAGTGCCGCGATGTCGTCGGCAGCCTTCTGGATGAGTAGATCCTGGAAGCCGTGGGCGTCCACCTCGGGGTGCAGGTCGGCCTTCGACAGGGCGATGACCCACACCCGCGGGAACTCGTTCAGCTTCTCGCCCCCATCGAGGAGGTCGTCCCTGAGTCGGAGCAGGCCGTCGCGCAGATCCCCGAAGACGGACTTGAGGTACTTCTCCTCGTCGCCGGCGTAGTTGAGTAGCTTCTGCCCGTCGACCAGGACCATGGCGACGTCCGAGCGCAGCAGGGAACGGAAGGTGTCGATGCGGCGGGTGGCTTCTGCCTCGCTGCTGGGCTCCTGCTCGAACCACTCGCCTGGGTAGTCGTGCCAGATGAGGCGCAGCGCGTCGAAGGGCCGGGTCTTGGCGGCTTTGGCATCGCCCGGGTCCTTCAGTTTGATGGTGAAGGAATAGGGCACGGCGGCGAACCGATTCGTCGGAGGCGTCTTCGCGTCGTTCTTCATACCCAGGTAGATCTGACGCAGGCGGTGGCCCTGGCCTGTGTCGTCCGCGATGACGTGGAACAAGCTCTCCTTGATGAATGACGGCTCCTGGGCCGCCCCATAGAACGAGGAGACGAGGACCGTCTTGCCGCTGCCACTCCCGCCGAACACAGCGATGTGCTGGTCCCGAACTCGAAGACTCGCTGCCATGACCGCGACGGTACAGGCAGCGAGCCGAGTCGCAGCGGTCGTTCGACGAATGCCCGGGTGAACTTGTCGGCGGTGTGCGTGCGCGACCTGTGGATTTCCTTAGACTCGGAGCGATGACCAGCCACGATGAGCGAATGCCCGCAGAGGCGCGGGCGCGCATGAAGATCGATGCCCAGTGGACGGCTGCGGGCTGGTCAGTGCAGGACGGCAAGGACCTCAAGCTCTTCGTGGCCGACGGCGTCGCGGTGCGAGAGCAGGTGATGGCACCCGACCACGGCAGGGTGGACTACCTGCTCTACGTGGACCGACGAGTCGTCGGGGTGATCGAAGCGAAGCCGGAGGGCACAACCCTGTCGGGTGTGGAGTGGCAGTCCGCGATGTACGCCACCGGTCTGCCAGCGGCGCACCGCAAGCGTTCCCGAGAGGTGGACGGCCGGCTGCCCTTCGTGTTCGAGGCCTCCGGCTCAGAGACCCACTTCACCAACGGGTTCGACCCGGAGCCGCGTGCGCGGGCGATCTTCGCCTTCCCCAAGCCGGAGACCTTGGCCCGCATCCTGCGTGACGCCGACGCCGACCCAGATGCACCGACGTGGCGGACGAAGGTGCGCTCGCTTCCAGAACTTGACGTGGAGCTGCTGCGGCCGGCGCAGATCAAGGCAATCGAAGGTACTGAGCGTGCCCTGTCAGAGCAGCGGTTCGACCGTGACCGGAAGCGACTTGAGGGTGAGGCAGATGAGAGCCTGCCGCCCATCGGGGCAGAAGTTCAGGAAGGGCAAGGCGGCCACGTCGGTCCTGTACTGCGCCCTCTGCACGGCGCAGGCCGAGGTGCCCTCCGTCGACGGACTCGATCCCCGCGGAGCGGTGCTGCGCGCGCGATGATGGCGCCGTGGAATTCTCGCAGCCGTCGGTGGTCCGGGTCGTGCCGGACGGCGAGCACCCGCTGCCCGCGGGCGTGTGGCCGCGCACCGTCCCCGCCGTCGAGCAGCTGCTGCGCGACGGGCTGGAGCTCGCGCCGGGAGTGACGTTCCTGGTGGGGGAGAACGGCAGCGGCAAGTCCACGCTCGTGGAGGCGGTGGCGGTGGCCTACGGGTTGTCTCCCGAGGGCGGGACGGCGCACGGGCGGCACTCGACCCGCGAGACCGAGTCGCCGTTGCACCGCGCCGTCCGGCTGCAGCGGGGCATCGGGTCGGGGCGGTGGGGCTTCTTCCTGCGCGCGGAGACGATGCACGGCTGGTACACGTTCCTCGAGGAGCACCCGGGGCCGAGGGACCCCGTGTTCCACGAGATGAGCCACGGCGAGTCGTTCCTCGCGGTCCTCGAGTCCCGCTTCGACGGGCCGGGCCTGTACTGCCTCGACGAGCCGGAGGCGGCGCTGAGCTTCTCCTCCACGCTCAGCCTCATGAGCGTGCTCGAGGACCTCGCGGGACGCGGCGGACAGATCCTCTGCGCCACGCACTCGCCCGTGCTGGCGGCGCTGCCCGGCGCGACGATCCTGGAGGTCGGGCCGTGGGGCCTGCGCCCGACGACGTGGGACGACCTCGAGCTGGTGCAGCACTGGCGCGCGTTCCTCGACGCACCGGACCGCTACCTGCGTCATCTGCTCGGGTGAGCGTGTCGCCGGCGCGCTGAACCGGAGCGGGTGTGCGTCAGCGCGGCTGCCAGGCGCCGTCCTCGCGGACGGCGCTCGCGATCCGTCGGCTGATCTCCCGCAGCTGCCGGGTCTGCGGCGTCGTCAGTCGGTCCAGCACGAGCTGGTGGACGAGACGCACGTGGCCGGGGGTCGCGTCCCGGACCTTCGCCCGGCCGGGCTCGGTGAGCTCGGCCAGGGTGTAACGCCCGTCCGAGGGATCGGGCGTGCGCCGCATCCAGCCCTGCCTCTCCAACCGCACGGCCGCCCGCGACAGGCGGGAGAGCGTGCTGTTCGCGTAGCCGGCCAGGACGCTCATCCGGAGGCTGCCGTCGGGCGCCTGGGCCAGGGCGTACAGCACCCCGTACTCGAAGTGGGACAGCTGTGACTCGCGCTGGAGCTGGGCGTCCAGCGCGGGCGGCAGCCACTCCAGCACGGTCGCCAGGGCGGCCCAGGTCTCGAGCTCCTCGCCCGTCAGCTCCTCGGGTGCGCCGCGCGTCTCAGGGTCCTGCATGACCGCCAGCGTACGGGTGCCGGGCCGGCCAGTCGATGACTTGCTCAGGAAAGTCATCTCTGCCTAGTCTTCGCTTGCCTGAGCAAGTGGATCAGGCGGGCGACGACGGGAAGGCAGCAGATGGACCTGGGGCTGACGGGCAAGAGAGCATTCGTGAGCGGGTCGACGCAGGGCATCGGCTTCGCCGTGGCCGAGGCGCTGCTCACCGAAGGGGCGTCGGTGGTCGTCAACGGGCGGACCGAGGGCGGCGTCGCGGCGGCGGTGCGACGGCTGGAGGAGACGGTGCCCGGCGCCGCGGTGTCCGGGATCGCGGCGGACTTCGCGGAGCCCGACCAGGTCCGGCGGCTGGTCGACACGCTGGGCGAGGTGGACGTCCTGGTGAACAACGTGGGCGTCTTCGACGTCCAGGCGTTCGAGGAGGTCCCCGACGACGTGTGGCAGCGGTACTTCGACATCAACGTCATGAGCGGCGTCCGTCTGTCCCGGCACGCGCTGCCCGGCATGCTGGACCGTGGCTGGGGCCGCGTCGTCTTCGTGAGCAGCGAGTCCGGCGTGGACGTGCCCGCCGACATGATCCACTACGGGACGACGAAGGCCGGGATGCTGGCCCTGGCCAACGGCCTGGCCAAGCTCACCCGAGGGACGGGCGTCACGGTCAACACGGTCCTCGGCGGTCCGACGTACTCCGACGGCGTCGCCCGGGCCGTCGAGGACCTGTCTCGGGCCCAGGGCGTCCCCGCGGACCAGCTGAGGAGCGCGATCGAGGCGGCGAACCAGACGTCGCTCCTGCAGCGGTTCATCGAGCCGGCCGAGATCGCGCACCTCGTCGCCTACCTGGCCGGCTCCGTCTCCTCGGCCACCAACGGCGCCGCCCTGCGTGCCGACGGTGGAGTGCTCACGACGACGCTCTGACTCCCGCGGTGCCCCGGACGCCACCGGGCAAGGTCCTGAGACCCGGTCCCCGGCGGCGTCCGTGCTGGTGGGGCGACCGTCAGACGCGCGGAGCGTCCGACAGCGGCACGGCCGTGGGTCGCTCGCAGGTGCTGGCGACTGAGACGGACGTCCCCTTCTCGGCGGCGGTGAGCAGCGACGTCATGACGTCGAGCACGTGGTACGCGAGGTCGCCGTTCGCCCGGGCGGTGGCGCCGGGCGGGGTGGCGGCCAGGTCGGCGAGCCCGTAGCCGCGGCCGGCGTCGCGGTACCCGGCGCTCACGGGGAGCTCCTCCCACCCGCCGCCGAGTCGGTGCAGCTCGACGGTGCCGTCGAAGCCGTTGGGGTCCGGCACGACGAGCGAGCCCTGGTCCCCGTGCACCTCGATGCACGACGCGTGCGTCGCGACGGCGTCGAAGCTCATGACGAGCGTCGACAGGGCGCCCGACTCGTGCCGCAGCACGCCCGTGACGTGGGTGTCGACGTCGACCGGCACCTGCTCGCCCGCGCGGGGCCCGGAGCCGATGGTGCGGGTGGCGCGCGAGCGGCTGGCGCTGCCGACCACGGACTCCACCGGGCCGAGCAGCGTGACCAGCGCGGTCACGTAGTACGGGCCCATGTCCAGCAGCGGTCCGCCGCCGGGCTGGTAGTAGAAGTCCGGGTTCGGGTGCCAGCGCTCGTGGCCGGGGGTCACCATCGTCGCCGTCGCGGCGACGGGCGTGCCGACCAGGCCGTCGTCGACCGCCTTCCGCGCCGTCTGGACCCCCGTGCCCAGCACGGTGTCCGGAGCGCAGCCGACGCGCACGCCCGCGGCGCGGCCGGCCTCGACGATGGCGCGCGCGTCGTCGGTCGTGGCGGCGAGCGGCTTCTCGCCGTACACGTCCTTGCCCGCCGCGATCGCCTTGAGGGCGACGTCGGCGTGCGCGGCGGGGATCGTCAGGTTGAGCACGGCGTCGACCTCGGGGTCGGTGACGAGCTCGTCGACCGTGAGGGCGCGGACGCCCTGCTCGGCGGCGACGGCGGCCGCGCGCTCGGCGTCGAGGTCCGCGACGGCGACGAGCCGCACCGCCTCGAGCCGCTCGAACGCGCTCAGGTACTGGCCGGAGATCGCCCCGACGCCGACGATGCCGATCCTCAGCGGCTGGCCCACAGGATGCCCCTCTCGATGATGGTGCGGACGTTCGGGTCGTTCACGACGTCCAGGTTGTGCCCGGGCGTCGAGACGAAGACGCGGCCGTCGCCCCACTGCCGGGTCCACACGGCCGGGCAGGTCACGGGCCGGTGCCACGGGTGGTAGTCGGGCGCGGTGATCGTGGTGGTCGCCAGGACGTCGTTGTACTCGTCGGTGAGCACCCAGTACTGCTCGGTGGTGAGCTCGAAGTCGGAAATCCCTGCGACGATCGGGTGGTCGGCCTTCTCGGGCACGATGTCCACCGTGTAGCGCACGAAGCAGTCGGTGCCGTCGCCCGGCAGCTCCTCGCGCGGCGCCTTGGCCGGGTGGGTGGCGAACTGCCCGCCGACGAGGTGCAGGTAGTCCGAGCTGTTGCGGTACGAGTCGGCGATCCCGCCGTGCCAGCCCGCGAGGCCGGTGCCCGCCCGGACGGCGGCGGTGAGGCCGCGCAGCTCGTCGTCGGCGATGGTGCTCATCGTGACGGTCTGCACGACGACGTCCACGCCGGCCATGTAGTCGGCGTCGGCGTACACGGTGGTCTCGTCCTCGACGTGCACCTCGAAGCCGTGCCCGGTGAGGAACGGGACGAACGAGTCGGTGGTCTCCACCGGCTGGTGCCCGTCCCACCCGCCCCTCACGACCAGCGCCCGTCGCTGTCTGCGGTCTGTCATCTGCAACTCCCATTGTTGCGCAACTGCCTGGTGGATCTCGGATGTGCCCGATAAGTCTTCCATGGGCCAACTTCGGCATTCAAGGGCCGAGGAGTGATCCGTGGCCGCCAAATAGTTGCGCAACTTTGAGGCGCGTCGCTAGGGTCCGGATGTGCCCGCCGACCGTCCCACCACGCTCGCCGACGTCGCCGCCGCCGCCGGGACCACCGTCCCCACGGTCTCCAAGGTGCTGCGCGGCCGCTCCGACGTCTCCGCCGCGACGCGCGCCCGCGTGATGGCCGCGGTCGACGACCTCGGCTACCGGGGCCGGGCGGGCCGCGGCGTCGCCCCGCGGGGGGAGCGGCCGCCGCTGGTGGACCTCGTACTCAGCGGCGTCGACGGCACGTGGGCCAACCGCGCCCTCAGCGGCGTGGAGCAGGCGGCCACCGCGGCCGGCCTCGACATCGTCGTCACGGTGGCCCGGCAGCCCGACGACGCGTGGCTCACGCGCCTGCTCGCGCGGCACTCGCGCGGGGCGGTCGTCGCGCTCGTCGACACCACGCGCGAGCAGCTGGCCACGCTCACCGCGGCACGCGTCCCCGTCGTCCTGCTCGACCCGGTGACCCAGCCGCCGCGGACCGTCGCGAGCGTCGGCGCCACCAACTGGGCCGGGGGCCGGACGGCCGCCGAGCACCTGCTGGGCCTCGGCCACCGCCGGCTCGCGGTCCTGGCGGGCCGGCGCCGGCACCTGTACAGCCAGGCCCGCGTGGACGGCTTCCGCTCCGCGGCCGCGGAGGCGGGGGCCGACCTGCCCGACGACCGCGTCGCGCACGGCGACTGGACGCGGGCCGGAGGCGCCGCGCTCGCCGCCCGGCTGCTCTCCGGCCCGGACCGCCCGAGCGCCGTCTTCGCCTGCTCGGACACGATGGCGCTCGGGGTGTACGACGCCGCGGCCGCTGCCGGGCTCCGGGTGCCGGACGACCTCGCCGTCGTCGGCTTCGACGACCTGCCCGAGGGGGAGTGGGTCCACCCCGGCCTGACGACCGTGCGCCAGCCCATCGCCCAGATGGGCGCCGCCGCGCTGCGGATGCTGCTGCGCCTCGGCGACGACGCCGGCCCGGGGCCGCGCGCCGAGCCCGGCGCGGAGGCGCCTCGCGAGGAGCTCGCCACCACCCTCGTCGTGCGCGGTTCGACGGCGCCCCCGGGCCGGACCGGCTAGCCGACCGGCGAGCCCGACCGGTCAGAACAGGTCGCCGTACCCCATCGCGACGAGGTTGTCGTGGGAGGTGCGCAGGCACTCCAGCGCGGTGCGGCCGTAGAACTCGTCCTGCTCCACGAGCAGGTACTCGGCCCCGACGTCCAGGCCGGTCTCGACGATCGACGGGAAGTCGAGGTTCCCCTCGCCCACCTCGGCGAACTGCACGATCTCTCGCAGCGCGTCCTGCCACGGCCCCTGGTCGCCGGCGTCGAGCGCCTCGTACACGGCGGGGGAGAGGTGCCCGATCCGGTAGTCCTTGAGGTGCACCATCGCGACGCGGCCCGCGTACCGGCGCAGCGTGCGCACGGGGTCCAGGCCGCCGCGCTGCACCCAGTGCACGTCGACCTCGAAGCCGACGAGCGGCGAGCGCTCGGCGACGACGTCGAGCAGGTGGCGCCCGTCGTACCTCGCGAAGTCGACGTGGTGGTTGTGGTAGTAGAGCCGGATGCCGTGCTCGGCCAGCGCGGCCGCGACGTCGTTGCACCGGTCGGCGAACTCCTCGACGCGCGCCGTCGACGCCATCGCCGCGGCGGGGAGCATGCCGATGCGGATCATCCGGGCGCCCAGCGTCCGCGCGTCGGCCACGAACGCGTCGAGGTCCGTGCTCAGCGACGGCGCGCCCGGCGGGGCCGTGAGCCCGCCGGAGATCGACGCGATCTCCACGCCGAGGTCGTCGCGGACCTTGGCGAGCTCGGCGACGTTCTGCGGGCTCATCTCGACCGCGGAGATCTCCGCGGCCCGGTACCCGAGGTCGCGCACCTCCCGGAAGGTCTCGACGATGCCGCGCCGCGCGAACTCGTCGCGCAGCATCATCGTCTGGACGCCGATCCTGGTCACCGGGGCTCCTTCGCCGTGGGGTGGGGGGTGGGGGTGGTGCCGCGGACCGTGGCCGCGATCTCGAACCGGGCGGCGAGCTCCGCGCCGCCCGCGAGCACGAGCGGCCCGAGCGCGTCGTCGTCGGGGTCGTAGGGGCGGCACGCGGGCTCGAGCGCGACGACGTCGACCGCGCCCCACCAGGGGAAGCCGGCGGTCGCGCGGTGCTCCTGCCACACGTGCACGTGGGGGAACAGGTCGGGGTCGAAGCGGAGCACGACGGCGACCCCGGCGGCGTCGTTGCGCAGCTCGACGTCGCCGCGCTCCTTGGCCCGCAGGGACTGGAAGCCGCCCGAGGGCTCGCCGTCGCGCGGGAACGCGGCCTCGACCGGGTCGCCGCCGAGGGTCACGGTCGAGCCGGCGCCCGCGAGGGCGCCGCCGAACGCCGGGTGCTCCGTCCAGGTGAAGGCGACGGGCCGGGGCGCGTGGTTGGCGACGCGCTGCTCCACGGCGACGCCGGCCGCGGTGGCGCGCACCGTGCGCCGCACCGTCAGCGGGACCGTGCGCAGCACGACCTCGAGCGTGCAGGAGCCCGCGTCGTGCGCCAGCACCCGCCACCGCCGCCACGCGGCCTCGCCGTGGAACGGGTGCTGCACGCCGTCGACGGTGCGGGCGTCGCCCGCGTGCGGCACGAGCGTGTGCCAGCCGCCCGCGTACCGGCGGTGCCACTCCTCGTTCGAGCTCGCCGACGGGTACGCACCCGACCAGTCCTCGTCCTCCCAGGGCAGCCGCAGCAGCAGCTCGGTGCCGGTGGGTGCGTGCACGAGGGACGCGACGCGCGCCCCGGCCGGGTCGACCTCGACGGCGTGCTCGCCGCCGGGGGAGCGCAGCCGCAGGCGTCCCCCGGTCGTGGTGGCCGCCGTCACGAGATCGAGTACTGCCGCGTGCGCCGTACGGAGGGGGCGAACGAGGCGTGGAAGATCGTCGAGGCGGCGCCCACGGCGCCGGCCTCGTCCTGGACGAGGGATCGCTCGACGACGACGTGCCGCGCGTGGTGGGCCGTCGGGAGGCTGTTCACGGCGCGGTCGATGGTGTCCACGAGGAACGGCTGCAGCTCGGGCGCGAACGCCGGGCCGCCCACGACGAGCAGCGGCAGGTCGAGCAGGTCGATGAGCGCCACGGCCCCGAGGGCGATGACGTCCGCGATCTGCTGCGCGGCCGCGACGGCGGCGGGGTCGCCCGCGCCGACCTCCGCGCACATCTCGCGGAAGCTGCGCGCCGGGCCGGCGTACCCGAGCTCGCGGGCGATCTCGGGCAGCGCGACGGTCGGGTTGCACTCCCGGACGAGCTGCGGGCCGCCGCCCTCGTCGACGAGCCCGAGCCGGATCGCGCACAGCTGGCCGAACTCGCCGGCGTTCGCGCTGCCGCCCCGGTAGGTCTCGCCGTTGAGGACGAGCCCGGAGCCCATGCCGGTGCCCACGTAGAGGTAGACGAAGTCGCCGGCACGCTCCGTGCGGCCGATCCACCGCTCGCCCACGGCGGCCGCCGCGCCGTCCTTCTCGAGGACGACGGGGCAGCCGAGCCGCTCGGCGAGCATGCTGCGCAGCGGCACGTTGCGCCAGGCGTGGGACAGGGGCAGGTCGAGCAGCTGGCCGTCGATGGTGATCGGGCCGGGCGCGGCGACGCCGACGCCGAGGAACGTCGCGGCGTCGATCCCGGACGCGTCCACGACGTCGTCGACGGCGTCCGCGACGATCTCCACGAGCGCCTCGGGCGCGACCTCGGCGTCCAGCGGCACCGTGCGCCGCTCGAGCACGGCCCCGTCCAGGTCGGTCAGCACGACCGACACCAGCTCGGGGTCGACGAGCACGCCCGCCGCGTGCGCGGCCTCGGCGCGCAGCCGCACGGGCGTGCGCGGCTTGCCGAGCCGCTCGGTCCGCTCGGCCGCGCCCTCGGCGAGCAGGCCGCGCTCCAGCAGCCCGCGCAGGATCCGGGACACGGACTGCTGCGTGAGGCCGGTCTGCTGCGCGATCTCCGTCCGCGAGATGGTGCCCGCGATCCGGATGGTCTCGATGATCGTCGCCTCGTTGAAGGACCCGAGGTCGTACTGGTTGGCGCCCGGCTGGCTCCGGTCGCCCGCCGGCCGGGGGCGGCGCGAGGCGTAGGGCCGCACGTCGCCCTGGCGCTGCCTCGAACGGTCGGTCAGCTCGGTCACGGGGCCTCCAACGCTCCGTCGGGTCGGCGGACGCCCGCGGCCCAGGCATCGTGTCCGGAGAGCTCGGCGGGAAAGCGGGCCGCCGCCTCCTCGTCGACGTCGATCCCCCAGCCCGGCGCGTCGTTCGGGACCAGCCAGCCGTCCTGGATCCGCAGTGTCCCCGGGAAGACCTCGTGGGTCGCCTCATTGTAGAGGTGGCCCTCCTGGATGCCGAAGGCCGCGGAGGTCACGTCAAGGGCCACGTTGGCCGCCGCGCCGATCGGCGACGTGTCGCCCGGGCCGTGCCACGCGGTCCTCACCCCGCACAGCTCGGCGAGGTCCGCGAGCTTCCGCGCCGGCGTCAGGCCGCCGATGTCGGAGACGTGCGAGCGGATGAAGTCCACGCCGCCGTCGCGCACGAGCCGCACGGCGTCGGTGAGGGACGTCGTGAGCTCGCCGACCGCGATCGGCACCGGGCTGGCGGCCCGGACCTCGGGCAGCCGGTCCCAGTGCTCCGGCGGCAGCACGTCCTCGAGGAAGTACGGGCGGTACGGCTCGACGGCGCGCGCGAGCCAGACGGCGTCCTTCGGGGTGAGGCGCGAGTGCACGTCGTGCAGCAGTTCGACCCGGTCGGGGAGGGCCTCGCGCACCGCCTCGAAGAGGCCGGGGACGCGCCGCAGGTAGTCCCGCGCGCTCCAGCCGTTCGGGTACGGGGCGTCGGGGTACTCGGTCGGCACCGCGGGCGCGCCGTACCCGCCGCCGCCCGGCGTGGAGAGCTGGATGCGCACGTGCCGCCACCCGGCCTCCACGAAGCCCTGCGCCTGCTCGACGACCTCCTCGGCGGTGCGGCCCGCCGCGTGGATGTAGGTGTCGGCGGCGGCGCGGACCTTGCCGCCCAGGAGCTCGTGCACCGGCATCCCGGCGCGCTTGCCGGCGATGTCCCACAGGGCCTGGTCGACGCCGGAGATGGCGTTGTTCGTCACCGGCCCGCCGCGCCAGTAGCCGGAGAACGCGGCCAGCCGGGTGAGGTCGCCGATGTCGCCGGGGTAGCGGCCCACGAGCAGCCGCGCCAGGTGCTCGTCGACGAAGGTCTGCACGGCCTTCCAGCGCTGTGTGAACGTGGCGCACCCGAGGCCGTACAGGCCGGGCACGTCGGTGTCGATCCGCACCACGACCAGCGCCGTGCCCTCGGGGGCGGTCGTGATGGCGCGGACGGACGTGATCCGGATGTCCTCCCGGGGCGGCCAGGGGTTGGCGAAGGTGTCGAGCGACAGGTCGTGCGGCATGGCGTGGATCAGTGCTCCTTGCTGGCGGTGGTGCCGGCGGTGGTGCGCGGCAGGTCGAGCGTCGGGAGGTCGATCTCCTGCTCCGCGCGGAAGCCGATGAGCTCGCGCGCGGGGGTGAGGTCGATCGGGACCTCGCGCCCGACGAGCCGGCGGGTGCGGGGGACCTGGGGCGCGTACGCGTCGAGCAGGTCCTCCGTCCGGTACGGCGCGAGGGTGCGGTCGGCGGCGAGGAAGAACGCGTGCGCGCCCGAGGTCGCCGCGGTGAGGGACAGCTCGACCGCCCGCGCGGCGTCGTCGGTGGTGAGGTACGACCAGCCCTCGAGCAGGCCGGGGCGGGGGTCCTCGGTGAGCCGGCGGGCCTGGGCGCGCAGCGCCTCCACGGAGTTCACGTGCGGGAAGCGCAGCGTGACGACGTCGATCCCCCAGTGCCGCCACGCCATCCGGGCGGTGCTCTCGTCCTGGTGCTTGGACAGCGAGTACCAGTCGGCGATGTCGACGGGCAGGTGGGTGTCGTACGGGACGTACGCCGGCCACACCTCGTGCACGTTCTGCGGCAGCCCGCACGCGTTGATGCTCCCCGCGACGACGGCCCGGGAGATGCCGAGCGCCCCCGCCTGGGCGAGCACGTTGAACGTGGAGACCACGTTCGTCGAGTAGACGTCGTAGGGCGGGGCGATGTCCCGGTGCGCGAGGGCGGCGAGGTGCACCACCGCGTCGACGCCGTCGAGCGCGTCCGCGACGTCGTCCTGCGACGTGGTGTCGCCGACCAGGACCCGGTCCGCCTCGAGCGACGGCGCGTCGTCGATGGACAGGGCCGTCACCCATGCCCCGGCGGCCCGCAGCCGCCGGGTGACGACGCTCCCGATCCGTCCGGACGCCCCCGTGACGAGGACCTTGCTGCCTGCGACCGTGCTCATCCCTTGATCCCTCCAGCCGTGCCGACCCCGCGCAGGAACTGCTTCTGGAAGATCACGAACAGCACGACGGGGATGATGATCGTGAGGAAGACGGCCGCCATCTGCACCGACAGGGGCGCCGTCCCGGCCGCCAGCTTCGGCAGCATCACCGACACCGGCTGCAGGTCGGGGTCGGACAGCACCAGCATCGGCCACAGGAACTCCTTCCACGCGCCCACGACCGACAGCAGCGCGACGACGCCGATGATCGGCCGCGACAGCGGCAGGACGACCATGGACAGGATCCGCAGCGGGCCGGCGCCGTCGATCGTGGCGGCCTCGAGGTACTCCCGGGGGATCGAGTCGAAGAACCGCTTGAGCACGATGACGTTGAAGGCGCTCGCGGCCGACGGGAGCCACACGGCCCAGAACGTGTCCTGCAGCCGGATGTGCAGCAGCGGCATGTCGAGCACCGTGAGGTACAGCGGCACGAGCGAGATGACGCCGGGCAGGAACAGCGTGGCCAGGATGGCGCCGGTGAGCCAGGGCCCCCACTTCGGGCGCAGCACGCTGAGCAGGAACGCGGCGGCGATGCTGACGACCAGCGTCGCGACGGTCGAGCCCACGGCGAGCAGCACGGTGTTGCCGAGGGACTGCCCGATCTGGGCGCCCTTCCAGGCCAGGGCGAGGTTGCCCCACTCGTTCGGCGTGAACCAGATCCCCATGGGGTCGGACACGATGTCCTGGCTGCTGGAGACGGACGCCTTGGCCGACCAGAGCAGCGGGCCGAGGCAGGCGATGATCAGTCCGACGAGCAGCACGCCCTGGACGAGGGTGAGCCAGAACCGCACGCTGCGGCGCTTGCGGTCGCCGGACGAGATGAGCCCGCGGGTCTTGGGCTCCTCCGGGGCCCGCCGTCGACGGCGGCGGGGGCGGGGCGGCACGGCGGCCACGGGGGCGGGGTCGGACACGGCGGTCGCGGTGCGCGAGGTGTCGACGACGCTCATGACTGGCTCCACCTCTTGGTCGCGTAGTAGTAGACGACGGAGAGCAGGCCGAGGAAGGCGGCCAGGAGCACGCTCAGGGCCGTCGCGGCGCCGAAGTCCCCGTTGACGAAGGCGTAGTTGTAGATCTTCAGCAGGATGGTCTGGGTGGCGTTGTTGGGCCCGCCGCCCGTGAACAGGAACGGCTCGGTGAAGATCTGGAAGGTGCCGATGAGCTGCAGCAGCAGCATCACGAGGATGACGCCGCGCAGCTGCGGGATCGTGATGTGCCAGACGCGGCGCCAGATCCCGGCGCCGTCGATCTCCGCCGCCTCGTACAGCTCGGTCTGCACCGTGGCCAGCGCGGCGATGTAGATGATCGCCGTCGAGCCGGCGCCCGCCCAGGTGGCGTAGAGGACGATCGACGGCATCGCCATCGCCTCGGAGTTCAGCCACGGGAACGGGCCCAGGCCGATCCACCCGAGCATGGTGTTGAACATGCCGGCGGACGACGGGTCGAAGAAGAACTTCCACAGCAGGATCGCGGCCACGGGCGGCACGATGGCGGGCAGGTACGCCAGCGCGTTGTACAGGCCGTCGTGCTTGCGCAGCTCGTTGATCATCACGGCGAGGAAGATCGGGATCGGGAAGCCGATCACCATCGCGAGCAGCGCGAAGTACGCCGTGTTGAGGGCGGCCTGCGCCAGCCCGGGGTCGGACAGGACGTACTCGAAGTTGCTCAGCCCCACCCACTCGGCGGGGGCGATGAGGTTGGTCTTCTGCAGGCTCAGCACCAGGCCCTGGACGACGGGGCCCCAGCTGAAGTAGGCGAAGACGAGGACGACGGGGACCGCGAACAGCACGGCGTGCAGCCCGCCGCCCCGGTACCAGCCGGCGATCCCGGGTCGTGGCCGCACGCGCGGCACGGCGGCCGGCGCCGCGAGGGTCTTGGACAAGGCGATGCCTCCCTTCGGGGTGACCGGCCGGGCGCGTCGAGCGCCCGGCCGGTCGACGCTCGGCTAGCGCGCGGCCTGCGCGATGATGCCGTCGACGGTCTTGTTCGCCTCGTCGACCGTGGCGGCGATGTCGGCGTTCTTGTCGGTGAGCACCTTCTGCACGACCGGGTCGAGGGCGGCGTACGCCTGCTGGGTGCCGGTGGGCGGCTCGGGGATCAGCTCGAGCCCGGAGTCGGTGTAGCCGGTGAAGTTCTCCAGCGGCACGTTGACGTACGGCTTGATCCAGCCGAGGTACCGGTCGTAGACCTCCTGCGAGACGGGCGGCAGGCCGGGCAGGCCGACGGGCTTGTCCTCGGCGGCGTTGGTCTTGGCCTCGTCGACGGCGACGTCCTCGTCGTAGTACTTGTCGAACTCGTAGTACTTCACCCACTTGGCCGCGGCGAGCAGCTCGTTCGGGGTGGCCTTGGCGTTGAACAGCTTGAGGGACCCGCCGGTCAGCGTCCCGTGGTCGCCGCCGGTCTGCGGCAGCGCCGTGATGCCGAAGGCCTCGGGGTCGAAGCCGTACGTCTTCACGACCGTGTCGTACGCGTCCGGCGCCTGGAGCACCATGCCGATCTTCCCCGCCGCGAACGCCTGGCGGACGGACTCCTGGTCGTAGAGGAACTCCTTGCCCATCGAGTCGTCCACCCAGCGCATGTCGTGCAGCGCCTGGAGCGAGTCGGCGGTGGCGTCGCCCATGGTCGCCTTCGTGCCGCCGGCGTCCTGGACCTCCCCGCCCTTGCTGTAGGTCATCGTCGTGAGCATCCAGCCGCCCGTGTTGTTGGTCGTCATCTGGGCGTAGCCGGCGACCCCGGGCACCTTCTCGGCGATGGTCCTGGCGTACTCGCGCACCTCGTCCCAGTCGGCCGGCGGCTTGTCGGGGTCGAGGCCCGCCTGCTCGAAGACGTCGCGGTTGTAGGCCAGGCCCACGGAGAACAGGCCGGTGGGGATCGTGTAGATGTGCCCCTCGTCGTCCTTGACCTTGTCGAGGGCGAGCGGGTTGAGGTCGTCGATCATGTCGAGCTCTTCGAGGTACGGCGTCATGTCGGGCAGCTGCCCGTCCTGGATGAGCTCGTGGCTGTAGGTGAGCGAGACGCCCATGACGGTGGGCAGGGTGCCGCCGGCGAGCTTGGCCTGGAACGTCTGGGCGTCCCACACCTCGGTGGAGGGCTCGATGGTGATGTTCGGGTTCTCGGCCTCGAACTCGTCGATCCGCTCCTGGAAGGCGGCCTGCTCCTCGGGCTTGTCCGCCGTGGGCTGGTCGCCCACGGAGATCGTGACGTCGGCCTCGGGGTCGAGCGCGGCGTCCTGGCCCCCGGCGGTCCCGCCGCCGTTGGAGCACGCCGTCAGCGCGACGAGGGCTCCGGTCGTTCCGACTGCGACGGCGAGCCGCAGCGACAGTTTCCTCATTGAAACTCCTCGGGTCGGGGCTCGGGTGGTGGGCCCGAGCCGGCGGTCGAGACATTAAAACCATGAGTGTTAATTAGTCAAGACCTCTGTTCACCGGGGCGATCGGATGCCTACCATCGCCGGCATGACAGCAAGCACCGGCGCACCGCTGCGCCTCGCCATCGTCGGCTGCGGCGTCATCGGCCGCCTGCACGCGGAGGTCGCCGCCGCGAACCCCGACCTCGACGTCGTCGCCCTCGTCGACCCGCACGCCGACCGCACCGCCGCGGTGTCCGCGCAGCTGGTGGCGGCCGGCCGGCCGGCCCCCGCCGCGCACGCCGCCCTCGGGGAGGCCCTCGCCGCCGGCGGCCTCGACGTCGTGAGCGTATGCACGCCCAGCGGCGAGCACGCCGACCTCGCGCTGCAGGCGCTCGAGGCCGGGGCGCACGTCGTCGTCGAGAAGCCGCTCGACGTCGCGGTCGAGCCGGCCCGCCGGCTGCGGGACGCCGCGGCCGCGCGGCCCGAGCAGGTCGTCGCCGTGATCTCCCAGCACCGGCACGACGAGTCCGCGCTCGCCGTGCGCCGTGCGCTCGACGCGGGCCGCCTCGGCCGCGTGACCTCCGCCGTCGCGAACGTCGACTGGTACCGCACGCAGGAGTACTACGACTCCGGCGCCTGGCGCGGCACCTGGGCCCTCGACGGCGGCGGCGCGCTCATGAACCAGGGCGTGCACACCCTCGACCTGCTGCTCTGGTACCTGGGCGAGCCGGTCGAGGTCGTGGCCTACACCGCGCGGCTCGGCCACGAGCGCATCGAGGTCGAGGACGTGGCGGTCGCGATCGTCCGGTTCGCCTCCGGCGCGCTCGCCACGCTGCACGCCTCCACCACGGTGTACCCCGACCTGGGGGTGCGTCTCCAGGTGCACGGCACGGACGGGTCCGCCGTCATCGAGGCGGACGAGCTCACCTACTTCCACGCCCGCGACGCCGAGGGCGGCGACTGGTCGGCCAACCAGGTCGCCGCCGCGTCCGGCAGCGCCCGCGGCGCACTGGACCCGCAGGAGTCGCACGTCGCGCAGTACGGCAGCTCGCACGGCGCCCAGTGGGCCGACGTCGTCGCGGCGGTCCGCGAGGGCCGCGCGCCGTGGGTGACGCTCGACGACGGGCTGCGGGCGCTCGCCACCGTCCGCGCGGTCTACCTGTCGGCGACCCTCGGCGAGCCCGTGCGCGTCGCGGACGTCGTCGAGGGCCGGTACGACGGTGTCGCCACGCGGACCGGCGAGCCCGAGCGGGTGGTCGCGGGGGCCTGAGCGCGGGACCCGAGGACCGTGGCCGGCGTCGTCGCCGCAGGCGGATGTCGAGGACCCGTCCGCCGCTCCGTCCCCGGGGTGAGTGCCGACGGACGGCACCCGACGAGACCGACGGAGACACCATGACGCAGCAGACCGGCCGTACCGTGGCCGCGAACCTCAGCCTCAGCCTCGACGGTCGGTACCACGGCCCCGGCGGGCCGGCCGACTTCGGCGCCTTCCTGCCGTACGTCGCCACCGACACGGCGCGCGACCACCTGGTCCGGCTGTGCGCGGACGCGACGACGGCCGTGCTCGGCCGGGTCAACGCCGAGGGCTTCCTCGGCTACTGGCCGCCCGTGGCCGCGGACGAGGCCGCCGACCCGCGCGACCGCGCGTACGCGCGGTGGCTCGTCGACACGGAGAAGGTGGTCCTGTCGCGCACGCTGACGTCAGCGCCGTGGCCGCGCGCCCGCGTGGTGGACGCACCCGCGGCCGACGTCGTGCGGGGCCTGCGGGACGTCGGCCAGGGCGACGTCCTGGTCAACAGCAGCCCGAGCGTCATCAAGCCGCTGCTCGCCGCGGACCTGGTCGACCGCCTGTACCTCCTGATCGCCCCGGTGATCGTGGGCGGCGGGGAGCGCCTGTTCGACGACGGCCTGCCCGGCACCACCTGGACCCTGTCGTCGCAGGTCGTGGGCGCACAGGGCGAGGTTGCCGCGGTCTACGACCGGGTCCGGTGACCGGCACGGCGCGCTGAGCTTCCGCGCCTCGAGCTGACGCGCGGACCCGCGCCCGACGACGGCCCGCCCGCGACTACGCTGCCCCGGTGCTCGAACCCGCCCCGCTGATCGCCGGCCTGCCGTGGACCGGGTGGGCCGTCGTCGTGCTCGTCGCGCTGCTCGTCGGCTTCTCGAAGACGGCGCTGGGCGGCCTCGGGATGATCGCGGCGGCGCTGATGGCGCTCGTCGTCCCGGCCAAGGAGTCCACCGGCGCGGTGCTGCTCCTCCTGATCACGGGCGACCTGGTCGCCATCTGGGCGTACCGCAGGTACGCGGACTTCCGGGTGATCGGGCGCCTGCTCGCGCCGGTGCTGGCCGGCGTGGCGCTCGGCGCGGCGTTCCTCACGTGGGTCAGCGACGACGTCATGCGCCGCACGATCGGCGGCATCCTGCTGGCGCTGCTGGTGCTCAACCTGTGGCGCGACCGGCTGCGCGTGGACACGCGCGCCGCGACGCTCGGGTACGGCGGCCTCGCCGGCTTCACGACGATGGTCGCGAACGCCGGCGGCCCGCCGATGAGCCTCTACCTGCTGGCCGCGCGTTACGAGAAGTGGCGCTTCCTCGGCACGACGGCATGGTTCTTCTTCACGGTGAACGTCATCAAGCTGCCGGTGGCCGTCGGCGTCGGGATCGTGGGCGCCGACACGGTGGGGCTGTGGGCCGTCCTGGCGCCCGTCGTGCTCGTCGGGACCTGGATCGGCCGGCGCGTCATCGGGCACGTGGACCAGCAGCTCTTCGAGCGGCTGGTCACCGTGCTCGTGGCGCTCGCGGCCCTCAACCTGCTGCTGCTCTGACCCGGGGTGCGTCACGTCGGGCGCAGCCCCCAGCGCGCGGGCGCCATCGTGTAGATCTGCCGGTACAGCGCCGTGCCGACGAGCACGCCGAGCGCGATGGCGACGATCGACCCCGCGATGGTCGGCAGGCTCGTGGAGCTGACGGCGTCGCCGCTCGCCGTCTGGGTGAGCCCGATCAGCCCGGTGGCGCCGGGCACGAGCAGCCAGAACGCGGGGAGGAAGCAGACGACGGCGGGCGGCGCGCCCCTGACGGTCTGCACGAGGTAGGCGCACAGCGTCAGCGCGGCGGCGCCGAGGAAGCCGCTGTAGACGCCGCTCGTGACGGTCGCGCCGACGACCTGCCCGCCGTACGCCACCAGCAGGACGACGGTGAGGAAGAAGAGCGACCGGGGCGGCCCGCAGTGGTACAGGAAGATGCCGAGCGAGAAGAGCAGCACCCCGATCCACGGCTGGAAGGCGCCGAGCGTCGTGGCGGAGGAGGCGAGCGCGTCCGCGCTGGGCACGTCGGTGATCGCCAGGGCCGCGAGGATCCCGAACGCGAGGAACAGCAGCTGCGCCAGGCCCGAGACGAGCCGGCTGGACCCGGCGACCATGTCGCCGGCGGCGAGCTCCTGCACGCCGGTGGTGAGCGCGGCGCCGGGCAGCAGCGTGACCAGGGGTGGCACCAGCACCTGCAGCGGCTCGCTCACGACCGTCGTGTCCGCGAGCCCGAACACCAGCAGCGCCAGCACGAACGCGGTGACGACGGGCAGCAGGGTCGCGGCGTACGTCCCGGGCCGCACGGTGAGCTTGACGGCCCCGACGAGCACGCCGAGCACGAACGCGTACAGCAGGCTGACGGGGTTGCCGCCGAGCAGGACCAGCCCGAGACCCGCCGCCGCCAGCCCGTGCCCGGCCGTGCGCACCCAGGCCGGGAACCGGGGGTGCGCGTCGCGGACCTGCTGCAACCGCTCGGCCCCCTCCGACGCGTCGATGCGGCCCGCCACGGCGTCGTCCACGACGGCGTAGACCTGCGCGGCACGGTCGAAGCGGACCTCCCCGCCGGCGGACTCCGCGACGTCGAACCGCGTCTCGGTGTCGCCCGGCATCTTGATGAGGATCAGCGTCGGGAAGACGAACAGCGTGGTCTGCGGCGACCCGAGCGCGACGGCGACGCGCTTGAGCGTGTGCTGGATGTCCGTGGCGGCCGTCCCGACGGTGAGCAGCGCGCCGCCCAGCAGCACCAGGAACTCCTGCAGCCGCTCCGACGCGGCGTCCACCACCGGCTCGGCCTCGAGCGACCTGCGCCGCAGCGAGAACCGGCCCAGGTGCAGGTGCCGGGGCCACCGTCGCGCCGGCGGGGCCGCCTGCCCGGCCTCGTCCCCGTCGTCACCGGTCACCGTGCCTCGCCCTCTCCCGACGGGTGTGGATCGCGCTCGCCACCCTAGGGCCGGTGCGGGGGACCGACCACCGCGACGCCCCTGCGGCGGTGCGCGTCAGTGCCCGAGGAAGACGACGACGGCGTCGACGACGACGGCCGCCGCCGCCGCCGTCAGCAGGGCCAGGGCGGTCCAGCCGACGACGGGTCGTGCGCGCCCGGCGTCCGGTGCCGGCTCGGTCATCCGGTCCGGTCCTCCAGGAAGTCGAGCGTGGCGCCGAAGGACCGGGCGGCCTGCGGGCGGTCGAAGTGGAACTGGTACTCGTGGGGGAGACCTTCGCCGTCGTCCCAGAACAGGGTCTCGGTCGGGACGCCCTGGCCCTGGAGCGCGGCGGCGAGCTCGCGCCCCTGGCTCTCGAACGGGTCCGCGTCGCCGACGGTGAGGTACGTGGGCGGGTAGTCCGCCGTCGCCTGCTTCGTGGTGGAGAGCTGGTCGGCGAACGGCGCGTCCGCCCAGTCGCGGTGCCCCGTGTACGCCCAGAGGAAGGTGCGCAGCCCGGGGAAGCCCGTGGCGCCCAGGGTGTCCAGGTCGTACGCGCCGCAGTACAGGACGACGGCGCGCAGGCGGTCGCGCGGCACGCCCGGGGTGAGGTCGAGGTCGGCCGCGAGGCCGGGGTTGGTCTGGACGGCGGCCAGCTGGCTCGCGATCTGCGCGCCCGCGGAGTCGCCGCCCAGGACGACGCGGGCGGGGTCGCCGCCGAAGTCCGCGATCCGTTCCTGGACGACGTCGAGCGCGGCGTTGCCCTGCCGCACCGGCACGGGGTACCGGGCCTCCGGCGCCAGGGTGTAGTCCAGGCTGACGACCGTGTAGCCGCGGCTCGCGAGCAGGACGGAGAAGTCCTCGACGGTGGCGGGCGAGCCCGAGACGAAGCCGCCGCCGTGCACCCACACCACGACCGGGTGCGGCCCCTCGGCGCGCGGCGCGTACACGACGGCGCTCGCGTCGGGGGCGTCCGGGGTCGGGATCGGCACGGTGCGCGGGTCCTCGACGTTCGCCCGCGCGTCCTCGATGTCCAGGGGCGGCGTGACGCCGGGCCCGGAGTCGAACAGCGTCTGCAGCATCGCCGCTCCCGGTTGCACGGACACCTGGTACCAGCCCAGCGCGAGGAGCACGCCGAGCACGACGGCGATCACCGCTCGGAGCGCGCGTCGCAGCCACGGGCGGCCGGCGCGTGCCGACGTCCCGGGCACCTCGTCGGCGGTGGCCACGACGGTCAGCGCCGCGTCAGGCGGATCACGGGCAGCTCGCGGTCGGTGCGCTCCCCGTGCCGGGCGTGCCCCGGGGTGGGTGAAGGCCATCGGCTCCTCCGCCGTCGACGTCGTCGCTGGTCAGGCTGGTCCGGGATCGACTGTACGCCCGGGCGGGCGACGCGGGCCGAACCGCTCCGGGTGCGCGCGTCGTCGTCGGGTGGGAGCGTCGCGGGAGTCCCCGACGAGCACCCGGAGGTGTCGTGACGCCCTCGACCTCGAGTCCCCGCAGCGCCGCGATCGACACGCACGCCCACGTGTACCCGGTCGCGTACCTGGACCGGCTGGAGCGCATCGGCGTGGACCCGGCCACGACCGCCATCGCCCGGGACCTGCGGGCCGACTCCACCGACGCTGACCTGTCCGAGCGGCTGCGCGGGATGGACGACGCCGGCGTGGAGCTGCAGGTGCTCGCCGTGACGCCGCAGGCCCCCGCCGGCCGGGAGCCGGGGCCGTCGCTCGACGCCGCACGGTGGATCAACGACGAGTACGCGCGCCTGGTGGCGGCCCACCCCGGGCGGTTCCTCGCCTACGGGGCGCTGCCGCTGCCGCACGTCGCGGCGGCGCTCGAGGAGATCCCGCGGGTCGCCGACGCTCCGGGGTTCGTCGGATTCTCGCTGCCGACGGTGCTGCCGGGTGGGCTCTCGCTCGCCGACCCGCGGTTCGCCCCGGTCTGGGCGGCCCTCGACGAGCGCGGTGCCGTGGTGAACCTGCACGCCACGGGGTCGGGCGCGCGCTCCGACCTCATCACCGGCCACGGGCTGGCCTGGGTCAACGGCGCCCCGGTGGAGGACGCGATCGCGGTGCTGCACCTGCTCAAGGCCGACGTGCCGAGCCGGTTCCCGCGGGTGCGCCTGCACGTGGCGCACCTCGCCGGCGACCTGCCGTTCCTCGCCCGACGGCTCGAGGACAACTACGAGGACTGGGGCGCGTTCCCGTCGTCGCCGCTCGGAGCCCTGCGGCGGATGTGGTTCGACGCCGCCAACTTCCACGAGCCGTCGCTCGCGCTGGCGGCCGAGACGCTGGGGG
Organism: Isoptericola sp. NPDC056618; assembly: GCF_042792715.1. Classification (NCBI taxonomy): domain Bacteria; kingdom Bacillati; phylum Actinomycetota; class Actinomycetes; order Micrococcales; family Promicromonosporaceae; genus Isoptericola; species Isoptericola sp. NPDC056618. The sequence goes on along the minus strand of NZ_JBHTVZ010000001.1, from coordinate 299,320 downwards.
CCGACCGCCTCCTCGCCGGGTCGGACCACCCGTACTTCCAGGGCGCGAAGTACGCGCGGGCGTTCGACTACGTCCGCACGTCGCGGCTGTCCGGGCCGGACGTGGAGGCCGTCCTCGCCGGGAACGCCCGGGCGCTCTACGGGCCGGAGGCCATCATGGGGTCATGACCGACGGCACCCGACCGCGCCGCTACGACCCCGACCGCCGCGACCGCATCATCGACGCCTGCCTCGACGTCGTCGCCGCCCACGGCGTCGCGGGCACCTCGCAGCGCCGCGTCGCCGCGGCCGCGGACGTGCCGCTCGGCTCGATGACGTACCACTTCGCCGGGCGGGACGAGCTGCTGCGCGAGGCGTTCGGGCGCTTCACCCGCGAGGCCTCCGCGCAGTTCGACCGCCGCATGGCCGAGGCGCAAGACCGCGACGCCGCGCTGCGCGCCGTCGTCCGGCTCATCACGCTCGACGTCTTCGCCACCCAGCGCGACCTCGTGCTGTCGCACGAGCTCTACACGCTCGCCGCGCGCGACCCCGCCTTCCGCGACCTGACGAACGACTGGATGCGCCGCAGCCGCGCCGCGCTCGGCCGGCACTTCGACCCGGCGACCAGCCGCGTGCTCGACGCGTTCGTGGAGGGCATGACCATCCACCGCGCCCTCGACACCGAGCCGCCCGACGGCGTGGACGTGCTCGACGCGGTGCGCCGGCTCGCGGGTCCGGTCAGTAGCCGCCCATCTGCGTGACGCCCGCGGTGTACTCCCAGTGCCACGGCTCGTACTTGGAGCCGCCGGGCCGGGCCCAGTCGGGGTTGTCCCAGCCGTAGGCCGGGGCGTTCGCGGCGAGCCAGTTCCACCGCGAGCCGGAGTACGTCTCGGGGCAGATGTCGACGGCGAGGCCCCAGCCGTGGTTCGACGTGCCGGGCGCGGCCGCCAGGTACCCCTTGGCGGCCTTGGTCGCGACCTGCTGCGAGTAGCTGCGGAAGCCGTCCGTGATGCACATCGACTCGCCCCACGCGGCCTTGTACGCCTCGTTCAGCTCGGCGAGCTTCACGGCGGCGTCGGCGCGGACCTGCGTGTGCCCGTCCCACAGCGTGCACAGCTCGCTGGAGGGGATCAGCCCGTTGGACCCGGTCCCGGCGGCCACGCCCTCGCACCCCGGCAGCACCGGCGGCGGGCCCTCGATCTCGCCCCGGTCGAGCGTCTCGACCGACATCTTCGCCTTGTCCGACACCGTGACGGTCGCGCCGCCCGCGGTCTGCTTCACGGTCGAGGCCTGCGCGACACCCGCGCGGGCGCCGCTGCGCGAGGCGCTGCCGTCGCGGTCGTCGACGGCGGCGGCCGCCGCTGCGGTGATCGCCTCGAGCGAGCCGGTCGTCGGCCGGTCGTCGGGCTCCGGGGCCGAGGCCTGCGGTGCGATGGCGGTGAGCGTCGCGGTGGTCGCGACGGCGACGGTCAGCCCGACCCCCAGCCCCGCGAGGCGGACGGGGACGCGCTTGCGCGCCGACTTGCGCACCGGACGGTGCTCGGAGCGGGTCGTCTCGCCGCGGGAGGTGTCGCCGCGCGGGGTCTCGCGGCCCGCCGCCGGGCGGACGGGGTCGAACACGTGCGTGTGCACGACGGCGGGCGTGGCGGTCGCCGGAGCGTGGAGGTGCACGGGTGCCGCGGGCGTCGCGGGCGCGGCGGGGGGTGCGGTGCGGACCGGAGCAGCCGGAGCAGCCGGCACCGCGGCGCGGGGCGCGGCGGTCTCGCGGACGGGCTCCGGGACGTGCCGGACGGCGGTGACGGGACGGCTGCGCCCGCCGCGGCCGGGGTCACGTCGGCTCGGGTAGGTGCGGGTGGCGGGGGCCGGTGCGGGCTGCGTCTGCGTCATCGCGCGGCCTGCGCCGAGGCGTCGGACGGAGCGGGTGCGCCGCGGTGCGCGGTGCTCCTGTGAACGTGGGTTGTCATGCGACCTCTCCTGCTGCCTGAACCACCGGCCCGGAGGAACGTACCGCACCGGCGGGTGGAATGTCACGAAACGATCACGAGCTGGTCAGGGAGCGGTGGCCCGGGCCGCGGGGGCCCGGGTCACCGGCGCTCAGCGGGACGCCAGGAGGTCCCGCATCTGCTGGATCTCGGCCGTCTGGGTGTCGACGACCGACTCCGCCATCTCGACGGCGCCGGCGTGCTCGCCGCCGGACACCTCGGTCTGCGCCATCTCGACCGCGCCCTCGTGGTGGGCGACCATCTGCTCGAGGAACAGGCGCTCGGCGTCGGCCCCGGTCGCGTCCTCGAGGGCCTGCATGTCCTCGGCCGACATCATGCCGGCCATGCCGTGCTCGTCGTGGCCCATGCCGGCGCCGGCCTCCGGGTCGGCGCCCCAGTCGCCCAGCCAGGCGGTGAGGGTGTCGATCTCGGGACCCTGGGCGGCCTTGATCCGCTCCGCCAGGTCGACGAGCTCAGGGCTGACGCCGTCCTTGGCGAGCAGGGCGTCGGACATCTCGATCGCCTGCTCGTGGTGGGGGAGCATCATCTGGGCGAACATCACGTCGGCAGCGTTGAACGGGGCGTCGGTCGCGGTGTCCGACGGTGCGTCGGGCGACGACGAGGCGCCGCCCATGTCGGCCATGTCGTGGCCGGTGCCGTCGTCCGCGCCGCACGCGGCGAGCGTCAGGCCGACGGCGAGGGCGAGCGCGGGCACGCGGGCGCGCGCCAGGAAGGTGGGCGTCATGAGGGGTAGGCCTTTCTCGGGGTCTCTCGTGGGATCCGCGGTGGGCCTGCGCCCCGGTCGGGGGCGGGCCCGGGCGGTCCTAGGTCCGAGAGATCCCGAGGGCGTGCAGGCTGGGCCCTTCCGCCGGGCGGGCCGCGACCGGGAGGGGGAGCCGTGCCACGACGCGCGGGCCCTCGGCGCGCAGCAGGGCGCGCGCCCCCGGCCCGACGAGCGTGAGCAGCACCGCCAGGATCATGAGGCACATGGCCGTGACCATCTCGTGCCCGCCGCAGCCGCCGGCACCGCAGCCGGGGGCGCCGGCGTCCTGGGCGACCGGCGCACCGGCGTGCGACGTGGTGACCGCGGGGGCGCCCGCCGTCGTGCCCGGCGCCGTGTGCGCCTGGACCACCACGGCGGCGGGGGCGTGGTGGTCGGCGTGCCGGGTCGACGAGCCGCTCATGGCGTGCATGAGGACGACGCCCACGATCAGGGCGAGCACCAGCATCACCCCGGCGAGGCGCCCGCGACGGCTCGTCAGCAGGGGGCGCACGGTGCGAATCATGCGTCCTCCTTCGAGCGGTTCGTCGTGGCAGGTGCCGGCGGGCGTCCATGGCACTGTAGCCAACGCGCGGCCGTCGTCGGGCGGCGCCCCGTGCGGGACGGGCCGCCCCGGCCTAGCGTCGGGGGATGAGCAAGGACAACGACGTGGTCCGGACCGAGAAGTCGGGCGGCAAGGCGGCGAAGATCCTGTACCGGCCGGTGGGCATCGTGAGCTCGATCATCGGCGGCATCGTGGCGGGGCAGGTCTTCAAGCAGGTCTACAAGCGGGTCGCGCCCGGGCACCCCGACGACGCGCCCACACCGCTGCAGTCCGAGTACCGGATGCGGGAGATCCTGCTCGCGTCGCTGCTGCAGGGCGCGATCTTCTCGGTCGTGAAGGCGGCCATCGACCGCGGGGGCGCCCGCGCGTTCGAGCGCTGGACGGGGGAGTGGCCGGGCGACTGACCGGTGTCCGGCCCGGTCTCACCAGTCCGCGGGCCGCGAGTCCTTGCCGTCGAGCCACAGCCGGTCGCTCGCGTCGCGGTGCGAGCCGGTGGCGCCGACGTGCTTGGTGCCGATCCGGTCGCCCTTGACGATCACGTGCGCCATGGCCTGGGCGTGCCCGTGCCCGATCCCGTACGTCTCCTTGAGCCAGGCGACGACGGTCATGGTCCTGCTCTCGGGGCCGAGGCCCTGCGCGGCGGCGGCGTCCACGATCTGGCGCGGCGTGAGCCCGGTCTTCGTCTCGACGGTGTCGAGGTAGGCCTGGAACGACATCAGCGGTGCTCCTCGCTCTTGTTCTCCTGGATCATCGTGGCCGAGGCGTGGATGCACATCATGCGCAGCACGCCGGCGCCGGTGTTCGTGAAGCCGTGCCAGACGTCCGGCGCGACGACGGCGGTGTCCCCGGCGCGGGCGACGACGGTCTCGGCGCCGATGCGGATGGTCGCCTCGCCCTCCAGCACCGACCACGTCTCCGTGTAGGGGTGGCGGTGCAGGTCCGGGCCCTTGCCCGGGTCGTTCGTGACGAGGAAGAAGGACACGTCGGAGCCGTGGTGGCGGCCCTCGAAGCGCAGCGTGCGCGAGCCCGGGATGCGGATGGTGTCGGCGGGGACGACGGCGGCCATGGCGGCTCTCCCTCGGGGTGCGGTGTGCGCCTCGGGCGGCTGCCCGCGGCGTGTCCCCAGCCTCGGGCCCACCGCGCCCGCCCACGAGCGTTTCGACCGACGTCGAAAGGCGGGCCGCCCAGGTCTCGCGTCAGCGCGCCGCGGCGAGCTGGGCGGCCAGCGTGCGCCCGGCGGAGCGCATCGGCTCCGGGTCGCGGGTCGTGCGGGCGAGCAGGAACGCGCCCTCGACCAGCATCACCATGGCGAGGGCGAGCTCCCGGGCGCGCTCGGGAGCGACGTGCCGGGAGAACCACGCCGTGCCGCCGTCGATCCACGCGGCGAAGACGTCCGCGGCGGCGCCGCGGAGGGCCTCGTTCGTGTCCACGACGTCGAGCGCCATCGTGGCGACGGGGCAGCCGTCGGCGTAACCGGTCGCCACGAGGTCGCGGGCCGCGGAGTCGAACGCGTGGACGACGGCGTCCACCGGGTCGTCGCGCTCCTCGAGGAGGCCGAGCACCAGCGCCATGAACTGCGGGCCGGTGGTGCGGATCATGTCCTCGGCCAGCGCGTCCTTGCCGCCCGGGAAGAAGTGGTAGATCGAGCCGAACGGTGCCGCCGCGTCCGCGGCGATCTGCTTGAGCCCGGTGCCGGCGTAGCCCCGGCGCGCGAACAGGCGGGCCGCCGCGTGCCGGATCCGGGTGCGGGTGCCGGCGTCCGCGGGGGGCTCCGCGAGGAGCGGCGGGAGGTTCGAGGGGGTTGCCGCGGTCATGGGGTCAGCCTACGGTGGCTGACTAGAACGATCTATCAAATCGACGAGCGAGAGGGGCGGCCATGGCGGTCGTCGAGCTGGCGGCGGGACCGGTGACGTACGAGGACACCGGCGGCGCCGGGCCGGTGGTGCTGCTCGGGCACGGGCCGCCGATGGACTCCCGCGCCTGGCGGAAGGTCGTGCCCCTGCTGCCGGGCTTCCGCGTGATCACCCCGACGCTGCCGCTCGGCGGGCACCGCACGCCGATGCGGCCGGACGCGGACCTGTCCCAGCGCGGAATGGCGCGCCTGCTCGGCGACCTCCTCGACGCGCTCGACCTGACCGACGTCACGCTGGTGCTGAACGACTGGGGCGGGGGCCAGTTCCTCGTCAACGACGGTCGCACCGACCGGGTCGGGCGCCTGGTGCTGGCCGCGTGCGAGGCGTTCGACAACTTCCCGCCCGGGGCGGCGAAGGCGCTGGGGCGCGCCGCGCGCGTGCCGGGCGGCATGTGGCTGCTGCTGCGGCTCTTCCGCCTCCGGGCCTTCCGGCGGATGCCGAGCGGGTACGGCGGCATGTCCGTCGTGGGGCTGCCGGACGACCTGCTCGTCGACTGGTTCGCGCCGGCCACCGGGGACCGACGGATCCGCCGCGACTTCGCGAAGTTCGCGGGCGGGGCGCCGGGCCGGGCCGAGCTGCTGCGGCTCGCGGAGGGCTGGAGCGCGTTCACGAAGCCGGTGCTCGTGGTGTGGGCGGACCGGGACCCGCTGATGCCCGCGGAGCACGGCCCGCGGCTGGCTGGGCTCTTCCCGGACGCGCGCCTCGAGGTGCTGGCGGACTGCGCCACCCTGGTCGGCGAGGACCAGCCCGAGCGGTTCGCCCGCCTCGTCGCCGAGTTCGCGGCGGTGCCGGACGCCCGCCCGTCGTGAGGCGCGAGGGAGTTTTCGGCATTTCATTGACAAGGTGAAGGAATAGGCGCCAGGCTCGGGGCGTGCAGCGCCGCGCAGACGTTCCCCGCCTCGGCTCCCTGGAGCCCTCCGCCCGAGCGGTCGTGCGCGCCCTGCTCCTGGCCGGGCCGCTCTCCCGGGCGGAGCTCGCGCGGCGCCTCGAGCGCTCCCCGGCGAGCATCACCAAGACCACGCAGCCGCTGCTGGCCGCCGGGCTGGTCGCCGAGGACGCGGGCCGGATCGCCGAGGAGGCGACAGCCCCGGGCGAGAGCCGGGGGCGCCCAGGCCTCCCGCTGGTCCTGCAGGCCGGCCGCCACCTGTTCATCGGCGTCAAGGTGACGTCGGACGAGGTGTTCGCGGTCCGCACGGACGCCACGGGACTCGTGCAGGCGTCCGGGCACCGCGACCTCGCCGACGTCGAGCAGGAGACCGTCGTCGGGCAGATCCTTGAACTGGTGAACGAACTGCGCGAGCCGGGGGAGATCCAGGCGCTCGGCGTCGGGCTGGCCGGCCGGATGTCCCGGTTCGACGACACCGTGCGCCACAACCCCTTCCTCGGCTGGGACCAGGTGCCCCTCGCGGGCATCCTCGAGCGGGCGACAGGCATCCCCACCGTGCTCAGCGAGGACGCCCGGGCCCTGACCGCCGGGGTCCAGTGGTCCGGCCCCGGCCGCGGCATGAGCGACCTCGCCGTGCTGACCGTCGGCGTCGGCGTCGGCCTGGGCATCGTCATCGAGGACCGGGTGCTCGCCGGTCCGTCGGGCAGGGTCGGCCGGATCGGGCACATGCGGGTCGCGGACTCCGGGCCGGTGTGCGAGCGGGGGCACCGCGGCTGCGCGTCGGCGTTCCTCACCACGGCGGCCATCACCCAGGGCGTCGGGGTGCCGCGCGGGCGGGCCGACCTGGACCTGGACGCCGCCCTCGCGCTGGCGGACGGCGGCGACGCGGTCGCGCTGCGCGTCTTCGCGGACGCCGGGCACGCCCTGGGGGTGCTGATCGCCCAGCTCGCGAACACGCTCGGCCTGCCCGCCGTGATCCTCGCCGGGGACGGCCTCGGCATGCTCGCCCACGCCCGTCCGTCCCTCGACGCCGCGCTCGCCGACCACCTCGACCCCAACGCCACCCGCCCCACCGTGGTGGCGTTCTCCTCCGGCTTCGACGAGTGGGCCCGCGGCGCGGCGGTCGTCGCGTGCCAGTGGATGCTCGTCGACCCGCCGCCGCACCGCACCGACCTGGCCTGACCCGACACACCAGCAGGAGGCACCGTTGTCCGCACTTCCCCTCGACCCGTCCGCCCCGCTCGCCGAGGATGCCGGTTCGATCAGCATCGGCATCGTCGGCGCGGGCCAGTTCTCGCGCAGCTTCGCGACGCTCTGGGACCTGCACCCGAACGTCGACCGGCTCACGATCACCGACCTGGTGCCGGAGCGGGCCAAGTCGCTGGCCGACCGCTACGACCGCGCCACCGTCGTCGACAGCTTCGAGGAGATGCTCGACTCGGACGTCGACGCCGTCGCCATCTTCACCCAGCGCTGGACCCACGCGCCGCTGGTGCTGGCGGCGCTGGAGGCCGGCAAGCACGTCTACTCGGCCGTGCCGATGGCCACCGAGCTCACCGACATCGAGGAGATCGTCGCCGCCGTCGGGCGCACCGGCCTCACGTACATGATGGGCGAGACGAGCTACTACAACCCGGCCACCGTCTTCGTCCGGGAGAGGGTGCGCGAGGGCGCCCTCGGCCAGGTCTTCTACGCCGAGGGCGACTACGTCCACGACATGGACCTCGGCTTCTACGCCGCGTACCAGTACAGCGGCGGCGAGAACTGGAAGGCCACCGCGAGCTACCCGCCCATGCTCTACCCGACGCACGCGATCGGCGGCGTCCTCGGTGCGCTGCCCACCCGCGCGGTGAGCGTGAGCTGCATCGGCGTGGAGGACCGCCGGGGCGACGGCGTCTTCGACCGGGAGGTCAGCCAGTTCGGGAACAGCTTCTCCAACGCCACGGCGCTGTTCGAGCTGGCCGACGGCGGCGCGATGCGCACCAACGAGATGCGCCGGGTGGGCTACCCCTCGCACATCCGCGAGTCGCGGTTCCGCTTCTTCGGCACCGAGGCCAGCTTCGAGCAGCTCGCCCACCAGAGCGTGTGGAACGACAAGGAGACGTCCACCGACGTGTCCGCCGACTTCGTCCCGGTCCGCAGCACGGCCCACGAGGCCGACCTCGCGGACGTCGACCCGGCGCTGCGGGAGGCGTTCACCTCGGGCTCCGCGCCGGTCCACGACCGGACGCGGCTGCCCGCCACCTACGCCGACGCGCCGAACGGGCACGAGGGCTCGCACCACTTCCTCGCCGACGACTTCGTGCGCGCCGTGGTCACGGGCGAGCACGCGCCCGTGGACGCCTGGCTCTCCGCGAAGTTCACCGCGCCCGGCATCGTGGCGCACGCCTCGGCGCTGGCCGGCGGCGAGCGCCTGCCGATCCCGGACTTCGGGAGCCGGCCCGCGCACGACTGAGCACCACCCCCGCGGGGGGGGGGGGGGGGCGCCCCCCCCCCCCCCCCCCCCCCCCCCCCCCCCCCCCCCCACACCCCCCCCCCCCCCCCCCCCGGGGGAGGAGGGGCGAA